>DATFFA010000193.1:0-7209 GCA_035250605.1 Variovorax sp. | reverse complement strand
CCGAGCGCGCGGCTTGCAGGTCGGTGGTCTGGGCGCCGGGCTGGCGCAAGCGCGCTTCGAACCGGCCTGCCCTGGCGTCGCCGGGATGCGCCGCGCGCAAGCGCGCGATCCAGCCGCGCGCCGCCTCCGTGTTGCCCCGCGCCAGCTCGACCTGCGACATGCCGTACATCGCATCGGCCGACCGAGGATCGGCACTGAGCAGCTTGCGCCAGCTTGCTTCGGCGAGCTCGAGGCGACCCAGGCTCAGCCAGTAGATGCCTTGCTCGGCCAGGGCGGACCTGGCGTCGATCTGGGCGGCGGCCGGTCCTGCCGCAGCAAGCACACCCAGCGCCGCCTGGCACGCCAGCCGTCTCAGGCGAGTTGCGTCGAAGGGCACAAAAGCCTCCAGTTCGGCTGCAGTTCGCCAGCTCGGTCGAACGCATAGCGGCCGTCGAGCCATGCCTGGCCGAACAGCAGCAGCATTCGCTCGTAGTAGGGCAGCGGCGCCGAGGCGGGCTGGGCCGGGCTCGGCGCGCGTTCGCGAATCCGCGCGATCTGCGTGCCGAGCGGGCCTTGCAGCCCCTGCGCCTTGAGGTAGGGCAGGAGGGCGCCTGCAAAGCCGACGGGTGCCCTGCCGCGTGCCGCGCCAGTGTCCGTGTCCACGAATTCGGGCAGCGGCTTGCTCTGCAAGAGCAGCGTGCGGGGGCCGTGCAGCGCTCTCAACAGTTGGGGGCGCGCCGGATCCTGCGCATGCAGCATGCCGGCCCAAAGGTAGACGCGAATGGCGTCGTAGCCGCCCACGGTGCTCTTCTCAGGGTCGGCCACGAAGGTCTGTTCCTTCTCGGACCACGCACACCAGTCGGGAGCGAAGCCGCGCGGCGCGACGACGCCCAGCATCCGAACGGTGTTGTCCGCCATCTCGCGCCAAGGTCCATGGGCGTCCTCCTGCTGGAAGCGGCGCATCAATTGCAGCGGCAGGTAGCTCGGATTGAGGCGCCACAGCGGCCCGTGCGCGATCGAGCGCGGCCAGGGCAAGAGCATTCGGCCCAGCCCGGGCAGCGAAACGATCTCCTCGCGCGTCGCGTTCGAGAGCACGCTGCGTCCCAATGCCTTGTAGCCCGGTTCATTCCAGAGCCGCCCGGCCTCGAGCAGCGCATAGGCGATCCAGAGGTCGGCATCGGACGCCGGGTTCTCGTCGAGCACACCCCAGCCGCCATCGGCCTTGCGGCCCCATCGCCAGGCAGGCAGGCGCTGCGCGAGCTTGCCGGCAGCGAGATTGAGGTCGGTCCACCGGAGGACCCGATCGAAGGTGGAGCGGTCGTTGTGCACCAGCGCGAGGAAGAGGCCATAGGACTGTCCTTCCGACGTCGAGTGCTGCTCGGCCGTGTCGAAGTCGATGACCCGGCCGTCCCGCTGAATATGGCGCTCCACGAAGCTGGTCCAGTCCGTCACGGCGAGGCATGCGCTGGCGTTCGCATGCGCCAGGGCCGGCATGCCGGCCAGGAGAGGCGAGAGCGAGAGCGCGGTGAGCAGGCGGCGCCGCCGGGCGTGAGGCGCGGTCGAAGGGCGCTGGAGCCGTGTCATTGGTGATTCGCGATGTCCGTTCGCCAGCGCAGTCGTCGCCGCGCGCGCAGCTGGAGGCTGAGATACGCCGCGCCGGCGCCAACGAAGGCGAGCGCCACGATCAGGGCGGCCAGCAGCAGCGGGCTGCGCGAGAGATTCCACTGCAGCCAGGCGATGGGCGGCAGATGGCCGACATAGTAGGTCTCTCCCGCGAGCAGGCTGTGGACCTGTGCGTCTCGCACGATCGACGTGCTGCCCTGGATGCCCTTCAGCAGCTCGGGCGACATCAGCGCGTTCAGCAGCGCCCGCTGGGAGCCGGCATTGGCAACCACCGCCACCACGCTGCGTCCCGGTTCGAGCGGCGATTCGAACCCTGACAGCACGGCGTCGCTGCCGTCGCTCGCGACGGTCATCTGCGTGCTGGACGGCAGATCCTCGCGCTGGCGCGTGCCGGCGACGAACTTCAGCGTGTCGTCGAGCCAGGGTCCCAGGCGGAATTCGCGCGCGCCGTCGGCGCGTTTGAGCGGCATCCGATCTGCCCACTGGGCGAAGAGCGGCTGGCTCTGGAGACCGCCGATGACCAGCAGGTCCTTGTTCGCCCACTGCGACACTTTCGAGGCGCCGCCGACCGCAACCCTGAGCGCCGGATAGCCGGTGGCGTTGCCGAGCTGTCCCATCAGCGCAAGGTAGGTCTCCAGCTCCGTCGACGCCGGCTGATCGGGCAGCACCACCGCGGTTTCGGCCAGATCGGCGAGGCGCGTGAAGGGAAACCCGCCGTTGGCGAAGGCCGCCAGCTCGGGCATCGCGAGATAGTGTGGGAGCTTCGAGATGTCGATGGTCGAGTTCGCCTCGATCCCGCCGCGCACGTTGTCGAGCAGCGGCTTGCAAGGGGCCGCCGCGGGTTGGAAGTAATAGTGCATGCGCAACTGGCTGCGCGAACCCAGCGCGAGCGGCGGCAGGAGGATCGTCTTGCGCTCGCCGACCGATCCATCCGGCAGCAGCCGGCGCGCGAGCGGGTTCCACCAGCGGTCCTCGGCCGGGTTCGCAGCCCGTAGCGGCAGCGAGCTGACGAAGGTATTGCCGAGGCTGAGATTCAGCGTCGACTGATCCGCCTGCACGCGTGGCGTGTAGCGGTAACCCAGATCGAGCGGAATGCCGCGCGCGCGCCAGGTGAAGAGATCGGGTGGCAACTGCAGATTGACCTTGACCACATCCGGCGTGTAGCCGGCGACCGTGAGATCTTCCGGCGCGGCCAATTCGCCGAGCTGAACCGGGCGGTCGCTCGCGACCCAGCGCGGCGCGTCGTAGGGTCGGCGTGCGGCAGGCTCCTGGAAGCTCGTGATGGCGGCAGAAGCGCCGGTGAGTGCGCGGCTATTGAGGGCCAGCGCCGAACTCGCGGTACGCAACTCGGCCGCGTTGCGGCCCATGACCAGCAGCAGCCTGTGTCGCGCGTCGCCGGGGTGGTCGACGACGGCAAGCGCCGGGCCATTGATCGGAGGGAGCGCAAGACCGGCGACAGAGGTGCCGGGCAAGGCAAACACGACGGCGTTGGTCCCGGGCGGAAGCGCGCCGCTCGATACCGGGAAGACGGCGCCGCGGTAGCCCGCGAGCGCGCCGAACCACGAGGACACGATCCCTGCGGCCTCCAGCGTGGAAAAAGCCGCGTCGTTGCCGAACACGAAGGGCAGTTGGAGCCGGCGCACGTCGCGCGGGTCGAAGAAGGGCTGCGGCAATGTCGCGAGATCGGCATGCACCTTGAAGGGTTCGACCGTGAGGCGCAGCGTGCTCGACGCATCCACCTTGGCCCACAGGCTGGTGTGCGCCGGGTCCTCGCATTCGCGCGTGTAGTGCCCGACCAGCTCGATGTTGATGCGGTTGAAGTCGGTCACCAGCCGCCGGTCGATGGGGATCAGGGCGCTTTGCGGCTTGCCCGCGCCGGCGCTCGGCACCGGCAAGGTGGACACGACCACATCGTTGACGCTCACGTTGAGATGCGACAGCTCGGGAATGAGCGCCGGCGAATAGGAATAGTCGAGCTTGAGCGACGCGGCCGTGACCAGCTCGTCGCCGCGCACGCTGAACGGTATGCCCACCGTCGCGCTGGTCCCGCGCAGGGTGATGGCGTAGTCGATGCCCAGCTGGGTGAGGTTCATCTCGCGCACGCCGACGCTCTGGCTGGATGCGGATGGCGTGCCGGAGGGCAGCGCAGAGGGGCCCACCACCGCAGTGCTCGCAGGCGCTGCGGGCGTGGGCTCGCGCAGTCCCTGCGCCGAGCCGCTGCCGCAGGCCCAGGCCAGGAAGAATGCGGCGAGCCGCCCCGAATGGATCGTCCGCATCAAGTGGATTCCCCGCTGCGAGGAGCGCTCGCGACGGCCGTTGAAGGACGCAGCCTGCGCGCGATGGCTCGGCCATAGTGGCCAAACATGTCCTTGAATCCGACCGCGCTGATGCGGGCAATGTGCAAGAGCACCTGATGTGCGGCGACACGAGGGTGTTTGCCCCAGCGCTCTGCCCAGATGTCAGGGCGCGAGATCGTGCATTGCACGAGGGCCTGTTCCTGGGCCAGCGTGAGCGCTTCGAAGCGCAGACCCAGCCGCTTGCCGCGGCTGAAGCGGACCGTGGCCGGAAGACGATGTTCGATGTCGCCTTGAAACAGCGACACCTCGAGCGGGGTGGCATGCGCATAGCGCATTTCGTTCGGCAGGTCGACGCCCAGACCGCCGGCGGAAAAGTCGAAGGTTTGGCAAGGAATCGATGGCTGGCCAGGAAAATGCAAAGTGGCCGGCATGCGCAGGTCGACCCGGTGAGCGGTGCGCATCTGGCGCGACTCGTTGGCCGCGGCGACGCAGGCGCCGAGGATCACGAGGTTGTAGAGCGTCCACGCCAGGTTGAGCCAGACGGTGGCGATGCGCTCTTCATCCACCCAGGTGAGCCGCCACAGGCCGAAGCCGACGCCGATGAAGTTGAACAGCAGCAGGAGCAGGCTGGCCTTGGCGATTTGCGTGTCGAAGTACTTCTTTTCGATCAACCCGCCCTTGGCCGTGACGTTGAAGGCGCCCAGCTTGGGATTGATCAGCGCCACGAGCGTCGGGCGGAAGATGTGCCAGGCGAGCACGGCTTCGTACACCTCGTTCCAGAACAGGTAGCGAAAGCGCCCCTGGATCCGGCTGTTGGTCAGGTTGGCGTGGAGGATGTGCGGCAGTGCGTAGGCGAAGATCATCGCGGCCGAGGCGTGGATCACGCTCGCCCCGAACACGAGGTAGGCCAACGGCGCCGTGAGATAGATCAGGCGCGGCAGGCCGTAGAGGAAGTGCAGCATCGCGTTGAGGTAGCACAACCGCTGCGCCCAGCTCAGCCCGCGGCCCAGCAGCGGGTTGTCGGTGCGGAAGATCTGGGTCATGCCGCGCGCCCACCGGATGCGCTGGCCGACATGGCCCGACAGGCTCTCGGTGGCGAGGCCTGCTGCCTGCGGAAGTGCCAGGTAGGCGGTGGTGTAGCCGGCGCGGTGCATCTTGAGGGCCGTGTGCGCATCCTCGGTCACCGTCTCCACCGCGATGCCGCCGATCTCTTCGCAGGCGGTGCGACGAAGCACCGCGCACGAGCCGCAGAAGAAAGTGGCGTTCCACAGGTCGTTGCCGTCCTGGATCAGGCCGTAGAACAATTCGCCCTCGTTCGGCACCGTGCCGAAGGTGCCGAGATTCTTCTCGAACGGATCGGCCGAGTAGAAGTGGTGTGGCGTCTGCACCATGGCAAGCTTCTGATCGCGGCCGAACCAGCCCATGGTGACTTGCAGGAACGATCGCGTCGGCGTGTGGTCGCAGTCGAAGATCGCGATGAACTCGCCGCTTGTGTTCTTCAGCGCCGCGTTGATGTTGCCGGCCTTCGCATGCCGGTTGTTGTCGCGCGTCACGTGCGCCACGCCGGCCTGTTCGCAGAATTCCCGGAACTGCTCGCGGCGGCCGTCGTCGAGCACGAAGATGTTGATCTTGTCGCGTGGCCAGTCGATCGACAGCGCGGCCAGCACGGTCGGGCGAACCACCGACAGCGGCTCGTTGTACGTGGGAATCAGGATGTCGACCGTCGGCCACAGCGCCCGGTCGGCAGGCAACGCAAGCGGCTTGCGCTCGAGCGGCCAGGCGGTTTGCACATAGCCCAGCAGCAGCACCACGAATGCGTAGATCTCCGCCATCAGCAGGCCCGAGGCCAGCACGAGATCCAACACATTGCTCATGTACATCGTGTCGGTGATGCGCCAGTACAGGTAGCGCGACGACACCACGACAGACAGGAAGATCAGCGCCAGCGTCGGAAAGCGGCCGGGAAAGCGGTTGATGAACAGGGCGGCGATGAAGATCACGACCGACAGCGTGAGCTGCTGGTGCAGCGTCATCGGCGTGATGATCAGAATCGGCAGCGCTGCCAGCGTGACGACCCAAGTCACTGCGCGGAACACCACAGGTCCCGCGGCAGTGGAGGCTGAACGCTCGGGGTGCTTCGGCTTGCTCACCAGAGAGGCGGGGGCGCAGCCGCCGCGATGCGAAGGGCGGTGGGTTGGACCGGGCGCGCCGCGCTTTGGCGGGGGTCGGCGTGATAGGGGGACGCTTTGTCTTTCATCGGAGCTCGCGACGATTGTGGCGGCGCCAAGTTTCATTGACAACCCATAAGCGCATCGCTGTGGCGCGGATGTGATGGATCGTCAATGCGCCCGCGCGAAACCTCTTTCAGCCACGGGCGAAGGCGGTAGGAACTGCATGCAAGAGGCGTTTAGTTTGCGTTTTTCTTGTTAGTACAAACCACCCACCATCGCTCCCATCATGAGGTGCTTGTCAATGAAGCGCCTTCACGCGATCCAGGACGATTGATCGACAGGAAGATCGCCACCGGGATCATTGACCTTCAGTGTGTCGCTCGGCGCCACGCTGGCGCTGTAGATCACGAGATTGATTCCGCCCGGGTGCGCTACGGAGGGAAACAGGACGCCTTTTGCGCCCGCATCCAGCACGAGGTCGGAGAGCACCCAGCTCGGCGGTTCAACGCAGTCCGCGATCGCCAGCTTACGCCAGTCGCAGAAGAAGTCCTCCCACAACGGATCCCACTGGCCGGGCACATAGCCCCCGGTGAAGTCCACCACCGGTTGCAGGGCCACGTCGTAGCTCACGATCGTGCCCGGTGGCAGCAGGGATGAAACCTGCTGGTACTCGGCCAGCGCGGTCTGTGCGTCCGCAGCCAGGTACAGCGCGTGCGTGCCGGGACGATTCAGACGTCCCCCTTGCCTGGCAGCTCCAGCGCCGCTGAGTGGTTGGAATGCCCAGCTCGGTTTGTGAACCCTGAAGTAGGTGCCGTTTGCCTGGCCGACCCTCATCCAGCGGCACCTGCGTCATAGGACTCCAGCAACCGGATCACGTCGTCTGCGCGGCCATCGGCCACCAAGGTCTCCGCCGTCTTGTACTCAAACTCCCGCAGCGGCTCGTTCCTGAACCAGAAGATGGCGCGCTTGATATCCCCGGCAGCCACGTCGCTGGCGGCGCGCAGCACCCTCAGGTTGTCGCGGATGTGCCCTTGAACGCCCGGTGATGTCGGCGCTCGAGCCACCGTGTTGCGATGGACCTTCGCATTCCGCGCGAAGGTGCCGACGTCAAGATGCATCACCTCGATGAATTTCGTCGG
>DATFFA010000192.1:0-31914 GCA_035250605.1 Variovorax sp. | reverse complement strand
CCGAGCGGCTCATGCACCTGCACCGCGATCCGGCCGCGGCGCGGCCACCACGATCCATCGCGCAGCACCGACCGCGTGCCGCGCAGGCTGACCGGCACGACGGCGACGCCCGCCCGCGCCGCGGCGACGAAGGCGCCCATGTGGAACGGCCGCAGCCCGGGCGCTCGGGCGAGCGTGCCCTCGGGGAAGTAAACCAGGCTTTCGCCGGCCTTGGCCGCCTGCACCAGGCGCCTGGCGTCCTCGACGCTGGCGTGCACGTCAGCGCGCTCCACGAAGCGCACGCCCATGCGATCGAGCATCCACTTCAGGAGAGTCGACTGCGCCAGCTCGCGCTTGGCCACGAAGCACGCTCGGGCAGGCAGCACCGCGGTGAGCACCAACCAGTCGAGGTAGCTCGCGTGGTTGGACACAATGATCCTGGGGCCGTCCTGCAGGGTCGCCTGGCCCTCGACATGAATCGGCAGCCCGCAGACTGTCAAGCCGGCGCGGGCGATGGCGCGCGCCGCCCGCTTGCGCACCGCCTGTGTGGGCAGCAGCGCCGCGGCTGCACCCAGGGCGGCCCCGATGCCGAACACCGTCCACAACCACGCCGCGAAGAGCACGGATGCACTTCGGCGCACGGCTTCGCGCAGGCGCCGCCGCAAGGCGTCCAGCCACAGGCGCGTCAGCTGCCATGCGACGCCGCGTTCCGACCGACCCAGCTTGCCCTGCTCATACAGGCTGCGGCACGCCGCGCGTCGGATCTTTCCGCTGGAGGTCTTGAGAACCGCATGCGGCGGCACCAGCACGATGTCATCGGCGGGCAGGCCCAGGACCTCGATCGACAGCTGCGCAATCCGGTCGCGCAGCCCTGCCCGGGAAGCGGGCGCGTCGGTGCGACTCTCCGCCAGCACCACCACGCGCTCGCTGCGGCTGTGCGGATCGGTGGCGCCGAACACCGCGACACAGCCGCGCCGGATACCCGGCAAGGCGCCCACCACCTCCTCCAGGTCGTAGGGATGGATGTTGTGGCCGCCACGGATGATCAGATCCTTCACGCGGCTGGTGAGAAAGATCTCGCCATCCACCACGTAACCGACATCGCCCGAGTCGAGCCAGTCGCCATGGAACAACGCCTTCGTGCCCTCCGGATTGCGGAAGTAGCCGCCGGTGGCCGAGGGGCCACGGAACTCGATTCGCCCCTCGTGCCTGTCGGGCAGTTCCGCGCCGTGCTCGTCGACGACTCGCAACTCGTGCCCGGGCAACGGAATTCCGCAGCCCACCACCTGCATCGTGCCTGGCCGCACGGTGTCAACGGGTTCTGCGCATCGCCTTTCGTGCAGCGCCTGCCGATCGATGACGTCGATCTTCGGCCCGCGGCCCAGCGGCGGAAAGGCGAGGCCCACTCCGTTCTCGGCGAGGCCGTAGACGGGCATCATCGCGCGCCGGTCGAAGCCGAATCGCGCGAAGCGTTGGCAGAACAGCTCCAGCGTCGCCGCGTGCACCGGCTCGGAGCCATTCATCGCGCTCCGCCAACAGCTCAGGTCCAGGCCTTCCAGCTCGTCGTCGGGCACCTTCGTGGCAAGGATCTCGTACGCGAAGTTCGGCGCAGCGGTGAGCGTGCCGCGGTGCTCGCTGATGGCGCGCAGCCAGCGCGACGGCCGTCCGAGGAAAGCCTGCGGCGGCATCAGCACCAGCGGTACGCCGTGGTAAAGGCTGCCGAGCCAGGCGCCGATCAGGCCCATGTCGTGGTACAGCGGCAGCCAGCTCACGCAGATGTCGCTGGGCTCCACCTTCATGGCGTGCCCCATGGCCCGGATGTTGGCCAGGAGGTTCGCATGCGTCAGCACGACGCCCTTGGGCTGGCCGGTGCTGCCCGACGTGTACTGGATCAGCGCCGTGTTCTGCGCGCCGCGAGCCACGGAGTGCCATGGTCCATCCGGGGCGCGCAGCCGATCCACGGTCACCACCGCGCGCAGCTCGGGGGCGCCCACACGCAGTATGCGAGCCGCCGGCAACGCCTGCTCATCGCTGATCAGCAGCACCGCCTGCGCGTTGGCAAGAATGTTGGCCTGACGGCGCAGATGATCCTCGATCTGCGAGGCGCGTAACGGCGGATAGATCGGGGTCGGCACGCCGCCCGCCAGCAAGATGCCCATGAAGCACTCGAGGAACGCCAGGCTTGTGGGCAACATCAGTGCAACCGCCTCGCCAGGCGCCACGCCCAGGCGCTGCAGCGCCGCCGCCATCGTGCGTGCGTTCTCCAGCAAGGCAGCGTGGTCGAGTTCCTGTGGCTCCTGGCCGTCGCGCAACAGGGCGACATGGCGCCGTGCACCGCCCTTGTCGGCATGCCACTGCAGGACGTCGAGCAAGGTCTGCGCCTGGTGTGGGAGATCGGCCGCGCCAGGTCGAGGCGGCGCCGAGCCAGGCGAGGCGAGGGTGGGCGGATGGGTGCTGCTGCGCGGCGGGGCCGCGGCCAGTGCGCGCAAGAGGTCGCGCGGCGTCTGCGCGGCCTCCATCGCGGCTTCGGGCATGCGCACGTCGAACGCCTGCTCGAGGCGCAGCATCAGTTCCATGCGCGCCAGGCTGTCGACGCCCAGCGTGCGCTGCAGGTCGTCGTCCAGGTCCGGGGGCGCTGCCTCGGCGCCGCGCAGTTCCTGCAACAACGACTGAATCACCGACGCCAGGCGCGCCGGCGTCACCTCGGATCTGCCCGGCGTGATCGACTTGGCGGCAATGTCCGACCCTTGTTCCATCCTGAAGACCATACGCGCTCGGCGGCCGGTTTCGTTGCGGTGGCGCAAAGGAGACCGAATCGGTGCCCTCATCGCCCATCCACACGCGCCACGATGCCTTGCGCCAGCGCAAGGCAATCGACCGCAGCCGGCCTAGAGTGCATGGTGGGCCGGACGCTGCCTTTCGGCTCAGGGAAGTCCTGAATGGTCAGGCACCTGGCGCAACGCACCGAGACCTGGGAAAGGCACGCCCCGCGCGGCGACAGGGACCCGGCTCAGGGGCGTCGCTCGGGCGCGTCGCTGTTGCCGCCACGGGCGAACTCGCCGCGTTTGTTGGCGGCACGATTCGCGGCGCGGCGCTTCTCGTCCGCGGCCTTGCGTTCGGCACTGGACATGCGGGGGCCGGTGGTGGGCCGGCGCTCGGCTTCGCCCATCTGGGGCCCGCGTGCGGCTTGCGAGCCTTCGGCCTGGCGCTCCTTGCGAGCCGTGGCGCGCTCGGTGGGCGTCGTCGTCGGGCTGGGCCGCGCCTTGGCCTGGGCGGGATCGGCTTCGCCGGTGCCCTGCGCGAAGGCCGCGCCCGCCAGCGCCAGCATCAGCGCGATGCCTGCAGGCAACATGACGATACGCGCTGCGCGCAGAGGGTCGTGGGTCCGGTCCGGACGAGAAAAGGCATCCATGAAAGCACTCCTGTATGTGGAAGATCGTGAGGACCTGGAAAGTGTAGGAAGCGGCCGCCCCGCGGGCTTGCGCAGGATCAAACAAAGCACGGAAGAGTGGGCCGGCTCGAGAAGACGAGCCGCAAGTTCGAGCCTCATGGGTTGAGAATTTCGCCGTCGAGCAGGCGTGTCCATTCCTCATGATCCTGAAGGAACTCGTCGATTTCCTGCAGAACGTCAAGCACGACTCCGTCGGCATGCAGCTTGCTCAGCTGCCGTGCATCGCCGTCGGAGAGAGGCGAACGAACGCGCACGTCCAGGCACGTGAAATCCGAGTTCGCGCTGATCCGGATTTCATGGCGGCCAAGCTCGAAAGGCGAAAGAAGCGCGCGCAGGGCTCCCAGGCAGTGGCCTGCACGCGCCCTGCGCGCCTGCGGCTGGGCGCAGAGACGTCCGCCGAGGACCGGGCGGTGCTTGAATCATCGAACATGGGGTTCATCCGGACGCAGCTGCAGTCCACGACCGCCACGTCGTACTCGGAGTTGCGCATCAGAGTTCATGGTTTCTTTCATCGAGTGTTCGGTTTGTCAATGTAGGGAGCCGAGCCGGCAAGCAGTTTGATCTTCCTCAACTCCTGTGCGTCTTGCGCCACGCGACCGGGTGCTCTCTCGCCACGAATAGCCAGAGGCCTGTCAACGAGCGATCCGTTGGGGCTGTGACGGACGCGCCGAGCCGTCCGATTCTTGATCTGTCGCAAACGGCTGGCCGATGCCGCGCGCAGACTGCGTGTCAGGAGACGCCATGGAAGAATCCGCCCTTATCCGCAAGACTGCCCGGGATCGTCGTCTGCTGCCGAACCTGGTGGACTACGAGGGCGAACGCCGTGCCTTCAGCTGGGATGCGGCACGCGCCGCCCTCCAGGGCCTTCCCGGTGGCGGACTCAACATGGGCTTCGAGGCCGTCGACCGGCATGCGACGGGCCCATTGAAGGACCGGACGGCCTTGCGCTTCGTCTCGCGCAACGCAGCGCCGCTGGACCTGAGCTATGGCGAACTCGCACGCCGGACGAACCGCTTTGCCAATGTGCTGAGCCAGCTCGGCGTCGGCAAGGGCGATCGCATGTTCGTGCTCGCCGGGCGCATTCCCGAACTCTATGTCGCGGTGCTCGGCGCACTGAAGAACGGCACCGTGGTGACGCCGCTCTTCTCGGCTTTCGGCCCGGAGCCGATCGCCACGCGCATCCGCATGGGCAAAGGCCAGGTGCTCGTGACCACCGACGAGCTTTACCGGCGCAAGGTGCAGCAGTGGCGTGCACAGCTGCCGTCGCTGCGGCACGTGCTGCTGGTCGCGGCGGATGGCGGCACCACCGCCGAGCCCGGCACACTCGACCTCGGCGCGCTCCTCGCCTCCGCCTCCGACGCGTTCGAAACCGCGGCGACCTCGCCCGAGGACCCCGCACTGCTGCACTTCACCAGCGGTACCACCGGCGCGCCGAAGGGCGCGCAGCACGTGCATGGCGCGGTGGTCGCGCATCACGCAACCGCGCGCTACGCGCTCGACCTCCATCCCGAGGATCGCTTCTGGTGCACCGCCGATCCCGGCTGGGTGACCGGAACCTCGTACGGCATCATCGCTCCGCTGCTGCTGGGCGTGACTTCGCTGGTCGATGTCGAGGAATTCGATGCCGAGCGGTGGTACGGCCTGCTCGAGCAGGAACGCATCAGCGTCTGGTACACGGCACCGACGGCAATCCGCATGCTGATGAAGTCCGGCGTGGCGCAGGCGCGGCGCCGCGCCTATCCGGACCTGCGCTTCGTGGCCAGCGTGGGCGAGCCGCTCAACCCCGCAGCCGTCTCGTGGGGCAGGGAGGCGCTGGGCTTGCCCATCCACGACAACTGGTGGCAGACCGAGACCGGCGGCATCATGATCGCCAACACCGCGGCCTTCGACATCAAGCCGGGCTCGATGGGCCGCCCGCTGCCCGGCATCGAAGCCTGCATCGTCGAGCGCCTGGACGCCGAGGGCGAGGGCGAGGCGCCCAGGGTGCGCGTCGTCGAGCAGACGGACGTCGAGGGGGAACTGGCCCTGCGCGCCGGATGGCCATCGATGTTCCGCGGTTACCTGGACGACGAGGCTCGCTATCGCCGCTGCTTTGCCGGCGGCTACTATCTCACCGGCGACCTGGCGCGGCGCGATGCCGATGGCTACTTCTGGTTCGTCGGACGCGCCGACGACGTCATCAAGTCCGCCGGACATCTGATCGGCCCGTTCGAAGTCGAGAGTACGCTCATGGAACACGCGTCGGTTGCGGAGGCCGCCGTGATCGGCAAACCCGATGCGCTGCTCGGCGAGACCGTGAAGGCCTTCGTGTCGCTCAAGACCGGTCACGCGCCCGGCGAGGCGCTGCGCATGGACATCCTCGCACACGCGCGCCGGCGCCTCGGCCCGGCCGTCGCGCCCAAGGAGATCGACTTCCTTGCAACCCTGCCGCGCAACCGCAGCGGCAAGATCATGCGGCGCCTGCTCAAGGCACGCGAGCTCGGGCTGCCCGAGGGAGATACCTCCACGCTGGAGGGCGGCGCATGAACGATACGAACGTACCGCCGCCGCCGACCGGCGTCGTTCCCTGGGGCAAGCCTTTCTCCCTGACGATGCTGGCCGACATGCTGCGCATCCGGCGCCTGGAAGAGAAGTGCGCCGAGTTGTACGGCAGGATGAGGATCCGCGGCTTCCTGCACCTCTACATCGGCGAAGAAGCCGTGGCCACCGGCGCGATGCATGCTTTCGGTGCCGGCGACAACATCGTCGCCACCTATCGCGAGCACGGCCATGCGCTGCTGCGCGGCATCGGCATGGGCGCCATCATGGCGGAGATGTACGGCAAGCAGGAGGGCTGTTCGCGTGGTCGCGGCGGCTCGATGCACCTGTTCGACCGGGCCACGCGCTTTTTCGGCGGCCAGGCGATCGTCGGCGCCGGCCTGCCGTTGGCGATCGGGCTGGCCCTGGCCGACAAGCTCTCGGGGCGCACCGCATTGACCGCCTGCTTCCTGGGCGAAGGGGCGGTCGCGGAAGGCGCCTTCCACGAGTCTATGAACCTCGCGGCTCTGTGGAAGCTGCCCGTGCTGTTTTGCTGCGAGAACAACCTCTATGCGATGGGCACGGCGCTGGCGCGCTCCGAGTCGCAGACCGACCTGTGCGTGAAAGCGGCCTCGTACGGGATGCGGACCATGGCCGTCGACGGGATGGACGTGGTGGCTGTCCACGAGGCTGCGAAGCGCGCGGCCCCGGAGGTCCGCGCGGGCGGTGGACCCATGTTCATCGAGTTCCGGACCTACCGCTTCCGTGCCCATTCGATGTTCGACGCCGAGTTGTATCGCAGCAAGAGCGAGGTGGAGGCGTGGAAGACCCGCGGCCCCATCCATACCTACACTGCACGCCTGAAAGCGCAGGGCAGTCTGGACGAGGACGAGTTCCTGGCCATCGACGCGAGGGCGCAGAGGGAGGTCGACGATGCCGTGGTGTTCGCCGAAGCCGGAACCTGGGAGCCGGTTGAAGGCCTGCTCCGGGATGTGCTCACGCGCGAGGGGCAGTCGTGACGGTCCGCACCATCAGCTATCGGCAGGCGCTGGCCGAAGCCTTGCGCGAAGCGCTGCAGCAGGACTCGCGCGTCTTCCTGATGGGCGAGGACGTGGGACTCTACGGCGGCACCTACGCGGTGTCCAAGGGCCTGCTCGAGGAATTCGGACCCGAGCGCGTGCGCGATACGCCCCTGTCCGAACTGGCTTTCGTCGGTGCCGGGGTCGGTGCGGCGCTTGGCGGCATGCGGCCGATCGTCGAGGTGATGACGGTCAACTTCAGCTTGCTGGCGCTCGATCCCATCGTCAACGGCGCCGCGCTGATGCACCACATGTCGGGCGGGCAGTTCTCGGTGCCGTTGGTGATCCGCATGGCCACAGGCGCAGGGCGCCAGGTGGCGGCGCAGCATTCGCACAGCTTCGAAGGATGGTACGCGCACGTACCCGGCATCCGGGTCCTCGCGCCGGCCACGGTCGAGGACGCCCGCGGCATGCTTGCTGCGGCGCTCGCCGACCCGGACCCGGTGCTGTTCTTCGAACATGTGCAGCTCTACAACATGGAGGGAGAGCTCGACGACGGTTGCCGCGTCGATATCTGCAGCGCCAAGGTGCGGCGGGCCGGCGCCGACGTCAGCCTGATCGCCTACGGCGGATCATTGCCCAAGGCGCTGCAGGCGGCAGAGGCACTGAGCCTCGACGGCATCGCCGCGGAAGTCGTCGACCTGCGGGTGTTGCGGCCCCTCGACGATGCGACCGTGATGGCCTCCGTGCGCAAATGCCGGCGAGCGGTGATCGTCGACGAGGGCTGGCGTTCGGGCAGCCTGGCCGCAGAGCTCATGGCGCGCATTGGCGAACAGGCGTTCTTCGACCTCGACGCACCGCCGGCGCGCGTGTGCAGCGAGGAGGTGCCGATACCCTACGCGCAGCATCTCGAAGAGGCCGCACTGCCGCAGCCCGCGAAGATCGTCACGGCGGTGAAGACAATGATGGGCCGCGCGCCATGATCCGGTTCGAGCTGCCGTCGCTGGGCGCCGACATGGACGAAGGGACGTTGCTGAAATGGCACGTGCGGCCTGGGGACAGCGTGAAACGGGGGCAGGTGGTGGCCGTGATCGACACGTCCAAGGCGGCGGTCGATGTGGAAATCTGGCAGGAAGGCGTGGTGGCGGAGTTGCTGGTCAAGCCGGGGCAGAAGATTGCGGTCGGCACCGCCATGGCCACGCTGTTGGAGCCCGGCGAGGCGGCGAGCGGGCAGACCGTCTCCGCATCGCGCCGCCCGGTGTCGCCGGCCGCGCGCAAGCGCGCCCGGGAACTCGGCATCGTCGCCGACGAAGTGACCGGCACCGGCGTCCAGGGGTCCGTGACCGTGGCAGACATCGAGGCGGCGGCTGCCCTTGCCGGCGAAGCCGCTCCAGCCCCGGCTCGACCCGCGCCATCGCCGGCCGAACGCAACCAGGACATGCGCAAGGCGATCGCCGCAGCGATGAGCCGCTCCAAACGCGAGATTCCGCACTACTACCTGTCGGAGCCGATCGCGATGGAGGATGCGCTGGCGTGGCTCCAACGGCGCAACGAGGGCGTGGCGCTCGCCGATCGCATGCTTGCCGCGGTGCTGATGCTCAAGGCAGTGGCCGTCGCACTGCGCAGGACGCCCGAGTTGAACGGCTTGTACCGCGAGGGAGCGTTCATCCCGGGCGCCGCCGTGCATGCGGGCGTGGCGATCTCGCTGCGCGGCGGCGGCCTGGTGGCCCCGGCCATCCATGATGTGGGCAACAAGTCGCTGGACCAATTGATGACGGACCTCAACGACCTGGTGAAGCGGGCCCGATCCGGGTCGCTGCGCAGTTCCGAGATGTCCGATCCGACGATCACCGTCACGAACCTGGGTGACCAGGGCGTGGAGACCGTGTTCGGCGTCATCTATCCCCCGCAGGTGGCCCTGGTGGGGTTCGGCCGGATCGCCATGCGTCCCTGGGCCCAGGACGGTGCCATTCGCGTGCTACCCGTCCTGCGCGCCACCCTGGCCGCAGATCATCGCGTGTCGGACGGGCATCGCGGAGCGCTGTTTCTGTCCGAACTTCGCGAGCTGCTGCAACAGCCGCAGGCCCTCGCCTCCGACGCGGGTCGCGGCCTCCTCAAGGAGGAACCACTTGAACGATGATCGCCAAGCTGTCGGCGAGACAGTGCTCTCGCTTTTGCGTTCAATCGCGCCCGAACTCGATCCCGCCACGATCGATTGGAAGTGTCCTCTGCGCCGCCAGGTCGACCTGGATTCGATGGATTGGCTCAACTTCCTGGTTGCCTTGAGCGCTCGATTCGGCGTCGACGTCCCGGAGTCGGAGTATGGCCGTCTCGTCACGCTCGCGGATGTGATCGACTATCTGATGACTCGACGAACCGAGTGAAGTGCGGATTGGATCTCGGAATCGCCAACAAAAAGGCCTGCCAATCCTGTCGAACGGCAGGCCCTTGATGCATCAAGGCCGCGGCGGCAACGCGCGCCTCGGAAGTCAGGCGGTCAGGACCGTTCGGGATCGTCACGCACCAGCAGGACAGGTACGGGGCTCTCGCGCACGACCAGATCGGCGTCGCTGCCGAGCGCCAAGCGGTTGAAGCCTCGGCGCCCATGCGTGCCCATCACGATCAGGTCGCAGCCCGAGCTGCGTGCCTCGTCGACCACGACCGTCGCGATGCGGCCGCGTGTCACCTCGCGCACGGCAGTCTCTGCCGTGACGCCCGCTGCGGTGGCTGCGGCCTGCGCCTTCGACAGCACGTTCTCGCCGTACTCGCGCACCTCTCGCATCATGGCGTCGAAGCTGACGGCCGTGGACATCTCCATCAGCATGGGAAAGTCTTCGATCACGTGCAGCAGATGCAGCTTGGCCTTCTGCTCGGCGGCGAGCCGCAGTGCTTCGCGCAACCCGCGTTCGGCGGTGGCACTGCCATCCAGGGGAACCAGAATACGTTGGTACATGGCATTTCCTCGTTTCGTCTTGAACTCACCCGCCGCCGGCTTCGTCGACGAGCCGATTCATTCTTCGCTACCGGCGCCTCTTCGCATTTGCGCTGCATCAACATTTGCGCATGCGATCGCGCCGGCCTGCGCGGGCCAGACCTCGCGCTGCTCGTGCACGGCCAGCGTGAGGTTGTGCTCGACGGCCACGAAGTTCGCCTCGTCGGGCTTGATGCGTTCGCGAAACAGCGCCGAGGCGGCCAGTGCACCGAGCGCGGCATCGCTTTCAAGCCAGATCTGCGCGACGCCATCGAACGGCGACCCGTTGGCTTCGTCCGCGGCCACCGTGCTCTGCACGTAGCGGCGCACGCCGGGTGCCGATGCCGCCAGCGGCCCATGCTGGTGGCGCCAGTAGTGCAGCGCCTCGCCGCGCGTCGTGCCGGGCTTGTGCCGGAAGAAGGTCATGCGCTTGGGCAAGGTCTCGTCGCGCGCGATCGGCACGCCCGCGATCACCGCGTGGTCGCTCACCCGCAGGCGCAGCACCGCTTTCGTGTCGACGAAGTTCGACTCGTCGGCCAACGGACCCCGGCGCCACGCCTCGCTCGCGAACAGCTCGTCCGCGGCGCGCTCGTCATCGACCCAGAGCTCTTCCACACCCTGCCAGGGCTGTGACGGGGCAGCAACCGGCGCAATGACGTTGCGCACGTAGGCGCGCACCTGCGGCAGGGCGGCCACCAGCGGAGCATGCCGCACCGCCCAGTGCTCCAGGAACCGGCCCCGACTCGTGTCGGGGCGGCTGCGAAACAGGAAGATCAGGTGCAGCGGCATCGCCACGCCCTCAGACCAGGGCCGGCACTTGTGCCAGCGCGTCGAGAATACGTTCGTGGCGCTGTTGCAGCCGCGGGGCCATACCGGTCGGCGTGAATACGAAGAAGTCGCCACGCGCCATGGCATCGAGCAGCATCTGCGCGACAGCGTCGGGCGGCGTGCCCGCCGCGATGCTGGCGCGCATCTGCGCGGTCGTATGCGTGGAGCGATCGGCAATGGGCGTGGCCACCGGCCCGGGGCACAGCACCGACACGCCGACCGGCGTGCCCGCCAGCTCGCGCTCCAGCGCCTCGCTGATCGCCACCACCGCGTATTTGGTGGCGGCGTACGCCCCCATGTCCACCGCGTCGTTCATCCAGAAGCCCGCGCCCGAAGCCGTGTTGACCACGTGCGCGCGCCGCCCGTGCCGCTGCAGCAGCGGCAGGAAGTGGCGCAGGCCGTGCACGACACCGAACACGTTGATGCCGAATGCACGCTGCCAGTCGGCGAGCGTGAGCGCATCGAGCCGGCCGCTCATGTCGATGCCGGCGTTGCTGAACAGCAGGTGGATCGGTCCGAGCGCCGCGTCGAACTCGAGCGCGGCCGCGCGCACCTGCTCGTCGTCGGATACGTCGACCACACGCGTCACCACCCGACGCCCTTGCGCCGTCAGTTCCGCGCGCGCGGATTCGAGCCCGGCTGCGTCGACGTCGGCCAGGGCCAGGTCGACGCCGCGTTGCGCAAGCGCACGTGCAATCGCCAGCCCGATGCCGGAAGCGCCTCCTGTCACGATGGCGGCGCCGCCGGACAGCGGCAGGGCGTCCATGCGAGAGGCGCTCACAGTGCAGGCTCCGGCGAAACGCGCACCAGCTGCTTGCCGTAGTTGGCGCCGGTGAACAAGCGCTGGAAGCCCTCGGGTGCCCGCTCGATGCCGTCCACGATGTCCACGCTGTAGCTCAGGCTGCCGTCGCGCACCCACTGCGCGAGCTGGGCAACGCCTTCTGCGAAGCGCGGCGCATAGTCGGCGATCAGGAAGCCCTGAATCGTCGCGCGCCGCATGATGACGTTGCGGAACATGCGCGGACTCCACCAGTCCCCCGTCGCGTTGTAGCTGGAGATCATGCCGCACATCGCGATGCGCGCGCCGACATTGATCTGCTCCAGCACCGCGTCCATCACGTCGCCGCCGACATTCTCGAAGTCCACGTCGATGCCGTTCGGGCATGCGGCACGCAGGTCCTGCGCCACACGCCCCGCTTTGTAGTCCACGCAGGCGTCGAGGCCGAACTTCTGCTGCACGTAATCGCACTTGCGCTCGCCGCCCGCCACGCCCACCACGCGGCAGCCGAGCAACTTGCCGATCTGCGCCGCGATCGAGCCCACGCCGCCGGCGGCGGCGGAGACGACGACCGTCTCGCCGGCACGGGGCCGCGCGACGTCGGTCATGCCGAAGTACGCCGTGAGGCCGGAGCTGCCCAGCACGCTGGCGAACGCCGACAGCGGCAAGCCTTGCTCGACCTGCACGCGGCGCACCTGTTTCGCGATGGAGTATTCCTCCCACGCCATGGGTCCTTCGACCAGGTCGCCCGGGCGAATCGCGGGGTTCCCGGACTCCACCACCACGCCCATCGTCATCCCGCGCATCGCGTCGCCGAGCCCCACCGGCGCCATGTACTGCTCGATATCGCTCATCCACACACGATTGGTGGGGGCGATCATCAGGTACACGTTGCGCACCAGGACTTCGCCATCGCGCGGCTCGGGCACCGGTGCCTCCACCAGTTCGAGGTCTTCGTTGCGCATCTCGCCCTCGGGGCGGCGGCGGAGTACCCAGCGGCGGTTGATCAATTGGTTCATGGCATCTCCGAAAAGAGGTTCAATGGCTATCGGGCGCGGCATAGACCGCATGGCGCAGCAGTTCGCGGTAGCGCGCGCGCACCGCCATATCGTTGTCCTGCAGCATCAGCACCGCGACGAGCTGTTGGCGCGGGTCGGCCCAGAAGTAGGTGCCGAGCGCGCCGCCCCAGAAGAAGTCGCCCACCGATCCGGGAACGGGCGCGAGCTTCGGCTGACAGCGAACGCCGACGCCGAGCCCGTGCCCTTGCCCGAGCGCCGGTGTGGGCGCATTGATGCCCAGGCAGGGCGTCGAGGCACCGAAGGCGATGCCGGGCGGCAGGTGGTCGGCGAGCATCGAGTCCACGGATTCCCGCGACAGCACGCGCACGCCATCGAGCGTGCCGCCTTGGAGCAGCATCTCGCAGAAGCGCGCATAGTCGGCCGCGGTGGAGAGCAGCCCCGCACCGCCCGAACACCAGCGCGGTGGACGAGCGGGGTCGTAGTCGAACAGCACCGGCGGCGGTACGCCGGCGCCGCTGCGTGCCCGCGCGATGCCGGCGCCGTGGCGCGGGTTCACCCGGAAGCCGGTGTCGGCCAGGCCGAGCGGGCCGGTAACGTACTGCGCCACCAGTTCATCGAGTGCGCGGCCCGACACGACCTCCAGCACGCTGCCGAGCAGGTCGGTCGACATGCCGTATTCGAACTGCGCGCCGGGGTCGCATTGCAGTGGCAGCGCGGCGAGCTTTCTGGCCATCTGCGCGTTGTCCTGGTCCGCCTCCATCACGCCGGCCGCGCGGTACATCCGCTGCACCAGCGAGTCGCCGAACATGCCGTAGGTGAGGCCCGAGGTGTGGCGCAGCAGGTCGAGCACGGTCATGGGCCGCACCGGCGGGCGCAAGGAGAGACTCCGCTCGCCGTTGGCATCTACCCGCTCCACGCCGACCTGAACGCGGGCGAATTCGGGCAGGTGATCGGCGACCGCATCGCCAAGGGCGAGCCAGCCCTCTTCGACCAGCGCGAGCGCCGTTACCGCGACGATCGGCCGGGTCATGGCGGCGATGCGGAACACGGAGTGCAGCTGCATGGGACAGGCCCGCGCCGAGTCTTCCAGACCGAATGCTTCATGCCAAGCGACCTGGCCGCGCCGCGTGACGAGCACGACGGCGCCCGCCAGCGCGCCGCACGCCGTGTCGGCTTGCAGGCGTTCGCGCAGCCGCTGCACTTCAGGCATGAGTCGCGTCCTGCCCGAGGCAACCGAGCGCGCCGGTGACAAGGAAGGGTTCAGCAGCCATGCGTTTGTCACTACTGGTTCAGCTTGATGCCGAACGCCTTGACGATCGCGCCGTTGCGTTCGTAGTCGGCCTTGAGCAACGCGGCGAGCTGCGCCGGCGTCTCCTCGACCGTGCCGTCGAAACCGGCGGCCAAGATGCGGTCCTTGAACTTCACGGTGGCAGCGGCCTTGCGCACTTCGGCGGCGATCTGGTCGGCGGGGGCGCCCGGCACGCCGGATGCCACGTAGACGCCGAACCAGTTGGTGAAATCGATCTCCGGATAGCCTTGTTCGGCAAACGTCGGCACGTTCGGCAGCAGCGGCGTGCGCGCACCCGAAGCGACCCCGACCGCGTGCAGTTTGCCGCTGCGCACTTGCGGCAGCGAGGTGGACAGGCCGTCGAACATGATGTCGATCTGCCCGCCCATCACCTGCACGAGCGCGGGCGGCGAGCCCGCGAACGGCACGTGCTGAAGGTCGAGGCCGGCCTTCTGGTTGAATATCATGCCGGCGTAGTGGGAGACGGTGCCTGCGCTGTAGGTGGCGAAGCTGCCCGTGCCCGGCTTGGTCTTCAGGAAGGCGATGAGCTCCTTGATGTCCTTGGCGGGCAGCGCAGGGTTCGTCACCAGCACCATCGTGTTCTTGGCCACGGTCGCGAGCGGCCTGAAGTCCTTCAACGGGTCGAACGCAGGCTTCATCACGTGCGGGATTTCGGTGATCACGTTGTTCGCCGTGAGCATGAGGGTCTGGCCGTCGGCCGGCGCGGCAAGCAGAGCCTGCATCGCGATCTGCCCGCCTGCACCGGGCTTGTTGTCCACCATCACCGGCTGGCCGAGAGAGGCCGCCATCTGGTCGGCCAGCGAGCGCGCCACGATGTCCATGGCGCCGCCCGCGGGCGCGGGCACGAGCAGCCTCACCGGCTTGCCGGTCCAGGACCACGCGGGGGAGGCGAGGCCCACCGACATGGCGGCTGCGGCGGCGGCACACATGCGCATGGCCTGTCGACGAGAAATATTCATGTTTGATCTTCCAGGGGCACGGGTTGGGGGGGGCGGCGCTCAGGTCGTGTAGCCGCCGTTGGGGCCGAGGATTCGGCCTTTCAGTACGTCGCCTCGCCGACGATTCCCGCGCGCTCCATCTTGCGATCGCACGGCGGGTAGTCCATTACGGCGTAATGCTGGGTGCAGCGGTTGTCCCACATCGCCACGTCATTGGCGCGCCAGCGCCAGCGCACCTGGTATTCGGGAATGCAGGCCTGGTTGATCAGGTACTGCAACAGTGCCGAGGAACCCTGCGTATAGTCCTGGCCGCATCGCACGTTCTCGGCGGTGTGGAAGTTGGTGAAGTGGGTCGTGAACGCATTGACGAAGAGGACCTTCTCGCCCGTTTCCGGGTGCGTGCGCACCACCGGGTGCTCGGCGTCCGGAAACTGTGCCTTGAGCGCGAGCCGCTTCTCCGTCGGCATCGCCGCACCGAAGCTGGCCTCGATGCTGTGGCGCGCGCGCAGCCCTGCGATCCGGTGCTTCACCTGCTGCGGCAGTTTCTCGTAGGCCAGCGCCATGTTCGCCCACATCGTGTCGCCGCCCACCGGCGGGCACTCCACGCACCGCAGCACGCAGCCGAAAGGCGGCCGCTCGCGCCAGGTGGAGTCGCAGTGCCACGAGTTCTCGTACCGGTCGTTCGGCTGCTCCGGCGACTTGTAGATGCGCACGAGGCCGGGATGGTCGGGGTCGCTGCCGGCCACGGGGTGGTCTTCCAGCTCACCGAAGTGGCGGGAGAACGCCACATGCTGCGCTCGCGTAATGTCCTGGTCGCGGAAGAATAGAACCTTGTGCCGCAGCAGCAGCGCCCGGATGTCCGAAACGAGGGCGAGGTCGCGCGACGCCTCGCCGAGGTTCACGTCACCGATCTCCGCCCCGATGGAACAGGTGAGCGGCTGAACGCGGATGGCCATGGTGTCTCCTTGTGGAATGCAGCAAGGTTAGCCAGGGCGGTCGGCCCCCGGCCCCCCATCGCAGAGGGGGGCGCCGACCGAGCTAGGCGGCTTCGGTCAGCAGTCCGAGAATGCGCGCGCGCGACACCACCTGCTTGCGCGTTCCTGCGTCGAGCTTGGCAAACAGGTTCTTCACGTGCCACTTGATGGTTTCCTCGCCCGACTGCAGCGCGAGGCCGATCTCCTTGTTCGAGAAGTTGCGCGCGAGCAGTTCCAGCACCTCGCGCTCCTTGGGTGTGAGGGCCATGCTGGCCGTCGCCTTCCAGCCCACGGCGGGGCGCGGCGGCCGAGGCTCGGGCGGCTGCACCGCAGGCGCGGCCGGAGCCGCTGCCATGCCCTGCACGGTCGCCACCCATTCCCCGAGCGCCGGGTGAGCGTCGCCGAAGACGCGCTGCAGGCCATAGGCCGTCGCCAGATCCAGCGCCTCGCGCAGCAGCGGTTTCGCGTGCTCGCCGCAACGGTCGAGCGCGAATGCGCGCAGGCCGAGCAGCTCGATGCGCAGCCTGCCTTGCCGCGCCTCTCGCGCCATCGCGTCGGCCTGGGCCAGCGGCTGCAGCGCACCGCGCCAGTCCTGCGCCGAGATGGCGGCATACCCGTGCGCCAGCGCCTGCAGCAAGCGCACGCTGCGCTGCCACAGCGGCCCCTGCGGCAGCGCCGGGTCGGCCAGCAGTGCGTCCAGCTCCAGGCACAGGTCGGCGCAGGTGGCGCTGTGAAAGCGCCGGGCATGCATGCGGACCTGCTCGGCCAGGCTGGCGACGCGCAGCCGTGGCAGCTTGCGTGTCACGCCGACGGCGTCGAGCGAGCCCAGCAGTTCCGCCGCGCGGTGCTCGGACTGGGTAGCGGCGGCAATGCGGGCCAGGGTGCGGTAGGCGAGCAGGACGCTCTCCGGCAGCGCCGTCCGCTCGATGACATCGAGGCGGTTGGCCAGCACCGCCATCGCTTCCTCCGGCCGGTCGCATTCCCACAGCGCGGCCGCGCGCAGGCTGGCGAGCATGCACGCGAACGGATGGCGCCGGCCCATCTCCGCCTCGGTACTCGCGAGCACCGGCCGCAGCAGCTGGTCGGCCAGCAGCACCTGGCCTTCCCAAAGGTAGCTGAGCGCGATGATGAAGTCGCCCCAGCGGTCCAGGTAGTCGGGACCACCGTCGCGCGGGGCCTGCTGCTGCCGCAGGCGCGCGATCGCCGGTTCACCCGCCAGCAGCGCACGGAACGCCGTGCGGTTGGCGTGGATCTTTCGCACGAAGGCGCTCGCCAGCCGGGGCGGCTCGACCCACGGATCGTGCAGCGCCGCGAAGCGGTCGAAGTCGTCGGCGAAGTTGGCCGCGCTGCCGCGGATCAGCGCGCATTCGCAGCGCAGGCCCTCGTCCGTGTCGGGCTGGGCGAGCAGGCGCGCAACGAGCTGCTCCGCCTCGTCGTGTCGCTCGCCCGAGGCGAGCGACCAGGCCGCGGCGAGGAGCAGCCGGGGCCGCCGGTCAAGCTCCTGCGCGGGCAGCCGCTGCAACCACTCGAACACCGTGGCGCGCCGGCCCTGGGCCATCAGGGAGTCGTACAGGCTGCGCTCGGCGAGCTCGTAGGCCATCTGCTCCTGCCCCGCTGCAAGTGCATGGCCCGCCGCCTCATCCACCATGTCGTGCCCGGCCAGCCAACGGGCTGCCTGGGCGTGGATCGCCGCGCGCTCCCCGGCGGGAAGCTCGTCGAAACGCAGCCGCAGCACTTCGCGTGCGAGCGAGTGCATGCGCAGCCATTCGCCTTGTTCGACCGCAATGAACACGGGCGTGTCGCGCACCAGCTGGGCGAGCCGCGCCTGCGCGTCCTGCTCCGGAAGGAGCGCCTCGGCCAAGGCCGGATGGAGCGGGTCGACGATGGAAACCCGAACCAGGAAAGCGAGGTCGGTCGGATCGAGGTTGCGCAGCAGCAGTCCCACGAACTGAGTGCGCAACGCGCCGCCGCGCAGGTCCACGGTTGGCAGTTCGGGGCGGTCGCTGCCCGGCTCGGTGACCGACAGCGCGAGCTGCAAGCCGAGCGGCCAGCCCTCGGTCATCTCGTGCAGGCGTGCCGCCTCGTCGCGGCTCACTGCGTCGCCGCGGCGCGTACGCGCCAGCGCCAGTGCTTCGTCGAACGTGAATCGCAACTGCTCCGCGCCGGCCAGCGCGCATTCACCGTAGAGCACGAGGTCCTGCATGCCGAGGTCGCAGTCGGTGCGCGCCGCCACCACGCAGCGCAGGTTGGGTGGCATGTTGTGCAGCAAGTAGGCGAGCGATTCGCGTGTGGCGGCAGGCAGCCGGTCGGCTTCGTCCACCATCAGCACCAGGTCGAGCGCAGACTGGACCACCTCGGCGAGCCAGGCCGTGACCGCTTCCAGCCCGTCGCGCGGCGTGGCTTCGAGAAGCGAGTGGCCGAAGGTCGGACGGCCCGCCGCCACGCGCACCGCCAGCGCCAGGCTCTGCACGAAGCGCGGCGGATCGTCCTGCGGCTGCGCGGATACCCACGCGACCACGGCGCCGCGAGCGAGATGCTCGCGCCGCCATTGGCCCAGCAGCGACGTCTTGCCGAAGCCGGCAGGTGCCTGCACCAGCACCACGCGCTGATCGCGCCAGTGCGCCGCCTCCGAATGCATCCGGGGCCGCGCTACCTGGTGCCGGGGCACGCGAGGCGGCGTGACTTTGAGCAGCAGCTCGCCGGCATGGGTGACCACCGGCTGAGCGGCGCCGGATCGGGGGTGGGAAGCTGTGGACGCGGGCACGGTCGTTGGCGGTTGTGAAACCGCAACTTCTATCCTACTCCTGGGCAAGAGGAGCTTTCGGCGCCATCCGGTCGCAGACGGTTCATCGCGTGAGCAGCGCGCCGCTGGCCACCCGGCACGGCGGGCGCGGTGGCGATCAGGCGGTTTCCAGGGCGTGCTGCAGGAAGCCGCGTTGCCCGGCCTTGCGGTTCGGCGCAAAACCGTTCCTGGCCAGGGTCTCGTCCGCGTCCTTGTAGAACTCGCCCAGGCGGTAGATCTTGCGGGCTTCCGCGCAGGTGGCCACTTCGCGACCCATCTCGCGGCTGATGCGCACCAGTTGCTCGATCTGCTTGACGCTCGACATCTTGGCCGACTGGTCCTGCGTCCAGATGTTGTCCTCGATGCCGCAGCGCACGTGCAGGCCCATGGCAATGGCCATCACGTTGATAGGCAGGACGTTGACCATCGACGACTCCAGTGTCAACACCCCGCCATCGGGAGCAGCCCGCACGAAATTGGCGAGGTTGTAGATATTCGGCGCCTCGAAGCCGCCGCCGATGCTGATCCAGGTGAAGATCAATGGCACGTTGCAGACCCCGCGGCGCATCATGCGCTCCACGGTCTCGAGCTGCGTGATGTTGGCCAGTTGGAAGTGCGCCTGAATGCCGGCAGCCGACAGACGGCGCACGTGCTCTTCCAGCCAGCCGGGACCCGCGGGGATCGTCATTTCGCGATAGGCCTGGTAGAGCTCCGGACGGCTGATGGAGGTGCCGCGCAGGTCGGCCTCGGTCATCTGCTCCACGATGTTCATCTGGTTGGAATTGACAGCCACCGTCACCTGATCGGGCTTGGGCGTGAGCTCGGCCAGCATGTGACGCGTATCGTCCGCCAACCACTTTGCCGCTTCGCCTTCGCCTTCGGGCGAGAAGCTGATGGAGCCGCCGACCTGGATGATCATTTCCGGCACGCGCGCCCGGATGCCCGCGATCAGCTCGTTGAACTTGGACAGGCGCTTGCTGCCTTTGCCGTCTTCCTCGCGCACATGCAGGTGAAGCACGGTGGCGCCGGCGTTGTAGCAGTCGACTGCCTTCTGGATGTGTTCCTCCATGGTCACGGGGATGTCTTCCGGGAAGTCCTCGGGCTCCCATTCGGGCCCGTAGGGTGCCACGGTGATCACCAGCTTGTCCTGGTTGACCGGGTGAAGAGAGCCGTCGAGAAAGTTCATATCGAATCCTTGGAGGTGGTGGGAAGGAAAAATGTCAGAACGGCGCGTCGCCGACGATCGTGGCGCGTTCCCTCTTCCTGACGCAGGGCGGGCAGTCCATCACCGCGTCGTGCTGCGTGCAGCGGGCGGCGCGCGAGGCCGAAGCTCCGCGCGGTCGGGCCCTTGGCCGGCTGCGTCGCGAGGAACATCGTCAGGGGCACCACGTCCTCGGGCTGCTTTCCAGCGAGTGGAAGGGTGTTCATGGACCGCACTGTAGGCAGCGGGGACGCCGTGAGCCCCACCCATCAAGAGGGGGGGTGGCCCGCGGCGCGCTCCCTATTCTTCGCCTCCATGAACGAGCCCACCATCCTGATCATTCCCGGCCTGCGCGACCACGTGGAGCAGCACTGGCAGACCCTGCTGGAAAGAGAATTGCCGCGCGTCGCAAGCGTCCCCCCCATGGGTCGCACCGACCTCGATTGCGCGGCGCGCGTGGCTGCGATCGAGCGCACCGCGCAATCGATCAGCGGCCCGCTGGTGATCGTGGCGCACAGCGGCGGCGTTGTGATGGCGATGCACTGGGCGCAGCACACACAGCGTCCCGTGCTGGGCGCACTGCTGGCGACGCCGCCGGATTTCGAATCGCCGATGCCTGCAGGCAACCCCTCGCTCGACGCGTTGCGCAAGGGCGGGTGGCTGCCCGTGCCGCGCGCCCGCCTGCCATTCCCGAGCATCGTCGCGGCGAGCCGAAACGATCCGCTCGCTTCGTTCGAACGCGCAACCGAGATGGCGCAGGCCTGGGGCAGCCGCCTGGTGGACCTGGGGGAGGTCGGTCACCTCAACCCGGCCTCGGGCTTCGGCCCCTGGCCGCAAGCCCGGCAGCTCATCGAGCAACTCGGCACCGAAGCGCAGGCCGCCGAGGCCGCGTGCTTGTCCCAACCCCAGCGCTACTGAGGAGATTCCATATGCCCAACGCCATCCGCTTTAGTGAGACCGGCAGCGCCGACGTGCTGCACTACGAGCGCGTTGAAGTCGGAGAGCCGGGCCCGGGCCAGGCGCGCGTGCGGCACAGCTACGTCGCGGTCAACTTCATCGACATCTACTTCCGCACGGGCCGCTACCCGCTCGCGTTGCCCAATGGGCTCGGCTCCGACGCCGTCGGCGTGGTGGAAGCGGTGGGCGCGGGGGTGCTCGACGTGAAGCCTGGCGACCGGGTCGGCTACCTGCTCGGACCGCAGGGCGCCTATGCCGACGTGCGCGTGATGCCCGCCGATGTGCTGATCCCGCTGCCGGACGGCGTGTCCGATGCCACGGCTTCGACGCTGATGATGAAGGGCATGACGGCGCAGTACCTGTTCCGGCAGGTCTTCCCTTTGCACGGCGGAGAAACCATTCTTTATCACGCGGCCGCCGGCGGCGTCGGCCTGATCGCCTGCCAGTGGGCGAAGGCACTCGGCGTGACCATGATCGGGACCGTGAGCACCGACGAGAAGGCCGAGATCGCCAAAGCGGCCGGCTGCACGCACGTGATCGTGACCGCGCGCGAGGACATCGCCAAGCGGGTGCGCGAGATCACCGACGGCAAGGGCGTGCCGGTCGTGTACGACTCGGTGGGCAAGGACACGCTGATGGCGTCGCTTGACAGCCTGCAGATGCGCGGCACGCTGGTGAGCAACGGCACCGCTTCCGGCCCGGTGAACATCGACACCACGCTGCTGGCAGCGAAGGGTTCGATCTGGGTGACGCGTCCGGCGATGATCCACTATGCGACGCCACGCCCGCAGATGCTGGCCATGGCGACCGAGCTGTTCGACCTGGTGCGCGCCGGCAAGATCGACAGCGAGCCGAGCCGCCGCTTCGCGCTGGCCGATGCGGCCGACGCGCATCGCGCGCTCGAGTCGCGCCAGACCACCGGCGCCACGGTGCTCGTTCCCTGAGACGTCCGCACATGTACGGGTCCATGATGCAGCAGCCGCTGCTGATCTCTTCGCTTCTCACCCATGCCGAGCGCCACCACGGCGACCAGGAAGTGGTCTCGAAGCGCGTCGAAGGCGACATCCACCGCTACACCTTCCGAGACCTTGCGGCGCGCGCGCGCCGCATGGCCAACGCACTTGCCGCGCACGGCGTGCGTCCGGGCGAGCGCGTGGCCACGCTCGCGTGGAACGGCTATCGCCACATGGAGCTGTACTACGCCGTGTCGGGGTCGGGCAGCGTGCTGCACACGCTCAACCCGCGCGTGCATCCCGACCAGGTCGTCTGGATCGCCGACCATGCCGAGGACCAGGTCCTGTTCTTCGACATCACATTCCTGCCGCTGGTCGAGGCCATTGCGCAACGCGTGAAGACGATCAAGGCCTTCGTGGCCATGACCGACCGCGCGCATATGCCCGCGCAATCGGCCGTGCCCAACCTGCTGTGCTACGAGGAGTTGGTGGAGGCGCACTCGCCCGAGTTCGCCTGGCCGGCGTTCGATGAGAACATGGCGAGCTCGCTGTGCTATACGTCGGGCACGACCGGCAACCCCAAGGGCGCGCTGTACAGCCACCGTTCCACGCTGCTGCACACCTACGCGATCGCGCTGCCGGACTCGCTGAACTGCTCGGCACGCGACACCGTCCTGCCGGTGGTTCCGATGTTCGACGTCAACGCCTGGGGCCTTCCGTACGCGGCCTGCATGGTCGGCGCCAAACTGGTGTTTCCCGGCCCCTTTCTGGACGGCAGTAGCCTGCATGATCTGTTCGAGTCCGAGGGCGTCACCCTGTCGGCGGGCGTTCCCACCGTCTGGCAGGGCCTGCTCACGCACGTCGAAGCCAACCACCTGAAGTTCAGCACAATGCGGCGCACCGTGATCGGCGGCTCCGCCTGCCCGCCCGTGATGATGGGCGCGTTCGAGCAACGTGACGTCGCGGTCCTGCACGCGTGGGGGATGACGGAGATGATGGTTTCATGCAGATCACCGACCGCAGCAAGGACGTGATCAAGTCCGGCGGGGAATGGATCGGGTCGATCGAGCTGGAGAACATCGCGATGGCGCACCCGGCGGTGGCGCTGGCCGCGTGCATCGCGGCCCGCCATCCCAAGTGGGACGAGCGTCCGCTGCTGGTGATCGTGAAGAAGCCGGGCGCCGTGGTCACGCGCGACGAATTGATCGCCTTCTACGACGGCCGGATCGCCAAGTGGTGGACCGCTCGGCGCCACCGGCAAGGTGCTGAAGAACAAGCTGCGTGACTTGTTCCGCGAGCACCGCCTGCCCACCGCCTGACGACGTGAGAGCGAAATGCCCGCATTGCGCGGGCGTTCACGCGGGCGCTTCAGAACGCGTGGCGGATCCCGAAGTCGTAGCCTAGCGCGCTGCGCGGCTGCAGCCCGCCGGTGCTCACGTAGGTGGGCTGCGGAAAAATGGCCGGCACGCTCAGCACCAGCGGCGTCACGCCCATCACGGCCGGGTTGTTGCGGCCGTTGGAGATATTGATGCGCGCCACCGTGGCGTACAGCGCAGTGCGCTTGGACAGGTTGTGCACGTAGCCCAGGGCCAGCTTGTTGACCGCGGCGTCGCCGTCGATCACATTGCGCCCGTTGTCGAAGCGCACCCGCGCATAGGACGCGCGGATCAGCCCCGGCCCCACCGGCACGGTGACGCCGGCCAGCCAGCCCGTGTAGCGATCGTTGATGTGCAACCAGACGGGGGCGCGGCGATCGTCCTGCACGTCGGTCACCCGCGACCATTCTCCGAAAACCTTGGCCACTCCGAAGTCATAGAGCGCGCCCACGTTCACCGTCTTGATCTTCTCGCTCCGGCTGAACTCGCTCGCCAGCGTGCTCTCGCCCCAGCCCACCGCTACATCGGCCGGGCCCTGGTTCCATCCGAAGCGCGCGCCGGCGTAGCGCCCGCGCTTGGAGGGGCTGCCGATCGTGTTGCTGGTCTCCACGTTCTCGTGCAGGGCGTACTGCACCTGGCCGTAGAAGCCGCCCAGGTTGGGCGGCAGGAAATAGCTCACGGCATTGCTGGTGCGCAGGTAGCTGTCGGTGCCGGCCGAGAGGCCGCCGTTGAGCAGCCCGCCGGTTGCCAGCGCGCGCGTGGCGGCGATGTTGCTGTTGATCACCGCGATCAGGTTGGTGCCCACGCCGTTGGATGTCATGGGGTCGAAGACCGCGTCGTTGTAGAACGAGGGGGTGTAGTCGCGGCCCAGGCGGACTTCGCCGAAGGTGCCCGACAGACTCACGGTGGAGCGCCGCCCGAAGTTGGCGATGGCGCCGGCACCGCTGTCGTTGGCTACCGGCGCTTCCAGCCAGAAGCTGGCCGCCAGGCCGCCGCCGAGGTCCTCGGTACCGCGGAAGCCGATTCGGCTGGAGGCATAGCCGGAGGGCGAAAGCACCTTCTGGCTCTGGCGCACCTCCCTCGGAAAGGCCGTCGGCGTCCAGGCGGTGCTCTTGGTGGTGTAGCGGCTTACGCCGGCGTCGACGACGCCGAACAATGTCAGCTGCGATTGGGCGGCGGCCACGCCGGCCACGCCGGATGCGGCGGCGGCAACAAGGCTGAGTGCGAAAACGTTCATTTTTGTCTACCTGGCGTCGTGCGAGGCCTCGCCGAGGCTCAGTTTGCCCAACTCGGCGCCGATCGCGCAAGTGACCTGCCGAACCTCGATGCGGCGGGTGAGGACCGCAGACGCTGCGTTCGCGGGATTGGAATTCATGATCTCTCGTCTCCTTTTGTTTGGCGGCTGCACTGCCGCCGGGCATTGTTGTGCACGGACCGAAGACTAGGGGCTGACGTGCCCTGCACGCCCCCCTCTCGAAGGGGGGGCCGTGGGCGCAAGGGGCGGCGGAAGAGGAAATCCAGAGGGCATCCGGGTTTGGTCCCGGGCGAGCCTGCCGGCTTCCGTTCGCGACGACGGGCAGGCCTACGCCAGCATGGACCGCGGCAGCAGCGCCGGCACCAGGGTGCGGTTCAGGCGCTCGCGCCACCATTGCAGCGCCCGCCCTTCGGCGCCCGTCTTCCAGGCGAGCCAGAACGACTCGGCCGCGCGCGGCTCCTCGGTGGCCAACTCCACCAGCGTGCCGCGCGCCAGCTCGCCGCCGATGCAGGCGCGCGGCAGGTAGCCGTGGCCCAGGCCCTCGACCTGGCAGGCGATCTTGGCGGCCATGCTGGGCACGGTGATGCGCGGCTGCCCGGCGAGCAGACCCACGGTGCGGTCCGACAGGGTGCGGGCGCTGTCGCCCACCACGATGGCGTTGGAGTGGATGAGATCGCTGCGCTGCAGCGGCCGGCCCAACCGGGTGAGGGGATGGGTGGGCGCGACGCAGAAGGCGAAGTCGAGGCTGCCCACGGTCGCAGCCTGGTAGCCGCCGCCGGCAGGCCCCTCGCCGGCGGCGATGACGATGTCGGCACGGCCCTCGCGCAGTGCCTCCCAGGTGCCGGTCAGGGCTTCGCAGCCGATGCGCAGCCGGGTGCCGCAGCGCAGGTCCTCGAAGGCGCGGATGTCGCTCATCAGCGCCTGGGAGGGGATGAGCGAGTCGTGCACCAGCCGCAGCTCCGACTCGTAGCCGGTGGCGATCTGCCGCATGCGCGATTCGAGATCGCCCGCGGCCGTGAGCAGCCAGCGGCCTTCCTTCAGCATCTCCTCGCCCGCGGAGGTGAGGGTGACGCGCGGACCATTGCGCTCGAACAGCTGCATGCCGAGCTGCTCCTCGAGCCGGGCGATCGCATACGAGATGGTGGAGGGCACCTTGTTGAGCCGGGAGGCCGCGGCGGCGAAGGAGCCGTGGCGCGCGATGGCGTCGACGAGTTCGATCGCTTCGAGGGTGAGCTTGAGCATGCGTCTCCGGCCGGTGGTGGAAGCAATGTTCGAAAAGTTCGATGATTGGCGGCCAAAAGTTTCGCCAACAATCGGTCGACAGCTCGCCATGATTACGTCCATGCCGAGGGGAATGGATTCCCGGAGCAGATTGTGAATTCAATCGAATTCCAACGGAAGTCAAGGGGCTCACCAGCGGCCTTCTTCTTCCGCCCTTCAACGCAACTCAGTGAACAGGAGCCTTCCATGACCGTCAAAGCCACCCCGACGCCCGGCGCCAAGCTGCTCAAGCCGACCGACCACACGCTGGTGATGATCGACTTCCAGTCGCAGATGTCGTTCGCGACGCACTCGATCGATGCCGTGAACCTGCGCAACAACGCGGCGCTGGTGGCGCAGGCCGCCGCGGGCTTCAAGGTGCCGACCATCCTGACCACCGTCGCCGAGAAGAGCTTCTCCGGCCCGATGTTCAGCGAGATCACCGACGCCTTTCCGGGCCAGAAGCTGCTGGACCGCACCTCCATGAACACCTGGGAGGACGCGGCGGTGATCGAGGAGGTGAACCGCATCGGCAAGCCGCGCATCGTGCTGGCGGGCCTGTGGACCAGCGTGTGCATCGTCGGGCCGGCGCTGTCGGCACTCGACCAGGGCTTCGAGGTGTATGTGATCGCCGATGCCTGTGGCGACATCTCGGCCGAGGCGCACGACCGCGCGATGGATCGCATGGTGCAGGCCGGCGCGCGCCCCATGACCTCGCTGCAGTACTTGCTGGAGCTGCAGCGCGACTGGGCCCGCAGCGACACCTATGAACTGACGACCGGCATCGCCAAGAAGGTGGGCGGCGCCTACGGCCTGGGCATCACTTACGCCAAGACCATGTTCGGCGCGCACGAAGGCTGAGCTGCAGGACAGGAAGCGCCGCCATGAAGCCCTATCTCCTCTCCCTCGCGCTGGGCCTGCTGGTCGGCGTGATCTACGCGCTCTTCCAGGTGCGCTCGCCGGCACCGCCGGTGATCGCCCTGGTGGGTCTCCTGGGAATCCTTCTTGGCGAGCAGATCCCGCCGCTGGTGAAGCAGGTGTTCCTGCGCGAGACGGCGAGCACCTCGTGGCTGCACCACCAGGTGAAGCCGCACATGTTCGGCGAGCTGCCGAAGTGCGCGCAGATGCCGTCGTCGCGCACGTCCGAAGGGCGCGGCGCATGACATCATCCTTCGAGCCGGGGCGCCGCCGCTTTCTTGGCGCGCCCGGCGCCACGCTGGCCTCCCCGGCCCTCGCGCAAACCACTCGTTCGAGCCACCTGCCATGTCCGATACCCACACGCCCGACCTGATCCTGCGCAACGGCCGCATCACGACGCTGGACCGTGCCAACCCCACGGCCAGCGCGGTCGCGATCAAGGACGGCCGCTTCACCCACGTCGGCCGCGACGAGGACATCCTGCCGCTGGCCGCGGGCAACACGCGGCTCATCGACCTGCTCGGCAAGCCCGTGCTGCCGGGGCTGATCGACAACCACCTGCACATCATCCGCGGCGGCCTCAACTACAACCTCGAGCTGCGCTGGGACGGCGTGAGAAGCCTGGCCGACGCGATGGGCATGCTCAAGCGCCAGGTCGCCATCACGCCGGCGCCGCAGTGGGTGCGCGTGGTGGGCGGCTTCACCGAGCACCAGTTCGCCGAGAAGCGCCTGCCCACCATCGAGGAGCTCAACGCGGTGGCGCCCGACACGCCGGTGTTCATCCTCCACCTCTACGACCGCGCGCTGCTCAACGCCGCCGCGCTGCGGGCCGTGGGCTACGACAAGAACACGCCCGCGCCGCCCGGCGGCGAGATCGTGCGCGACGCCGGCGGCAACCCGACCGGCCTGCTGCTGGCCAAGCCCAATGCCGCGATCCTCTACGCGACGCTGGCCAAGGGCCCCAAGCTGCCGCCGGAGTACCAGCTCAACTCCACGCGCCACTTCATGCGCGAGCTCAACCGCCTGGGCGTGACGGGCGCCATCGATGCGGGCGGCGGCTTCCAGAACTACCCGGAGGACTACCAGATCATCCAGCAACTCGCCGATGCCGGCCAGCTCACCATCCGCCTGGCCTACAACCTCTTCACGCAGAAGCCCAAGCAGGAGAAGCAGGATTTCCTGAACTGGACGGCGAGCTCCAAGTACAAGCAGGGCGACGACTACTTCCGCCACAACGGCGCCGGCGAAATGCTGGTCTTCTCGGCCGCCGACTTCGAGGACTTTCGCCAGCCGCGGCCCGACATGAGGCCGGAGATGGAGGGCGAACTGGAGGGAGTGGTGCGCATCCTCGCGCAGAACCGCTGGCCCTGGCGCATGCACGCGACCTACGACGAGACCATCGGCCGCGCGCTGGATGTCTTCGAGAAGGTGAACCAGGACGTTCCGCTGGCGGGCCTGAACTGGTTCTTCGACCACGCCGAGACGATCTCCGAGAAGTCCATCGACCGCATCGCCGCGCTCGGCGGCGGCGTCGCCGTGCAGCACCGCATGGCCTACCAGGGCGAGTACTTCGTCGAGCGCTACGGCCCCGGCGCGGCCGAAGCCACGCCGCCGGTCAAGCGGATGCTGGAAAAGGGCGTCAAGCTCTCGGCCGGCACCGATGCCACGCGCGTCGCTTCCTACAACCCCTGGGTCTCGCTGTCGTGGCTCATCACCGGCAAGACCGTCGGCGGCCTGCAGATCACCCCGCAGCGCAACCTGCTCGATCGCGAATCCGCGCTGCGGATGTGGACCGAGAAGGTGACATGGTTCTCCAACGAGGAAGGCAAGAAGGGGCAAATCGCCGCGGGCCAGTTGGCCGACCTCATCGTGCCGGACCGCGACTTCTTCGCCTGCCCCGAGTCGGAGATCGCCGATACGACCGCGCTGCTCACCATGGTGGGCGGCAAGGTGGTGTATGCGGCGGGCGAGTTGCAGCCGCACGACGAGGGAACGCTGCCGCCGGCCATGCCCGACTGGTCGCCGGTGCGCCGCCACGGCGGCTACGGGGCTTGGGGCGAGAAGGAAGGCGCGCCGCTGCAGAAAGTGATGCGCCAGGCGGCGATGTCCTGTGGCTGCACCAACAGCTGCAACGTGCATGGCCACCAGCATGCGACGGCCTGGAGCAACCGGCTGCCGGTGTCCGACCTCAAGAGCTTCTGGGGCGCCCTCGGCTGCGCCTGCTGGGCGGTGTGACGAAGATGCGCCGGACCACTTCTCCCGCGCTGCGCCGGATCGCCTTGCTGCTGCTGTGCGCGGCCTGTCTGCAGGGTGGACTGCAGAAGGCATTCGACATCCCCGTGGCGATCGGCGGCTTCCTGCTCGTTGCCTGGCAGAACCTGCGAGAGCGGGCCCATGTCTGAAGTCCGCCCCACGCCGGCTGCCCCGCCGGACGCCTTCGCCCCGCTGCGCCAGAGGATCTTCGCGGTGCTCTGGACCGCCACGGTGCTCGGCAACATCGGCAGCTTCATGCGCGACGTGGCGAGCGCCTGGCTGGTGACCGACCTGTCGGCCAGCCCGACCGCGGTGGCGCTGATCCAGACAGCGGCCACGCTGCCGATCTTCCTGCTGGCGATCCCGGCGGGCGTGCTGTCGGACATCCTCGACCGGCGCCGCTTCCTGATCTTCGTGCAGCTGGTGCTCGCCGCGGTGAGCGGAACGCTGCTGGTGCTCTCGCACACCGGCGCGCTGACGGTGCAGTACCTGATCGCGCTGACCTTCGTCGGCGGCATCGGCGCAGCGCTGATGGGCCCGACCTGGCAGGCCATCGTGCCCGAGCTGGTGCCGCGCGCGGACCTCAAGGGCGCCGTTGCATTGAACTCGCTGGGCATCAACATCGCGCGCTCGATCGGGCCGGCGGCAGGCGGGCTGATCCTCGCGACCTTCGGCGCTGCGGTCACCTATGGGCTGGATGTTCTGAGCTACGTGTTCGTGATCGCGGCCCTGCTTTGGTGGAAGCGGCCGGCCACCGCCGACAGCGCGCTCGCGGAGAACTTCTTCGGCGCTTTCCGCGCCGGGCTGCGCTACACCCGCGCCAGCCGCGAGCTGCACGTGGTGCTGCTGCGCGCGGCCATCTTCTTCGCGTTCGCGAGCTCGGTATGGGCGCTGCTGCCGCTGGTGGCGCGCCAGATGCTCGCCGGCGGCGCGGACTTCTACGGCGTGCTGCTGGGTGCGGTGGGCGCGGGTGCCATCGGCGGCGCGCTGGTGATGCCGCGGCTGCGCACCAGGCTCGATGCAGACGCCATGCTGCTGCTGGCGGCGCTGTTGGTGGCCGGCGTGATGGGCAGCCTGGTCTTCGCACCGCCGAGATGGCTGGCCGTCGCACTGCTGCTGTTGCTGGGCCTCGGCTGGATCGTGGCGCTGACCACGCTCAACGGCGTGGTCCAGTCGATCTTGCCCAACTGGGTGCGCGGCCGCGGGCTGGCGGTGTACCTCACCGTCTTCAACGGCGCGATGGCGGCGGGCAGCCTGGGCTGGGGCCTGGTCGCGCAGGCGATCGGCGTGCCGGGCACCCTCGTGGCCGGCGCGCTGGGCCTGGTGGCGGCCGGCCTGCTGTTTCACCGCGTCAAGCTGCCCAAGGGCGAGGCCGACCTGCAGCCCTCCAACCACTGGCCCGAACCGCTCCTCGACGAGCCGGTGGCGCATGACCGGGGGCCGGTGATGATCCAGGTCGAGTACCGAATCCGCAAGGAGGACCACGCGGCCTTTCATGAGGTCATGAAGCACCTGTCGCTGGAGCGCCGCCGCGATGGCGCCTATGCCTGGGGCCTCCAGGAGCACGCCTCCGACCCGGAGCGGGTCATGGAGTGGTTCCTCGTCGAGTCCTGGGCCGAGCACCTGCGCCAGCACCACCGGGTCTCGCAGGCCGATGCCGACCTGCAGGCCAAGGCGCTGCGCTTCCACATCGGGCCGGGCAAGCCCGAAGTGCATCACTTCCTGGCGCTCTGAGCGGGGCTCAGGCGGCGCAGATCGCCGCCGGGGTCGCTGCCTTGTGGCAGCGGTCGCCACGTCGATCGCTGAGCCTTGGCGCTCAAGCTGCCAGTTGGTCGGCCAGAGCCGTCAATGCCTCGCCCACCGGCTGTGCGACCTTCAGCGCCAACAGATCATCGGCACGCGTGCGTCCGAGGTTGACCGCTGCCACGGGCTTGCCCGCGGCCACGGCCGCCTGAACGAACCGGAAGCCCGAATACACCATCAGCGACGAGCCGGCGACCAACACGGCATCGGCTTCACTCAGCGCCGCATAGGCGGCTTGCACGCGCTCGCGCGGCACGCTCTCGCCGAAGAACACCACGTCCGGCTTGAGCATGCCGCCGCAGATCGAACAGGCCGGCACGTCGAAGCTGGCGAAATCCCGGTCATCGACGTCAGCATCGCCGTCCGGCGCAGCGCGGGCTTCCAGTGCGGCCCACGCGGGGTTGCGCGCAAGCAGCGACTGCTGCATTTCGGCACGCGGCGTGCGCGTCTCGCAGCCAAGGCAGCGCACGGTGTCGATGCGCCCGTGCAGGTCGATGGTCTGGCGGCTGCCGGCGGCGTCGTGCAGGCCGTCGACGTTCTGCGTGAGCAGCAGTCCCACGCGGCCCGAGGCCTCGAGCCGGGCCAGCGCGCGGTGCGAGGCCCCAGGCCGGGCCGTCGCCATGGTCGGCCAGCCGACGAGGCTGCGTGCCCAGTAGCGGCGTCGCGTGAGCTCGTCGCCGGTGAAGGCTTGGAGGGTGACCGGCGCCGGCTGCTTCCAGTCGCCGTTGACGTCGCGGTAGTCGGGGATGCCCGAGTCGGTGCTGCAGCCGGCGCCGGTCAGCACGAAGAGGCGGGGATGGCGCGCGGCGAAGTCGGCCAGCGGGATGGAGGCGTCCATGGCCACCGAGCATACGGCTGCCGGCGCCGCCCCGCAGGCGGCGGGGCTCTCCGCGACGTTCAGCGGAACTGCTTGCGCAGCAAGGGCTTGTGCCTGGCGACGTGCGCGAGCTGAGCCTCGGCAAGGAGGCCGCCCAGATCCACGCCGTCGCCGTTCAGCACCTCGTTGGCGTGCACCAGCGCACGGGCCACCACCTCGTCCTCGCTCACGCCGAGCTGCGCAGCGAGGTCGAGCGCCACGCGCTTCATCGCGCGCTGCGACAGCATCCACATGGCGCCGAAGGCATCCCACGCAGCGGCCGATTCCTTGAAGCGTTCGCGGTCCGCCAGAATCTCGTTGAGCGGCTTGGCCAGCAACTCGTTGACCGCTTCGAGTTGCTCGGACAGCGCCGCGTGCTGCGCCTGCGCGTCGCGCAGCGCGTCGGCCGCGCTATCCGCCGGCGGCGGCACCGGCGCGGCAAAGCTGCCGTCCGCATTCGCCGTGGGGATCTGGAGCTTGTCGGTCAGGGACATGGCGTTGCCTTTCGTCGGTGGCG
>DATFFA010000191.1:0-12917 GCA_035250605.1 Variovorax sp. | reverse complement strand
GTGATCTCCAGGAACACGTAGCGACCCACGGAGCCGACGATCTTGGATTCGTACCAGGTGACGAGCTGGCGGATCATCTCGGCGATGCCGAAACTGAAGACGACGAAGTACATGCCCGACAGGCGCAGCGTGCAGATGCCGATCGCAAGCGCCAGAGCGCCTCCCAGCAAGGCCGCGACGGCGAGCACCGCTGGCCAGGGCAGGAACTCCGACAGAACCGCGACGCTGTAGCATCCGATGCCGAAGAAGGCGACGGTCGCCAGCGAGATGAATCGCGTCGTGCCGCAGAAGATGCCCCAGGCGGTGGCAAGGTTCGCGTACAGCAGCACGTTGATCAGCAGCGACGTCGTGTAGTCGTTGCCGGTTTGCGGGGCGAATGCCAGCGCAATGAAGGCAGCCAGCGACAGCGCGAGAAACAGTCTGGATTTCGATGTCACCGGCGGCTCCTTCCGAACAACCCGGACGGCCGAAACACGAGCACCAGCAGGAAGATGGCGTAGTTGGCAGCCAGCGTGAGGCCCGGATCCACGTACGTCGAGACGATGCTCTCGCTCAACCCGAGCAGCAGAGCAGCCAGCACGCAGCCGACGAAGTTGCCCACCCCGCCCATGATCACGACGATCAACGCCTTCATGGTGAATAGCACGCCCATGGTGGCGCTGAAGGTCGAGAACATGCTGACCAGCACGCCGGCGATGGCGACCAGCGCCGTGCCCATGGCGAAGGCCAGCATCGCGATCTTCGTGACATCGATCGCCACCAGCGGCGCGGACCCGGGGTCGACCGCCACTGCGCGCAGGGCCGTCCCGACGCGCGTTCGGGTCAGGATCAGGAACAGCGCGCCGCCCAGGACCAGTGCGACCACGAGGGCGAGCAAGCGGTTGGCGGCGACGGTCGTGCCAAGGACTTCGATCGGAATCGACAGGAACGAGTAGCTCAGGTAGTTGCCGCTGAACAAGGCAAGCATGAGCCCTTGGACCACGAACAGCAGGCCGAAGGTGGACAGGATGCTGTCGGCCTCGAGGGCTTCACGGCTGCGCGCGCGTCTCACCAACGGAACCAGCGCCACCTTGTAAAGCACTGCCCCCGCTGCCGCCGCGATCGGGACGAGCAGCAGGAGCGCGAAGAGCGGTGAAATGCCGACCTGCGTGAAGAGCACGAGACCGCCCAGTGCCGCTGCGATCAACATCTCGCCATAGGCGAGGTTGAGAATGCGCGCGACGCCGTACTGCAGGTTGAGACCCAGCGCGATGAGCGCGTAGGTTCCCCCCAGCGTCAGCCCGAAGATCAATGTGTCGATCAGCCTCATGGGGCGGCTCAGGCCTTCCAGGCCGGTTTGGCGATGGGCTCTTTCGCGCCGGGCTGCTTCGGCGCAATTCCCAGAAAGGTCCCGCCTTGCCACTGCCCGACCGTCCAGCCGCCCGCTGCGAAATGGTTGTCGAACTTCAATGGCCCCGTGACCGTGTCGAAAGTCGCCGAGGCGAGCGTCTTGATGATGGCCGGCCGGTCAAGCTTGCCGACCTTCTCGATCGATTGAGCCAGCGCCTGCAGGCCCGAGTAGCACAAGACGCTGACCCATTGCTCGGGCGGCTGCCCGATCAAGGCGGTGTGCCTGGCGATGTAGCCTCTGAAGGCCTCCGAGTTCGGGTTCCAGCCTCCCGGGCCCATCACGCCCTCGGTGCCGGCGCCGAACTTCGCGACATACAGGGGCAACGCCGATCCGATCCCGACGTAGAACACCTTCGGGTTGAAGCCGCGCACGCGCGCTGCATCGGTCAATCCCAGCGTATCCGGCGGATAGCTGAAGGCCAGGAAGACATCCGGGCTCGCGCGCTGCGCGTCGGCGATCAGGGGCGTCATGTCCTGGGTCGAGATCGGATAGCTGCTGTCGACCACGACCTCGAACTTCGCGGCCTTCAGCGACTTGCGAGCGGCGGCGGCGAGTTCGAGGCCACCCTGGTCGGTCACGTTCACCATGGCCACCTTGCTGCCGATCTTGCCGTCGGCGCGCATCTGCGTCAGCAGGCCGACGATGGCATCCGAGTAGCTGGAAGGCGTGCCCAGCAGCGAGAACATGTTGTCCCAGCGCTTGACGAGTTGAGGCATCTGGTCGGTGATGCAGGTGGGCGTGATCATGGGGAACTTGCCCTTGTGGAAGGACGGCGCGACAGCCAGGTTCATTCCGGTGCCCCACGGCGGCAAGAGAAAGTCGACCTTGTCCTGGTTGACCAGACGCTCGATCGCCCGCACCGCTTCTTCCGGTTGGCTGCGGTCGTCGTACTCGACGACTTCGATGGGGCGCTTCTCACCGCCCACCAGAATGCCGCCCGCCTTGTTGACGTCATCGACCCACAGCCGGTAGTTGGGGATCTGTGCGGACGCAGCGGCGCCTGCGAACGGGCCCGTCTTCGAGATGGCCCAGCCGAACTTGATCCTGGCTTCGGTGCCCTGCGCCCTGACGAAGGTGCCGGGCACCGAAGCCGCGAGCGCGGCGCTTCCCAGAACTCGGACGAAATCGCGGCGCTGTTGCTTGGCAGTCATGGAGGTCTCCGTTTGACTCAGGGGTGGATGACGTAGTTGCTGAAGCCGCCGTGGCGGTTCTCGATCCCGGAGATGGCCTCGTTGACCTGCTCGAGCGGAAAAGCCACCTGCTCGAAGATCGAGAGGTCGACGAGCCCGGCCTCGGTCATGTCGGCCATGTCCTGTCCCTCGCCGGCGGTGAACCACACGGAGCCGTCGAGCGACTGGCGCAGGTCCATCAGGGTGTGGAGATCGATCGGCACCCCGCCGGCGAGCGCGCCGATGTTGACGGCCGCGCCACCGCGCTTGAGCGCTCGCATGCCCGCCAGGAAGGTTTCGTGCGCGGCCCCCGGTCCGAGGCAATCCACGAAGACATCGACGCCCTCGCCCGTATGGCGAAGAATCCAGCGATCGGGCGTCTCCGCATCGTCGAGCGACAGGACCTCGATCCGGTTCGGTGCGAGCGCCTTCACGCGCGCCAGCAGTTCCCGGTTGCGAGCCGTGCCGTAGATGCGGGTGGCGCCCATTGCGAGCCCGTACAGGACCGCGCCGATCCCCAGCGTCCCGCTCGCGCCATTGATCAGCATCGTCTTGCCGACGCCCATCTCCACTTTCCGCAATGCCGCGTAGGCCGTACCGAGGTAGCCGAAGCGCGCACCCTGATCGAAGCTGACCTTGTCCGGCAACTTGACGAGCGCATACTGCGGCGCCGTCATGTACTCGCACAGGCCCCCATAGGGATAGTCTCGGAAGATCGGCAGCGAGTTCTGCGAGAACCCGAAGTAGCCGTTGAAGGTGTAGTGGCTGCAGCTGGTGTGCTGCCCGCCGCGGCAAGCGCGGCATCCGCCGCAGTGGCGCCCGGGGTTCACGTAGACGCGATCACCCGGCTTCCAGGTGTGCACCTGCGAGCCGACCTCGACGATCTCCCCGGCCGGATCGAGGCCGAAGATCGCCGGCAGCGGCGGCAGAGGGCGCTCCGGGAACCAGGTCGTCCAGTTCTTGAGGATGTTGCCCAGGTTCGGGACGATCCCGCACGACTTGACGCGAACCAGGACGTCGTTCGGACGTGCCGCCGGCACGTCGAGTTCTTCAATCACCATCGGGCCCCCGACTTCGTGCATGCGGGCCGCTTTCATCTTGCTGGGCAGTGTCATCTCTGTTCCTCTGGTCTGGTGGTTGCTGCGATGCCTGCCGGCCATCGCGTCTGTCATGCCACGCTCATTTCGGTGGGCGTGGTCTGGAATGCGAGTTGTTGCCAGCGCCCCGCTTCCATCACCCACACCTGCATGACGCGCGAGTCGATGGTCACCGTGCCGGTGCCGTTCTTGCGCACCCCGACGAGCATCTGGCGACCGGTCATCAACGCGCTGTCGCCCCTGACCCGAACGGCGAGTTCGGACCGTTCGACGCGCTGGTAGCGGACGTTGAATCCTCCTGTGGCGAAGTAGCTGTCGAAGCCGTCGACCTGACCTTTGGCGTGCACATGCACGAGATCACGGTGCAGCAACTCGCGCAGGAGCGCCGTGTCGCCATTCACCATGGCGTTGCAGCGCTGCCGCTCGAGGGCGATCAACGCTTGCGTATCGTCGTCTTGAGTCATCGGAGCAATATCTTCGTCTTTGTGCATAAAACGTGATTCTATGCAGATCAGCGAGGTCGCGACCCCAAGATCTCATCGGGGTGAACCCTAGGCCCCGCGAAGCGAAAGTCGAGGGGAGGCGACCGTGACGAAGCCCGGCGTCCGCCGATTCACGTCATCGCCGTGCTGGTTTCTCGTGAGATGCCGATGATCCGGGCTTGGCCCCGGCTGTTCTGTCCCCGCGATCGGGGACGGGTTCCCCCTGCTTCACGGGGAACGCGACATGTCGGCAAGCGCTTCGGCTCGTTGTCAGGCGCCGCTGCGGGGTGAATCGGCCGTATCGTGATGGCGCGCGAGCGCAGGCTCGCTGAGCACCGCCGGATTCACGATGCTCAGGCGGCCAGCGACGTTTCAGCCAGGCGCTGCATCGCCGCGCAGTATTCGCGGCGCAGGCGCTCGACCAGCGCAGCGGCGGGCACCACTTCGGTCACCGCCGCGATACCTTGGCCGCAGCCCCAGATGTCTTTCCAGGGTTTTTTGCGGTCGCTGCCGAAATTCATCTTGCTCGCGTCGCTGTGCGGCAGCGCGTCGGGATCGAGCCCCGCCGCCGCGATCGAGCCGCGCAGGTAGTTGCCGTGCACGCCCGTGAACAGGTTGGAATAGACGATGTCGCGGCTGGTGCTCTCGACGATCATCCGTTTGTAGGCGGCGTCGGCGCGTGCTTCCTCGGTGGCAATGAAGGCGGACCCGATGTAGCCGAGGTCGGCGCCGGCGGCCAGCGCGGCGAGCAGCGCGTCGCCGGTGGCGATCGCGCCGCTCAGGGCGAGTGGCCCGCGGAACCAGCGGCGGATCTCGTGCACGAGCGCGAAGGGGCTGACGCTGCCGGCATGGCCGCCGGCGCCGGCGGCCACGGCCACCAGCCCATCCGCGCCTTTCTCGACCGCCTTGCGCGCGAAGACGTCGTCGATCACATCGTGGAGCACGACACCGCCCCACGCATGCACGGCCTCGTTGATCTCGGGACGCGCGCCCAGCGAGGTGATCACGATCGGCACCTTGTAGCGCGCGCAGGCGGCCATGTCGCGCTCGAGCCGGTCGTTGCTCCGGTGCACGATCTGGTTGATGGCGAACGGCGCCGACGGCGCTTCGGGATGCCGTCGGTCGTGCGCCGCGAGCTCCTCGGTGATCTCGGCCAGCCAGTCGTCGAAAAGTTCGGCCGGCCGCGCGTTGAGCGCCGGCATCGAGCCGACGATGCCGGCCTTGCACTGGGCGATGACGAGTTGCGGCGTGCTGATGATGAACAGCGGCGCGGCCACGACAGGGAGCCGGAGATTTCGGAAAGCAGGGTGCATGGGTGCGGATGTCAGAAGATGGAAACGGATCCGCCGAGGCGGTCCCAGCGCTTGCCGTCGAACACGACCGGCTGGAGCGACTTGATCAGCCGATAGTCGTCGGGGCTGCTGCTCACCACCACGCCGGGCAGGAACATGGGCAACTGCACGGCCTTGATCGACGCGGCTTGCCGCAGCACGTTCTCGCGCGTGAGGTTGTCGCCGCAGGCGCGCAGGATGTCGACCATCAGCCTTGCGCTGGAGTATGCGTAGACATGCGAGCCCAGGCGCAGATCGGCTTCCGGCCGGTACTTCTTCATGAAGGCCAGCCACTCGCGGAACGCGGCATCGTTCTCCCACTGCGTGTCGTTGGGGTCCTTCGAATAGGCCGTGGAGATCACGCCGACGGCCTTCTCCGGCCCGGCCGGGTTGAACACCGCACCGATCAGCGCGGCGCCCTGGGCCAGGTAGTGCGTCGGCTTCCAGCCGGTGTCGTGAATCCGGCGCAGCGTCTGGATCGCCGCCTTCGCCGTGCTGAAGCTCACCAGCACGTCGGCACCCGCGCCGCGCAACTGCACGATCTGGGAATCCACGGTGGGATCGGTCACTTCGTACGAAGCCTCCGCAACGATCATCGACTTGGCCCGGGCACCGAGGCCTTCCTTGAAGCCGCGCAGATAATCGCGCCCGTAGTCGTCGTTCTGGTACAGGACGCCGATCTTCGCGTCGGGCTTGTGCTCCAGGATGTGCCGCGCATAGACGCGCGCCTCCGATGGGTAGTCCGGATAGAAGCCGATGCTCCAGGGGTGTCGCTGCGGGTCGTTCCACTTCGAAGCCCCGCTCAGCAGCAGCAGGTGCGGAATCTTCTTCGCGTTCGCATAGCGGTGCACCGCGGAGTTGGTGGCCGTGCCGAACATCCCGTAGAGCAACAGCACCTGCTCCTGCTCCACCAGGCGCCGCACGCCCTCCACCGTTTTCGGCGGCGAGTACCCGTCGTCGAGGCTGATGAAGTCGAGCTTGCGGCCGTTCACGCCGCCTTGCTCGTTGACCATGCGGAAGTAGGCCGCCTGCGTCTTGCCGACCTCGCCATAGATCGAGGCGGCGCCGCTGTACGCCATCGTCTGCCCGATGCGGATCTCGGTATCGGACGCGCCCGGATCGTATTTCTTCTGCGCGGCGGCGCTGCCGCACGCCAATGCCAGCGTTGCCGCCAGGCCCAGGACGAACATCTTCATGGCTTGCTCCTCGCAAGAAAACGGATCTTCAGATGCCGGACGGCACCGGCCGCGCCGGTGGGCCAGAGCAGCACCAGCACGATCAGGATGGCGCCGTAGACGGCCCACGGCGCAGACTTCGAGACCTGCTCCGCCACGCGCGGCACGAACTGGATGAACATCGCGCCGTAGACCGCGCCCGGAAGCGACGACAGGCCGCCGACCACGGCGCCGACCAGCAACGTGATCGACAGGAAGATCGAAAAGCTGTCCGGCGCGACGAACTGGACCACGATGGCCGACAGCGCGCCGCCGACGCTGGTGCACAGCGCCGACACACCGAAGGCGAGCGTCTTGATCCGCGCGTTGTCGATGCCCATGGCCTGCGCCGCGATGGGATGGTCGCGCACGGCGACGATGTTCAGGCCGATGCCGCCGCGCAGCAGGTTGTGCACCGCGGCGAACAGCGTGGCCGCCACCGCCAGGCAGAAGAAGTAGAGCCACTGGTCCGCATCCAGCGGCAAGCCGAAAGGCACCTCGGGCTTCATCAGCACAAGCCCCCCCGAGCCTCCGGTCCAGGCTTCCAGCCCTTTGTACTTCAGCAACTGCGGCGTCGCGACGCCCAGCGCGAAAGTGGCCAGGGCGAGATAGATGCCGTCGAGCTTGAGGGCGGGCCTGCCGAACAGCCAGCCGAGCGTCCCGCCCAGCAGCGCCACCGTCGGCAGCGTCGTCCAATAGGGCCAGCCGGCATGCTCCATCAACATGGCGGCGGCATAGGCGCCGAGCGCGAAGAACGCACCGTGGCCCAGCGAGATCTGCCCGTTGAACCCGGTGAGCAGGTTCAGCCCGAGCAGGGCCACGGCGTAGGTGATCACGAGGGTGGCCTCGAACACGGCATAGCCCGGCAGCGCGAACGGCAGCGCGCAGGCGATCGCAAGGAGCACGGCGGCAAACAGGTGGCGCTGCATGTCAGACCCTCACCACGACGGCCTTGCCGAACAGGCCGCTGGGCCGCGCCACCAGCACCGCGATGATCAGCACCAGGGCGACGGTGAGCTTGAGCTCGGCGCCGACCACGTAGGTGCCGACGAGGTTCTCGAGCACGCCGACGATGAACCCGCCCACGACGGCGCCCGGTGCGCTGTCGATGCCGCCGAGCACCGCCGCGGCGAAGGCATACACCAGCACGCCCGACATCATGTGGACGTCGAGGAAGACGACGGGCGCGATCATCATCCCGGCGACGGCGCCGATCGAGCCGGCGAGCCCCCAGCCGAGCGCCAGCATGCGATCGACCCGCACGCCCACGAGGCGGCTCGACACCGGGTTCTCCGCGGTCGCGCGCATCTGCAGCCCCAGCGGCGAATGGCGGAAGAACAGGTACACCACCGCGAGCATGGCGAGCGTCACGCCGACGGCGCCGAGCTGATGGGCGGAGATGAGTCCGCCGGCCGCGCCGGCTTGCGGAAACGGGCTGGGGAACGAGCGGATCGCATAGCCGAACAGCCAGCCCGCGATGCTGTGCAGGATGACCAGCAGCGCGACGAACACCACCACGATCGACAGCACCGGCGCATGGCGCAGCCGCCGGATCAGCACGGCTTCGATCGCGGCGCCCAGGGCGAAGGCGATCGCCACGGTGGCGAGGAAGGCGGCCCAGTAGGGCCAGCCGGCCTCGATCAGGAGCGACGCGATGAAGGTGCAGAACATCGCCATCTCGCCCTGCGCGAAGTTCACGTGGTGGGTGCTGCGGTACACCATCACCAGCGCCAGCGCCAGGCTGGCGTAGATCCCGCCGGTCGCCAGGCCCGCGGCGAGCTGCGGCAGCAATGTGTTCATGCGGTGTCTCCTCCCAGGTAGGCCGCATGCACGGCCTCGTTGTTGCGCACGGCCGCGGCGGGCCCGTGCAGGACGATGCGGCCGGTTTCGAGCAGGTAGGCCGTGTCGGCCAGGTCCAGGGCGAGCCCGGCGTTCTGTTCGACCAGCAGGATCGCGACGCGCTGTTCGTCACGCACGCGCCGCATGATGCGAAAGATGTCTTGCACGACCTGGGGCGCCAGGCCGAACGAGGGCTCGTCCATCAGCAGCAGCCGCGGCCGCAGCATCAGGGCGCGCGCGATGGCGAGCATCTGCTGCTCGCCGCCGGACAGCGTGCCCGCCTGCTGGTGACGGCGCTCCTTCAGCCGCGGGAAATACCCGTAGAGGCGTTCGAAGTCCTCGCGCACGCCGGCCTTGTCGGTGCGCGTGCATGCACCCATGCGCAGGTTTTCCTCGGTGCTGAGGCCGGCGAAGGTGCCGCGGCCATCCGGAACATGGGCCACGCCGAGGCGCACGATGTCTTCGGTGGCAAGGGTGTCGATGCGCTGGCCGGCGAACGTGATCCGGCCGTGCCGGCGCACCAGGCCGCACAGGGCGCGCAGCGTCGTCGTCTTGCCGGCACCGTTGGCGCCGAGCAGCGCGGTGACCCCTCCGACAGGCACCTCCAGGTCGATGCCGAACAGCACGCGGCTGTTGCCGTAGCCGGCCTCCAGCCCGCGCACCTCGAGCAGGATGTCACTCATGCAGAGCCCTCCGTTCGGCCAGCTCGCCCAGGTAGGCCTTCACCAGCCCGGGATCGCGCCGCACCTGGGTGGGAGGGCCTTCGGCGATCTTGCGTCCGAAATTCAGTGCCACGATGTTGTCCGACAGAGCCATCACGAGCCCCATGTGGTGTTCGACCAGCAGCACCGTCAGCGCGAAACGCCGGCGCAGCGCGCGGATCAGAACCGCGAGCGTCTCGACCTCCTGCTGATTCAGGCCGCAGGCCGGCTCGTCCAGCAGCAGCAGGCGCGGCGACGCCGCCAGCGCACGTGCGAGCTCCACGCGCTTCTGGGTGCCGAAAGGCAATTCGCCGGCGGGTACGTCGGCGACGTCACGGAGGTGAAGCAGGTCGATCAGCTCGGCAACGCGCGCTGCCTGCGCCGATTCTTCGCGCGCAACCGCCGGCAGGCGCAGTGCATGCGCCAGCCACCCGGTGCTGCGGCCGGAGGTGGTGCCCACCGCAATGTTCTGCCGCACCGTCAGCGTCCTGAACAGCGCGAGGTTCTGAAAGGTGCGGCCGATGCCCAGCCCCGCCATCCGGTGCCGCGGCAGCGCACCGAGCGCCTGCCCCGCGAACCGGATCTCGCCCGAGTGATTCGCATACAGGCGCGACAGGCAGTTGAACAGCGTCGTCTTGCCCGCCCCGTTCGGCCCGATCAGCCCGCAGATCTCACCGGGCGCGACGTCGAAGGACACGCCGTCCAGGGCGACCACGCCGCCGAAGCGCAGGGTGACGTCCTGCACTTCGAGCAGCGGTTTGGGCCGTGGCCGGCCGCCGGAGATACCGTGCTTCATCGGCGCTCCTTCATCCACGGACCTGCGCGCGCAGCACGCTCTTGAGCACCTTGCCGGCGGCCGAGAGCGGCAGCTCGGGCACGAAGCTGAAGCCGCGCGGGCACTTGTAGCCGGCCAGCCGTTGGCGGCACCACTCGCGCAGCACCTCGCCCTCGATCGGCAGCGAGCCGGCCTGCAGGACCACCACCGCGTGCACGGCCTCGCCCCAGCGGGTGTCGGGCACGCCGACCACCGCCGCCTGCGCCACCGCCGGGTGGGCTCGCAGAACGGTCTCGACCTCGCCGCCGTACACGTTCTCGCCACCGCTGATGATCATGTCCTTGAGGCGATCGACGATGAAGAGGTGGCCGCCCTCATCCATGCGGCCGGCGTCGCCCGTGCGCAGCCAGCCGTCTCGATAGACGGCTTGCGTCGCCTCCGGCTGCCGCCAGTAGCCGCGCATCACCATGGGCCCGCGCACCACCACCTCGCCCACCTGTCCGCGCGGCAGCTCGCGGCCCTCCGCGTCGGCGATCAGGATCTCGGCACCGAGGCCGGCGCGGCCCACCGAGTTGAGCAGCCCGCGCTCGCGAGCTCCTGCGCGGTGGTTGGCCGGCGGGTTCATGCATACGGCGCCGGCCGTCTCCGTCATCCCGTAGGCCTGAAAGAATTCGGCTTGTGGCAACGCATCCAATGCGCGCGCCAGCAGGTCCGGGGGCATCGGCGCGGCGCCGAAGGCCACGCGCGTGAGCCCCTGCACGCGCTCGCGCCGAAACTCGGGCGCGTCGAGCAGCGACTGCAGCATCGTGGGTACCGCGACGATGTCGCTCACGGCGTGGTGCTCGATCGCATCCAGCACGCGGTCGGGCTGGAAGCGCGCCAGCGTCTTGCACGTGCCGCCCACCAGGATCTGGCCGATGAGCCGGCCCAGGCCGGCGACGTGGAACAGGGGCGCGACGAGCAGCGCCACCGAGTCCGGCGAGTTCGGCAACTCCGCCCCGCGCGCGACCGAGGCGGCCCAGAAGTTGGTGTGCGACAGCATCACGCCCTTGGCGCGGCCGGTCGTGCCGCCCGTGTAGAGAATGGCGGCGAGCGCGTCGCCGCCCGTGCGCGAATCGGGCAGCCCCGTGTGCCCGCGCGCCTGCGCCGCGAACGCGTCCAGCGTGAGCACCGGCGCTTGGAGCTGCGGCACCAGATGCGTGAGCGATTCGTCGGCCAGCATCAGCACCGCGGCGCTGTCGGACACCGCGTCGGCCAGTTCGGGCGCGCTCCAGCGAATGTTGAGCGGGCAGGCCGCGGCCCCGAGCCACCAGCAGGCCAGCAGCGCCTGGACCAGGCGATCGTCGTTGGGTGCGAGCAATGCGACGCGATCGCCCGCGCCCACGCCATGGCCGGCCAGCGCGGCCGCCTGGCGGGCCGTGCCTTGCAGCAGCTCGGCGAAGGTCAGGCGCCGCGGGGCGCCGTCGCCCAGGTGGATCAGTGCGTCCTTGCCGGGGTGGCGCTGGAGCGAGCGGTGCAATCCTTGTGTGAGGTACATGGGGTTCGGTTCAGTCGATGCCCGCAGCTTCGCGCCGATCTGCGCGCGCGGATATCGGAAAGGTGCAGGCCGGAGGATTGCGTGCAGCCACTGCGGTTTCCCCCATTGCCCGGCGCTGCCGTCCATCCCAGAGTGCAGCCATGCGCGTTGCCACCCTGCCCTCCCGGATCGAATTCGCCGGCCATCGGATCGCCGGCCTGCGCCTGGCGGACTGCCGGGACGTCGACCAGTCCAACGAACTTTCCGCCCGTCTGTTCGGCTCGGCGCGCATGCGCAGGCTGCGCGCCGGCGGTGCTTTCCATTTCACGCACGACCACGTGCCCTTCGGTGCCGTTTCGTTCGACCGCATGAGCTGGGGCGCCCATACCTCGCTGGTCCCGAAGGCGGAATCGCTGCCGGGCTACTACCTGGTCACGCTGCCCATCCGGGGCTCGGCGCGCGTGCGGCAGGATTCGCACGTACAGCCGCTGGCGCACGGCACGTGCGGCGTGTTCAGCCCCTTGCGCAGCTTCGAGATCGAGGCCTACGAGGGCTTCGACCATCTCCTGGTGCGCATCGATGCCGCGTTCCTGGCGCGCGCGTGGCAGGGGATCTCGGGCCGGCCGCTCAGCGCGCCCCTGTTCTTCGAGCCCGCCATGCCGGATTCACCGGCCCTCGCCGCCCAGTGGATGTCTTTGGTGACGCTGGGCGAAAGCGTGGCAAGACTGCCCTTGGGCACGCCGGCGCGCGAGTATGCGCAATCGGCGTTCGCCGCCAGCGTGGCCTCGGTCCTGCTGACGCAGCACCCCCACAACCACCGCTTCCTGCTGGAATCCGACTCCCGGGCGGCAGCGCCCCGCGTGGTCCGGCTGGCCGAGGAGTTCATGCAGCAGCGGCTGCGTGAGCCGGTGACGGTGGCCGAGGTCAGCGCTGCCTGCGGCGTGTCGCGCCGCTCGCTGTTTGCCGCGTTCCAGGCGCATCACGCAACCGGCCCGATGGCATGGCTGCGCCAGCGCCGCCTGGATGGAGCACGCGCGATGCTCGAGAAGCCCGGGCGTGACGACCTGCGCGTGGCGGATGTGGCCCTGGAGTTCGGCTTCTTCCACGTGGGCGAATTCGCAGCCGCCTACGGGCGTGCGTTCGGCGAAACGCCGTCGATCACCTTGCGGCGCGGCCGGCTGGGCTAGCGAGTACGGCGGGCAAAAGCCCGGGGCGATCCGACCCGGCAGGACACTGCCCTCAGCGGACCTCGATCACGCGGCGTCGCGCAACTGCCCCTTTCTTCTTCTTGAGTTCGACCTTCAGCACGCCGTTGCGCAGCGTGGCCTTGGCGCTGTCGGGCTCCACGTCGGCCGGCAAGCGCACCGTGCGCTGAAAGCCGCCGTACGCGCGCTCCATCAGGT
>DATFFA010000190.1:0-22045 GCA_035250605.1 Variovorax sp. | reverse complement strand
CCAGCAGCGCCAGCGCATCATCCCGCCACCACCCCACCGCCGCGAAGTAGCCTTCCCACACGCATCCTTCGCACCCCCGCCCGCAGCAGCTGGTAGGTTCCTCCGGCGGTTCCCGAAAACCTTCAACGCCCTCGGCCCGGAGGCGGCCCTCGATCTCTCGCAAGACCTTGCGGGCCGAGAACGCATCGGTGACGGGAGGCAGTGGCACACACCCATCCTAGCGACCTCGGGGGCCCGAGGCCTTCCGCGCGGGCATTCGGCCCGGCGCTGCCTGCCGCTACTGCGCCTCGATGTTCGCCGCCTTCATCAGCTTCTCGGTCAGCGCGATCTCCGCCTGCAGGCTCTGCGCAAACTCCTCCGGCGTGCTGGGCACCACGGTCGTGCCGGAGGCTTCCAGCTTCTCGCGCACATCCGGCATGGCGAGCGCCTTGGCGAGCGCATCGCGCACCTTGTGCACCACGGGGGCCGGCGTGCCCTTGGGCACGGCCAGGCCGCCGAAGGAGACGAGGGCGATGCCGGGGATGCCGGCCTCGGCGAGCGTGGGCACCTTGTCGAGCCGGGCGTTGCGCTTGGGCGAGAGCACGGCCAGCGGCCTGAGCTTGCCACCCTGGATGTGGGGCAGCGAAGGGCTGACGAGCGCAATGGCAAAGTCGACCTGCTTGCCGGCGACCGCATTGGTGGACTCCGAGGCGCCCTTGTACGGCACGTGCAGCGCCTGGGCGCCGGTGGCGGCGAGCAGCAGCTCGGCGCCCATGTGCGACGGGCTGCCGACGCCGCCGGAAGCGTAGGCAAGCTTGCCCGGGCTCGCGCGCAGGCGCTCGATGAGCTCCTTGACGCTCGCGATGCCCGAGTCGGGGTTCACCACGATCACGGAGTCGGACTGGCTGATTCGGCCCACGTGGACGAAGTCCTTCATGACGTCGAAGCCCGGGTTGCGGTACATGCGCATGTTGGTCGCCATGGGCGAGCCCGAATAGACCCAGGTGTAGCCGTCGGCGGGTGCCTTGGCGGCGAGCTGCGCGCCCAGGTTGCCGGCGACGCCGCCGCGGTTCTCGATGACGACGGGCTGGCCCAGGATCTTCGACATGGCCTCGCCGGTGATGCGCACGGTGGTGTCGGGCGCGGTGCCGGCGAGGTAGGGCACGATCCACTTGATGGGGCGCGAAGGGTAGTCCTGCTGCGCCTGCGCGCCGGTGGCGGCTGCAAGCGCGGCGCCGGCGAAGAAGAGGGCCGAGGCGGCCTTGCGGGTGATGGCTTTCATGTCGTGTCTCCTTTGAGTCTCTATCGGGTCAGCGCAGGGCTCCGCCCAGCAGTTCGCGGGCAATGGTGTTGCGCTGGATTTCGCTGGTGCCGGTGAGCACGCGGTACATGCGCAGCAGGCGGAACAAGAATTCGACGCGGCTGCCCTGGACGATGCCCTCGCCGCCATGCACCTGCACGGCGCGGTCGGCGATGCGGAAGGCGGTCTCGGAGCAGAAGAGCTTGGCCATGGAGGCATCGGCGCGCGCCTCGCCGCCGGCGTCGAGGATGCGGGCCACGCTCAGCATGAGCGCGCGGGCGGCGGCAAGCTCGGTGGCCATGTCGGCCAGCATGTGCTGCACCGCCTGGAAGGCGCCGATGGGCTGGCCGAACTGGCGCCGCCGCGTGGCGTGGGCCATCGAATCCTGCAGCGCGAGGCGCGCGAGGCCGAGCATCGCCGGGCAGTGCAGCAGGCGGTTGACGGTGATGCGGCCGAGCGCGAGCCCCAGGCCCTTGCCCTGTTCGCCGATGAGGTTGGCGGCGGGGATGCGGCAGTCGCTGAGGATGATGTTGCCGGTGCTCGCCTGGCCGGCCATCGTCTTGTAGCCGCTCTCGACGCGGAAGCCGGGGCGGTCGCGCTCGACGAAGAAGGCGGTGGTCTCGCGGCGCGCGGGGTCGTCGCTGGTGGAGGCGATCACGACGGCCATGTCGCAGAAGGGCGAGCCGGAGATGAAGCGCTTGGTGCCGTTGAGCACGAACTCGTCGCCCACGCGCTCGGCGCGGGTCTGCACGGCGCCGGCGTCCGAGCCGGCCTCGGGCTCGGTGATGGCGAAGCAGATGGCCTTCTCGGCGCGGGCCACGGGGAGGATGAAGCGCTCCATCTGGTCGGGCGTGGCCTGCTTCGCCAGCGCGCCGACGCGGGGCGGGCCCGAGAGCTCGCCGAGCACGTGCGCGGCCAGGGGGGAGCCGGTGGCGTAGATGGCCTCCTTGATGAGGCAGTGGTCGAGCACGCTGAAGCCGGCGCCGCCGAGCTTCTTCGGCAGGGTGATGCCGTAGAAGCCCTGGTCGCGCGAACGGCGCCAGACCTCTTCGAGCAGCGGGCGGGGTGCGCCGGATTCGTAGCTGATGCCGTGCTCGGCCACGAGAGGCTGCAACTCGTCATGGACGAAGGTTTCGACACGCGCGATGAACGCGCGGGCGGCTTCGGAGCCTTCGAAAGGCGCGGCGGTGGTGCTGCTGCGCTGCGGGGCGGGGGTGGTGGTGGCGTCCATGGCGGTCTTCCGATCAGTTGACGCGCCGTTCGCGGCCGCGCCAGTAGGGCTCGCGCACATCCTTGCGTGAGAGCTTGCCGTTTGCGTTCTTGGGCAGGTGCTCGGTGAAATCGACCGAGCGTGGGCGCTTGAAGTCGGCGAGCCGGCCGCGGCAGAAATCCATCAGCTCGCCGGCCTCGGCGCGGGCGCCTTCGCGCAGCACGACGATGGCCTTGACCGATTCGCCCCAGTGGTCGTCGGGCACGCCGATGACGCAGACCTCGTACACCGCGTCGTGCTGCGCGAGCACGGCCTCGACCTCGGTGGGGTAGACGTTGAAGCCGCCGGAGACCAGCATCTCCTTCTTGCGGTCGACGATGTGGATGTAGCCCTCCCGGTCCACGCGGGCGAGGTCGCCGGTGTGCAGCCAGCCGTCTTCGCCCAGGGCCTCGCGGGTGGGCTCGGGCGCGCGCCAGAAGCCGGCGAAGACGTCGGGGCCGCGCACGCAGATCTCGCCGATCTCGTCGCCCTCGACGGGGCGGCCTTGCGCATCGAGCACCTGCACGTCGGATTCGCAGGCGGGGCGGCCGCAGGCGGACAGCAGCTCGGGGCGGCCGCCTTCGATGGCGAGCGCATGGTCGTCGATGCCGAGGGCGATGACGCCGCCGGTGGTCTCGCCGGCGCCGTAGCCCTGGGCCAGCACCGGGCCGAAAGCGGCCCAGGCCTCGCGGATGCGCGAGGGCGACATCGGCGCGGCGCCATAGGAGACCAGGCGCAGGCTGCTCAGGTCGCGGGTGCGGATGCCGGGCTCGGCCAGCAGGGCGTTGATCATCGCGGGGACGAAGAAGCACATGGTGACGCGGTGCTTCTCGATCGCCTCCAGGATCTCGGCCGGCTGGAAGCGTTCCATCAGCAGCACGGTGACGCCCTGGTAGAGCATGGGCTGGATGAACATGCCGCTCGCGTGGGTGATGGGACCGCACAGCATCAGCACGTCGTTGCGCTGCGCATGCATGCGGCCCATGACGATCTTGCGCAGCGAGGCCATGCGGTTGCCGACGGTCTGCATCGCGGCCTTGAGCTTGCCGGTGGAGCCGGAGGTGTAGTGCAGCACGGCGAGCTCGTCGGGGCGCATGTCGACATGGATGTGCGCGTCGCAGGCCTGGGCCAGCAGGGCTTCGTAGTCGAGCCAGCCGCCCTCGGCCGGTGCGGGCGCGAAGGCGATGCGGTGCTTGAGGCCCGGCACGGGGGCGGCGGCTTCGTCCACCATGGCGCGGTGCTCGGGGCCGGCCAGGCAGGCGGCCGGCTCGGCATTGGCAAGCGCGTCGGCCAGCTCGGCCGGCGCCAGGCGCGCGTTGAGGGCGACCTTGACCAGGCCGGCCTTGTAGAGCGCGCATTCGAGCTCGACGATCTCCGGCCGGTTGGGGGAAACCACGGCGACCCGATCGCCGCGCTGCAGGCCGAGTGCGAGCAGGGCGTGCGCAAGGCGGTTGGATCGGCGCTCGAGCTCCGCGTAGCTCAGCGCGCGGTCGCGAAAGAGGATGGCGGGCCGATCGGCCCAGAAGCGCGCACTGCGCGCGGTGTACATGCCAAGGTTCATGTCGTGTCTCCGGTGTGTCTTCGTCTGGCTGGCAGTCTAGGAAACAAGGGGGTGCCGATGGATAAGGGAACGGCCGGCTTTGATAAGCTGGCGTGATCACCCGGCGGGGGCCTCGGAGACATCCACATGGGCGTGCGGCTCGACGACATCGACTACTTCCTGGCGGTCGCTGCGCACGGCAAGGTGCGGGCCGCCGCCGCGGCGCTGAACGTGTCGCAACCGGCGATCACGCAGGGCCTGCAGCGGCTCGAAAAGGAGCTGGGTTTTCCGCTCTTCGAGCGCAGCAGCCGCGGCATGCAGCTCACGGCCGTGGCCACGCAGTTCCGCGAGCGCACGCAGGCGCTGCGGGCGAGCCTCGGCGATGCGATCAAGGAGGCGGCCGACACGCACCTGGGCGAGCTGGGGCTGCTGCGGGTGGGCGTGTCGCCGCTCTATGCGCAGCGGCTGTTCGTGCCGGCGACGGTGGCGCTGCACCGGCAGCGGCCGGCGGCACGGCTGCGGCTGATGCTCAACCTGAACGATGCGCTGGTGGCGGCGCTGCGGCTGGGCGATATCGACCTGTCGATCAACGCGTTGCCCGGCGTGACCCCGCCGGACCTGCACGCGCTGCCGCTGATGGACGACGCGCTGTGCCTGGTGGTGCGCGAGCACCACCCGCTGCTGTCCAGGCGGCGCCTGCGGCTGGCGGACCTGGTCGATGCGCAGTGGATCCTGCCCGGGCCGGCGGTCGCGGCGCGGCGCAGCATCGAGGGGCGGCTGGCCGAGGCCGGGCTGCCGCCGCCGCGGGTGACGGTGGAGGTGAGCAACACGGCGGGCGGGCAGCTCAACCGGCTGGTCGCGCAGAGCGACCTGGTGTCGATCATGAGCGAGTCGCACCTGGGCATGGTGAGCGGCCAGGGGCTGGCGCCGCTGCCGATGGCGGAGGCGCGCTTTGCCCGCACCATCGGCGCGCTGACACGCAAGGGGGCGGCGCTGCCGCCGCTGGCGCAGCGCTTCATGGAACTGCTGGAAGAGACGGCACGCGGCGAGGCGGGGCCGGCGCGGCGTGGCGCGAGACGGCCGCCGCGGGCCTGAGTGCCGCAATGCCTACGACCGGCAGGGGATGTTCTTCATCGCCGAATCGCGATCGGACGACGACAGCGCCGGCCCGCGCCTACTTCCGCGCGAACAAGGGTTGCTCGAAGTGCGCGACGCGCGTCATGCGCCCGGCAAGGCACCACTCGCGAAACTGGTAGAGAAAAGCGGCCGTCGGCGCCGCGATCCAGGTGTCGCCGACGGGCATGCGCAGCACCGGATGCACGCTGTCCTCGATCGCGTCCAGCAGCGGCGCATCCGCGCGCATGAACTCGGCGATGGGGATGCGGTGGATGCTCTCGACCTCGGCCTCGCTCGGCACCAGCTCGCGCGCGGCACCGGCCCAGACGACGACCGGCGTGATGGCAAAGCCGGAGTGCGTCGCGAAGTCGTCGAGGCGCCCGAGGACCGCCGATTCGTCGAGCTGCAGGCCGACTTCTTCGTGGAGCTCGCGCAGCGCGGCCTGCTCGGGCGTTTCGTCGCCGTCGATGCTTCCGCCGGGCAGGGCCCACTGCCGCGGATGGTTGCGCATGTGCGTGGGGCGCCGCGTCAGCAGCACGGCGGCTTCGCGGCTCCACGCCGTCGGCGCGGGGATGCCGGGGAGCGCGGCGCCGAAGCCCTCCTCGACGATCGCCAATGCGACGGCGGCACGGCGGGGGCCGGGCGCAGGAAGCGGCTGCAGCGCGAAGCAACGCAGTCGTTCGGCGATCGAGGCGCGCAGGGTGTGGTCGAGCTGCATGACTACTCCTTCGGCTCCAGCGCAGCCAGCAGGATCGCCAGGCGGGCATCGAGTGCCGCGAGGTCCGCGGACTTGATCGAGGCCAGCAGCCGCTGCTCGTTGGCCACGTGTGCGTCGACCGCGCGATCGATCAGCTTCAGCCCCGCCGCCGTCAGCTGCACCAGCATGCTGCGCGCGTCGTCGCGGTTGGGCACGCGCTTGACCAGGCTGCGCGACTCCAGGCCCTTGAGGCGGTGGGTCATGGTGCCCGAGCTGATCATCAGCGACGAGAAAAGCTCCGTGGGTGCCAGGCAGTAGGGCGCGCCCGAGCGGCGCAGCGTGGCCAGAACGTCGAACTCCCAGCGCGTCATGCCGAAGTCGGCGAAGCAGCGGTCGAGCTCGCGCTGCAGCAGCGCCGCGCAGCGCTTGATGCGGCCGATGGTGCCCATCGCGCCCACGTCGAGGTCCGGGCGCTCGCGCCGCCACTGGTCGAGGATGGCATCGACCGCGTCCGCGGCCCGCTTCTTCGCAGCCATGCAAAAAGCCCCGTTTATCTTGATGTCGAGATTATCTGCTACGCTCCATTTATCTTGAACTAGAGACAAATCCATGTCCAGCACCCAAGCTTCCGTCTCCTGGGGAGATGTCCTGCTGACCGCCTTCGCCCCGGCCATCTGGGGCTCGACCTACATCGTGGCCACCGAGCTGCTGCCGCCTGACCGTCCCTTCACCGCGGCGCTGCTGCGCGCGCTGCCGGCGGGGCTGCTGCTGGTGCTGTTCAGCCGCCGGCTGCCGGCGCGGGGCGAGTGGGGCCGCGTGCTCGTGCTGTCGGCGCTGAACATCGGCTTCTTCCAGGCGCTGCTGTTCGTGGCAGCCTACCGCTTGCCGGGCGGGCTCGCGGCGGTCGTGGGCGCAATCCAGCCGCTGTTGGTGATGGGGTTGGCCTGGGCGCTGGACCACCGGCGCCCGCCGCAGCTCGCGGTCGGCGCGGCGGTGCTGGGCATCGCGGGCATGGCGGCACTGCTGCTGTCGCCGGGCTCGGCGTGGGATGGCGTCGGCATCGCCGCCGCGCTGGCGGGCGCGGCGCTCATGGCGGCCGGCACCTACCTCACCCGGCGCTGGCAGCCGCGCATGCCGGTGCTGGCCCTCACGGGCTGGCAGTTGCTGCTGGGCGGGTTGATCCTGCTGCCCATGACCTGGGCCTTCGATCCGCCGCTGCCGGTGCTGACCGCCACGCAGGTCGGGGCCTATGCGTATCTCTCGATCGTCGGTGCGCTGGTGGCCTATGCGCTGTGGTTCCGCGGGATCGCGCGGCTGTCGCCGGTGGCGGTGTCGTCGCTCGGGCTGTTGAGCCCGCTCACGGCGGTGCTGCTGGGATGGGCACTGCTGGGGCAGGCGATGCGCGGGCTTTCCTTCGTCGGACTGGTGGCGGTGCTGGTGAGCATTCTGGCGGTGCAGTGGGCGATGAGCCAGGGGCCGGGGCGCGGCGTGGAGGTGCGGGTGGCCGGGTGAAGGGGCGAGCCGGGCGCTTTCAGCCTTCCTCGACGAAGGCCTCTTCGCGCTTGGACTTCACGGCGGGCATCAGGACGATGACGAGCAGCAGCATGGCGGCAATCAACAGGCCGGCCGAAATGGGGCGCGTGACCAGCACGTCCCATGAGCCGCGCGACAGCAGAAGCGCGCGGCGCAGGTTCTCTTCCATCATCGGCCCGAGGATCAGCCCCAGCAGCAGCGGCGCCGGCTCGCAGCCCAGCTTGTGGAAGGCATAGCCGACGATGCCGAACAGGCCCACCATCCAGACGTCGAAGGTGTTGTTGTTGGTCGAGTAGACGCCGATGGCGCAGAACAGCACGATGGCCGGGAACAGCCAGCGGTAGGGGATCGACAGGAACTTGATCCAGATGCCGATCAGCGGCAGGTTGAGCACCACCAGCATCAGGTTGCCGATCCACATCGAGGCGATGAGGCCCCAGAACAGCTCGGGGTTGCTGGTCATCACCTGCGGGCCGGGCTGGATGTTGTGGATGGTCATCGCACCCACCATCAGCGCCATCACCGGATTGCCGGGAATGCCGAGCGTGAGCAGCGGGATGAAGGAGGTCTGCGCGCCGGCATTGTTGGCGGACTCGGGGCCGGCCACGCCGCGGATGTTGCCCTGCCCGAACGGCACTTCGCCCGGCTTGCGGCTGAGCTTCTTCTCCAGCGTGTAGGAGGCAAAGGCCGACAGCAGCGAGCCACCGCCCGGCAGGATGCCCAGGCAGCAACCGAGCGTGGTGCCGCGCAGCGCCGCGGGCACGATGTTCTTGAAGTCGTCGCGGGTCGGCCAGAGCCCGTGGACTTCGGCGGTGTAGATCTGCCGCTCTTCGTCGGGCTTCGACAGGTTGGCAATGATCTCGCCATAGCCGAACACGCCCATCGCGATGGCGATGAAGCTGATGCCGTCGGTGAGCTCGGGGATGTCGAAGCTGAAGCGCGCAACGCCCGAGTTCACGTCGGTGCCGACCAGGCCCAGCAGCAGGCCGAGAAGGATCATGCAGATGGCCTTGAGCAGCGAGCCCGAGGCCAGCACCACCGCGCCGATCAGGCCCAGCACCATCAGCGAGAAGTACTCGGCGGGGCCGAACTTGAAGGCCAGTTCCGTGAGCGGCGGCGCGAAGGCCGCGAGCACCAGCGTGGCGACGCTGCCGGCGAAGAAGGAGCCCAGCCCCGCGGTGGCCAGCGCAGCGCCCGCCCGCCCCCGCTTGGCCATCTGGTGCCCGTCGATCACCGTCACGACCGACGAGGACTCGCCCGGGAGGTTGACCAGGATGGCCGTGGTGGAGCCGCCGTACTGCGAGCCGTAGTAGATGCCGGCCAGCATGATGAGCGCGGCCACCGGCGGCAACGCATAGGTCACCGGCAGCAGCATGGCGATGGTGGGCACGGGGCCGATGCCGGGCAGCACGCCGATCAGCGTGCCCAGCAGGCAGCCGACGAAGGCGTAGACGAGGTTCTGCAGCGTGAAGGCGGCGTTGAAGCCGAGCGCGAGATGATCGAGGAGTTCCATGGCGGCGCGTGCTTCAGCCGGTGATGAAGGAGGGCCAGACCTGGAACTGCAGGCTGAGGCCGAGGATGAAGACGAGGTAGCTGCCGATCGCCAGGATGGTGGCCAGGATCAGTGCCGATTTCATGCGGAAGCTGCTGCCGGCAAGGCTGGCGACCACGACCAGCGCATAGATCGCGACGATCAGGCCCATGGCCGGCACGCCGATGCTCGGCAGCCCGCCCAGCATCAAGCCGAAGACCAGGTTGGCACCGATGATGAGCAGCAGCGGCTTCCAGGCGATGCGGCCGATGGGCTCGCCGTCGACCGTGTCCACGGTCAGCGCGCCGAGGATCACGCCCAGGCCCAATATGCCCAGGAGCACGCCCAGCATGAGAGGGAAGTAGCCGGGGCCCATGCGCGCGCCGCTGCCGATGCTGTAGTTGGTGGCGCCTATCGCGAAGGCCGCGCCGACGGAGACGAACATCAACCCTGAGAAAAAGTCTCGGTGGCTCCTGATTTTCATGAGGTGTGCACTTTCGAAGGAACTGAAGAAGGGGAGGGCGACCGCTTGCCAAGCAGGTGCCGGGCGGCCCGTGCGGGACGTGATGACCCACGGTCGGAGCGACGCCACGTCCCGCATGCGGATGCAGGCCCGTCGAAGGCGCCGCGATCGAATTTACATCATGCTATGAGGCTTTTTACATCACAGTATGAGTAATTACCCTCGGCCCGAGCTCAGCGTCGGGTCAGGCGGCATCCTGGCGCGGCTTGCTACATTGCGGGAAATCCAACAGGTAGAACGACGATGTCCAAGAACGAGCAGAGCGCGTCGAAGCTGCGCCTGGAAGCGCTGTCGGAGTTCAGGTTCCGGCTGCGCAGCTTCCTGCGCTTCAGCGAGGATGCGGCGCGCGATGCCGGCATCACGGTGCTGCAATACCAGGTGCTTCTGCATACGCAGGGGTTCCCGGGCCGCGAATGGGCCTCGGTGGGCGAGATCGCCGAGCGACTGCAGGCGCAGCCGCACGGGGTGGTGGCGCTGGTGTCGCGCTGCGAAGAAGCGGGCCTGGTCAGGCGCAAGCCCAGCACCGTCGATCGCCGGCTGGTCGAGGTGCACCTGACGCCCAAGGGGCGCAAGGTGCTGGCGCAGCTCGCACAGCAGCACGCGCTGGAGCTGTCGCACCTGGCCGAGGCGGTCCGCCTCGCGAACGAGATCCGGGGCGAAATCGAGGACGGCGAGGCATAGGCGGGGGCGCTTGGGCGCCGGCCCGCTTCAGGCCATCAGCGCATCGAGCAGCCGCGCCACATGCACCGCCTGGCGCTGTGCGCCGTCGGCGATCTGGTGGCGGCAGCTGGTGCCGTCGGCCAGGACGATGGCGTCGGGGTGGCTGCGCACCGCGGGCAGCAGGGCGGCCTCGGCCATGCGCATCGACACCTCGTAGTGCGAGGCCTCGTAGCCGAAGCTGCCGGCCATGCCGCAGCAGGAGCTCTCGATCAGCTCGGGCTTCGCATCGGGGATGAGCTTCAGGACCTCGAGGACCGGGCTGACCGCGCCGAAGGCCTTCTGATGGCAGTGGCCGTGGAGCAGGATGGGCTTCCCGGCCGGCTTGAGGGCGAGCTTGAAATGGCCCTCGCGCATCTCGCGCGCGATGAATTCCTCGAAAAGCAGCGCCTGGGCCGCGACGGTCTTCGCCTTGTCGCCCAGGCCCATCGCGAGGCTCTCGTCGCGCAGGGTCAGCAGGCAGGAAGGTTCCAGGCCCACGATGGGAACGCCCGCCTCGGCGAGGGGCAGCAAGGCATCGAGCAGCGCGTCGGCGCGCGCCTTGGCCTCTTCGACCATGCCGTTGGCCAGGTAGGTGCGGCCGCAGCAATGGTGGCCGCCGGATTTCTCGACGGTGTGCAGCAGGTAGCCTGCGGCCTTGAGCACGCGCGCGGCGGCCCAGGCGTTCTCGCTCTCGAAGCCGCCGTTGAAGGTGTCGACGAAGAGCACCGCCGACTTGCGGCCGCTGCAGGCCGCGGCGATGACCATGTCGCGGCTGGTGAAGAGCGTGGCGTCGCGCGTGGTCCAGAAGGTGTCGCTGCGGAATTCCGGCAGCGAGCGCCTGGCCGACAGTCCCAGCAGGCGCTCGCCCAGCCAGGCGGCGCCGGGCAGGCGGTTGCGCAGGTTGAAGAGCCAGGGCATGCGGCTGGCCGTGTGCAGATACTCGGGCAGCCGGGCGACCAGCCGATCGGCAAGGGTGTGGCCGTGCTTCTTCTTGTAGTGGGCGAGGAACTCGATCTTCATCTTCGCCATGTCCACGCCCGTCGGGCAGTCGCGCTTGCAGCCCTTGCAGCCCAGGCACAGGTCCATGGCGTCGCGAACGGCCTCGCCGGTGAAGGCGTCCGGGCCGAGCTGGCCCGAGAGCGCCAGCCGCAACGTGTTGGCACGCCCCCGCGTGAGGTGCTGCTCGTCGCGCGTGACGCGGTAGCTGGGGCACATGGTGCCGGCGTCGAACTTGCGGCAGTGGCCGTTGTTGTTGCACATCTCGACGGCCTTGGCGAAGCCGCCGGTGACGTCGCCGCCGCTGCCGGGCGGGGTGGTCTCCTCGGTCACCGGGTCGGCCTGCACGTTCCAGGCCGACCAGTCGAGCACGGGGGTGATGGGAATGCGCCTGTAGGGCTGCGGCGCCGAGGCGGGCGCAAAGCGGAAGAGGGCGCCGTCGTCCATCTTCGGCGGATCGATGATCTTGCCGGGGTTGAAAAGGCCGATCGGGTCGAGCTTGTTCTTGATGGCGCGGAAGGCCTCGTTGATGGCCGGGCCGAACTGCCACTCGATCCACTCGCCGCGACACAGGCCGTCGCCATGCTCGCCGCTGAAAGCGCCCTTGTACTTGCGCACCAGCTCGCCGGCTTCCTCGGCGATGGCGCGCATCTTCGCGGCGCCGTCGGTGCGCATGTCGAGGATGGGCCGCACGTGCAGCGTGCCCACCGACGCATGGGCGTACCAGGTGCCGCGCGTGCCGTGCTTCGCGAAGACCTCGGTCAGCCCGTCGGTGTAGGCGGCCAGGTGCTCGAGCGGCACGGCGCAGTCCTCGATGAAGCTGACCGGCTTGCCGTCGCCCTTGAGGCTCATCATGATGTTGAGGCCCGCCTTGCGCACTTCCCACAGGGCCTTCTGCGCGGCCTCCTCCGGCATGCGCACCACGCTGTCGGGCAGGCCCAGGTCGCCCATCAGCTCGGCCAGCTGCTGCAGGCGGCGCAGCAGGGCGGCGCGGTCTTCGCCCGAGAACTCGACCAGCAGGATGGCGGCGGGCTTGCCGATCAGCGCCTTTTCGACGGTCGGCCGGAAGGCCGGATTCGCCAGGCTCAGCTCGATCATGGTGCGGTCGACCAGCTCGACCGCCGTGGGGCCGAGCTTCACGATGTGCTGGGCCGAATCCATCGCCGCGTGGAAGCTCGCGAAGTTGACGACGCCCAGCACCTTGGCGCGCGGCAGCTCGCACAACTGCAGCGTGAGGCTGCGGGTGCAGGCCAGCGTGCCCTCGGCGCCGATCAGCAGGTGCGCGAGGTTGACGCTGCCGTCGGCGGTGTAGGGGCGCTCGCTCTGGTTGTCGAAGATGTCGAGGTTGTAGCCGGCCACGCGCCGCATCACCTTGGGCCAGCGCTCGGCGATTTCCGCCTGGTGCTGGCGGGCCAGCTGCTTCACGTGCTGCGCGATGTCGGCGGCGCGCGGGCCGAGCGTGGCGACGGGGCCGAAGTCCACCAGCTCGCCATCCGACAGCCAAGCGCTCGCGCCCAGCACGTTGTGCACCATGTTGCCGTAGGCGATGGAGCGCGAGCCGCAGGAGTTGTTGCCCGCCATGCCGCCGAGCGTGGCCTGGGCGCTGGTGGAGACGTCCACGGGAAACCACAGGCCGTGCGGCTTGAGCTGCGCGTTGAGATGGTCGAGCACCAGGCCCGGCTCCACGGTGACGCGGCGCTGCGCCACGTCGAGCTCGAGCACGCGGCGCAGGTGCTTGCTGTTGTCGATGACCAGGGCCGCGCCGGTGGTCTGGCCGCACTGGCTGGTGCCGCCGCCGCGCGCCAGCACCGGCACCTGCAGGTCGCGCGCGATGTCGATCGCGGTGGCGACGTCGCGCTCGCTCTTCGGCACCAGCACGCCCACCGGCATGATCTGGTAGATGGAGGCGTCGGTGGCGTAGCGGCCGCGCGAGGCGGCGTCGAACAGCACCTCGCCCTCGGTCTCGGCCGCGAGGCGGCGCGCCAGCGCGGCGCAGACCTCGTTGGGCGGCAGCACGGTGCCGGCCGGCTGCAAGTGGCTGGGGGGATCGATGCGCATCAGCGCTTGCCCGCCAGGGCCTCGGGGTAGATCTCGCCGGCGCGCAGCAGCGCCAGCACCGTGTCGCGCTTGCGGTTGAGGTGCTCGACCAGCACCTCGCGCAGGGCCGTGGCGTCATGCGCGGCGAGCGCCTCGATCATGCGTTCGTGCTCGGCCACCGCGTGCTTCCACTTGGCCTCGTCCTGGTTGGTGCGAAAGCGCAGCGACTGCACGCGCGCATTGATCGCGCGGTAGGTGCTGGTGAGCACCGGGTTCTTGGCGGCGTCGTTGATGGCGGTGTGGATGCGCGCGTTGATGCGGTAGTAGCCCGAGAGATCGCGGCGCGCGAAGCAGGCCAGCATTTCGTAGTGCAGGGCGCGCAGCTCGGCCAGCTCGGCATCGGTGATGCGGCGCGCCGCCAGCTCGCCCGACATGCCTTCGAGCGCGGCGAGCAGCTCGAAGGTGTTCTGGATGTCGGCCTCGGTCAGCTTGACCGCCACGGCGCCGCGGTTGGGCAGCAGGTCGACCAGGCCCTCGGCCGCCAGCAGCTTGATGGCCTCGCGCAGCGGCGTGCGCGAAACGCGCAGCTGCTCGCACAGCTCGCGCTCGTTGAGCTTGGCGCCGGGGGCGATGCGGCCTTCGACCAGCATGGTGCGCAGGCGCGCGGCCACTTGGTCGTGCAGCGCCAGCCGCGAGATCTCGATCACTTCTGCCATGGCTTCCTTTCCTCCGAACGCATTTTGAATGCAAAACCAGGGCACATCAACACAGCATCTTCAGGGTAATCCAGCATGGGCAGATGAATTTTGCATGCAAAACTAAAAAAGAAAGGACCGCCATGCTGCAACTCGACTCCCATCCGACCGGCCGCCATTTTCTGCAGATTCCGGGCCCCAGCCCGGTGCCGGACCGCATCCTGCGCGCCATCAGCCTGCCCACCATCGACCACCGCGGGCCCGAGTTCGGCGCGCTGGGGCTGAAGGTGCTGGCGGGCATCCGGCAGGTGTTCCAGACCCGGCATCCGGTGGTGATCTATCCGGCCTCGGGCACCGGCGCGTGGGAGGCGGCGCTCGCCAACGTGATGAGCCCGGGCGATGCGGTGCTGATGTACGAGACCGGTCACTTTGCCGCGCTGTGGCAGAAGATGGCGCTGCGTCTCGGGCTGGCGCCCGAGTTCCTGAGCTTGCCCGGCATCGACGAGACCGGCCTGCCGCGCAGCTGGCGCCACGGCGTGCAGGCCGACCTCGTCGAGGCGCGGCTGCGCCAGGACACCGAGAAGAAGATCCGCGCGGTGTGCGTGGTGCACAACGAGACCTCCACCGGCGTCACCTCCGACATTGCCGCGGTGCGCCGCGCGATCGACGCGGCCGGGCATCCGGCCCTTCTGATGGTGGACAGCATCTCGGGCCTGGCCAGCGCCGACTACCGCCATGACGAGTGGGGCGTGGATGTGACCATCAGCGGCTCGCAGAAGGGGCTGATGCTGCCGCCGGGCATCAGCTTCAACGCGCTGTCGCCCAAGGCGCTCGAACGCAGCAAGACCGCCAAGCTGCCCAAGGCCTTCTGGGCCTGGGACGAGATCGTGGAGATGAACCGGAGCGGCTACTGGCCCTACACGCCCAACACCAACCTGCTGTATGGCCTGGCCGAATCGCTGGACATGCTGCTGGGCGAGGGCCTGCCGCAGGTGTTTGCGCGCCACCAGCGCTGGGCCGCAGGGGTGCGCTCTGCCGTGCACGCCTGGGGCCTGCCGACGCAATGCGCCGACCCGGCCGTGCATTCGCCGGTGCTGACGGGCGTGATCACGCCCGAGGGCGTGGATGCCGACGCGCTGCGGCGCCTGATCCACGAGCGCTTCGATCTGTCGCTGGGCACCGGCCTGGGCAAGCTCAAGGGCCGCATGTTCCGCATGGGGCACCTGGGCGACAGCAACGACCTCACGCTGGTGGCCATGGTGGCCGGCGTGGAGATGGGGCTGAAGCTCGCGGGCGTGAAGTTCGCGGGCGGCGGCGTGCAGGCGGCGATGGAGTATTTCGCGAGCCATGCGGCGCCGGCGGCGCTGAAGAAGGCGGCCTGAATTCCGGCCTCCGAGCCCATTCACAACCAGGAGACCCTTGATGCAACGACGTTCCCTGATCCAGGCCGCGGGCGCCGCGGCAGCCACCCTCGGCGTGCCGCGCGTGTTCGCACAGGAATGGCCCCACGGGCCGGTGCGCATCGTGGTGGGATTTCCGCCGGGCGGCGGCACCGATGCCCTGGCGCGGGTGGTGGCGCAGAAGCTTTCGGTGATGTGGAACCAGTCGGTGATCGTGGAGAACAAGGGCGGCGTGGCCGGGGTGCTCGCGGCCGAGTACGTGTCGACGCAGCCGAGCGACGGCTCGACGCTGCTGATGGCGCACATCAACAGCCACGCGCTCGCGCCCAGCCTGCAGCCCAGGCTGCGCTACAGCGTGGAGCGCGACTTCGTGCCGATCGTGCTGGTGGGCGTGACGCCCAACCTGCTGATCGCGGGCCCGGCGCAGAAGGCCGTGACGGTGAAGGACATCGTCGCGCTGTGCACCGCCGAGCCCGGCAAGGTGAGCTTCGGCTCGGCCGGCGCCGGCTCGGCCCAGCACCTCGCTTTGGAGATGTTCAAGCTGCAGGCCAGGGTCGATGCACTGCACGTGCCCTACAAGGGCAGCGGACCGCTCCTGGCGGACCTGATGGGCAACCAGATCCAATACAGCTTCGAGACCATGACGGCCGCCACGCCGCATGTGAAGAGCGGCAAGGTGACGGCGGTGGCGCAGACGCGGCTGAAACGCGCCAAGGGCCACCCCGGCGTGCCGACCATGCAGGAGCAGGGCTTCGAAGGCTTCGAGGCCACCACCTGGTACGGGCTGGCCGGGCCCGGCAAGCTGCCGACGCCGATCGCCGACAAGATCAACCGCGACGTGAACACCGTGCTGGCGATGCCCGATGTGCAGGAGCGGCTCGACACCTACGGCGCCGAGGACGGCGGCGGCTCGCGGGAGAAGTTCCAGAAGTTCATCGCCGCCGAGATCGAGAAGTGGGCGCGGGTGGTGCGGGATGCGAAGGTGAAGGTGGACGCCTGAGCGTGCCAGAGAGGTCTGCAGGACTTGCTTGCTGCAGTCAATTTGCGGACGGTGCTTGCTGCAACCCAAGCTGGTTCAGGACAAGAGCGCCAAGTTTCTTGGTTTGTTTCCAGCTCAGAACATTGGCAATTATGTTGGAGGCATAAGGCAGGAGGCACGGTGGCACCTTGGTAGGCAACAGGGTGAGCAGATCTCCTCCGGAATTTGATCTCCCTTGCAGGAGGTACAGCACCGCAACGTGCTGAGAGCATGGCACATGCTCCGATTTCAGCCATGCGCGTGATATCGTGAGCAGCGCTTCGAGCATCCGGGTCTCAAACTTGATTTTGAGCAGAAAGTCGACGATTTGCGTGCTTGTGTCGAAGGTGGAAAGCTTTATTGTCCATTGATCTTTTTGGTAGCGATATTGCTTGAAGGCGTACAACAGCGTCTTCTCCGATTCGGCAAGTTCCTCCTCGCCTGAGCGAGACAAAGACTGCACCTCCACGGTGGCCACACGCACAGGCTGCTGCTGCTGCTGAACAGCGCTTTGAACGGCCGGCCAGGACGCGTTGGCGGCGGGCGCCACCAGCGTAAGGGCTCGGGCAAACCCGCCGCGTTTCTTATGTTCGTGGGGAGCGAGTCCCTTGAACAGCGATTGTTGCTCGTCCAATACATGAAGCAGGGAACTCGGCGACGCATGCCTCGTGTCGTGCGCAAACCATGCGCCTGAACTGACGCGCTCCACCGCCATGACCATTGGATCGGTCCCCGTCCAGAGGATGGCCCGGTTCGTTCCGAGCGTGTCAAGCCAATTCACGATGGCTTTGCTGCGGCCATTGCCGCCCGGAACATCCGTTTCGTGACTCTTTGCATCTGGGAAAGGAAGGCCAACCCGACAGACGTGCGCTGCGAAGTCTGCGTCGATGTGACGCGCTGCATCCTGCATGCGATCAACGGGAAGAAACTTCGCGAGTTGAATGATGGGCTGCGTGCCGAGCAAGGCACCGAGCGCTTCGCAGGTCTTCCAGAAAGTTTCGACGGCCATCAACTTCACATACTTCGACAGTGGATGGCCATCACCGCCCCGAATGGCCATGTACGCGCCGCCTTGCAAGCCCTCGAGGTAGACCCGAAGGTTCGGAAGCCAGCGCTTGCCCGCCTGGGCATCCGCGGCCATCGACTCCAGTTCGAAGTGCATGCCGTTGACCTTGATCAAGGCCGTGTAGTGGTGGGTCTGATGGACTTGCGAGTCCTTGAATTGCAGGTTGGTGGGGCCTTTGAAGACGATCGCGAGATCCAGATGGGCTTCGAGCTCCGGCATCAGCGCGCGCAATTGCCGAGGCATCAGCCTCAGCCTTTGCATGGGGTACCCGTCAGGAGCAGGGACGTAGTCGATGCTGCCCAGTTCCTGGGCTTCATCGGACAGGGAAAGCTTGACGAACGGCATCTCGGGACGGTGGAGCGCCAGCCAGTTGGACCAGCCGTTGTTGAAGGCATGCTGCAGGCAGCGCAGGCCTCGCTGCAGTTCAAATTCACCCGTCAGCATTGCACGCGCCGTAGCCGACACCTGCAGCTCGTCAGCGCGGGCTTGTTGCCGCGACTGCTCGATTGACAACTCCGTCGCCGACGGCGCACCCAACTGCTCCGCTTTTCTCTTTTTGGACGAATCGGCCTGTTCGGCAACCCGATCTGCGCTCTGCATCTGTCGCACGGTCGGCGATCCCTGTCCGGGGAGACCTTCGGACTGCAGCATGTCCAGTGCCACGCACACGTGATGCTGGAGCACATGATGGACGTACTGGGGCCCGTCGTTCAGAGAGAAGCACTGGCCGAGCAGGTCGGCGTACACATATTTGATTCTGTACGCCAAGTCTCTCTTTTTTTGCTGGACCAATGGCGGCACCGTCGCTTGAGAAAGCCCAATGTCCAGCAAACGCGCTCTTGCCTTCAGCAGAGGTGCCAGCGTGTCGCTCGGGTTCACGAGTTGGTCTATCTGCATTTCGACCAATCCCCTCTCGCGCTCCAAAATGGAATCGTTGTCCAATGACCGCTTTTTGAAGAAGTCATCCGAGGTTAACCTTACATACAGATCCCGCGCCTGGTGCTTGGCCAGAACTTGCTCATCGGAGGTTCGTCGTGCTATCTCTTTGGCGCCAAACTTGGCCAACATCAGCACATCCCGCATCGACAGACACGCGCGGAGGCTCTTGACTTCCTGCTGCAGTGCCTGGACCACCTCTTCAATTGGCGAGCAGGGCGGCGGCTCTGCGCTCAGCCGACGCAATGGGCTGCGAGCGAACATGTCGTGAAGCGCATCCATTTTCGTCTTGTCCAGTCGAAGCTCCTCACGCAGTGCAGGGATGTCGAGCCCGGTCTGATTGCCTTCAATCGCTTTGAGGATGAACTCACGTGTTTCGTGATCTTCCCTGCGCAACACCTCTTTCGTCAGTCGGTGGGCGTGGGTTGGACCGTCTGTCGAATCTGAAGGTGGTGCGATAAGCACCGTGCCATCGCCGAGGATCTGAAAGCCAGGCTTGCTGTAGAGGAGGGGCTGTGGAACTTCAGGTTGGCGATGGCTGTAGGCCACCTGTGCGTATGTGAATCTTGAGGAAGTAGGGGTGGTCATGTCGAGTGTGCCGCAGGATGCGTCATCAATTGGTAACGCGAAGGCGACGATGGTTCTCTCGAGAAATGCGGCCGGGTGCATGCGTGAGGACAGCGTGAAGATGGCTGCGCGTTGCGCCCTTCGCACCCGCAGCAGCCTTCTGTTCACCCATAGCGGGTCTTTCGGAAGCCGCGACTGCGGCAGAATTTCGCGGCAAACTCTGCGTCGATGCGGTCTGCCGCATCCTCCGTGCGCTGTGCGTAGAGAGACTGCGCAAGCCCCAGGATGGGCTGCTTGTCGAGAAGGAAGCCCAAGGCTTCGCAAGTGCTCCAGAAGGGCTCGATGGTCATCAACCTCGCATATTGCGAAAGGGATTGTCAGGATTGCCCCGAATTGCCATGCTCACACCGCCTCGCATCGTGCCGAGGTAATTTGCGAGCTTCGAATCCAGCGCTTGCCGGACTTGCTGCAGTTCCAGATCACCCTGCAGCAGAGCACGCCGCATTTGCCACCGCGCTTGGTTCATGAGCGAATTTCTGCTGCAGCGGCCCTACGATCGAGGGCGGGACGCCGAATCATCCGCGGCCTGCTCTGCTCGTCTCTTCTTCGACGGATGAGGCTGTTTGGCCATCGCGGCAGCTTGCTGCGTCTCCTTCGAAACACCTGAGAAATTCTCGGCCCCGTCTGGTTGGGGCAGAGCGTCTGTGTGCGCGGCCGGCGGCCGAGACACCATCGGCCGATCAGCACTTTGAACAAAGCCAAGCAAGGAGGCATCGGCATCCGGTGGCCCCAGCGTGAGGAATTGGACAAAGCCTGCGCGAGCTTGCAGATCGTCTGCGGGGAGCGTCTTGAAATAGGCTTGCTGCTCGTCCAGTACCTTCGCAAGGGGGCGTCGCTGCCGCTGCCCGCCCCGATCGAACGTATGTGCGATCCAGTTCCCTTTTCTGCCGCGTTTCACCGCCACGACAAGCGGGTCGGTTCCCGTCCACAGGAGGCCTTGGTCCGTCCCCAAATTGGTGAGCCATCGCATGATGGCCTGGGTGCGGTCGCTGCCTCGCTGGAGCCACATGTGGTGGCCTGCGGCACCTGGGAAGCCTCCACTCTTGCAGAACTCAGCTGCGGACCTTGCGCGGATGGCGCGCGCCGCATCCTGCAGGCCCTTAACCGGAAGAAACTGGGCGAGTTCCATGATCGGCTGCTTGCCCAGGAACACGCCGAACGCCTCGCAGGTTCTCCAGAAAAGCTCGATGGAGATCAGCGTCACATATTTCGACAGCGGATGATCATGGCCGCCACGAATGGCCATGTACGCGCCACCTTGCAAGTCCTCGAAGTAGTCCTTGAGCTTTGGAACCCAGCGCTTGCCCGATTGGGCATCCGCCGCCACCGAGTCCAGCTCGAAATGCAAGCCGTTCACCCGGATCAAGGCTGTGTAGTGGTGGGTCCGTTGGGCCCGCGCGTCCCCGAAGATCAAGTCGGTGGGGCCTTTGAAGACGATCGCGAGGTCCAGATGCTCTTCGAGCGCCGGCATCAGCGCGAGCAACTGCGCAGGCATCAGCCTCAGCCTTTGCATCACGCACCCGTCAGGGGCGACGATGTGATCGATGCGGTCGAGCTCCTGGGCTTCAACTGCCTCCTTCTGCGTCAGGCGAAGCTTAGCCAATGGCGCGCCGGGCTGATGCAGCTTCAGCCAGTAATACCAGCCATTGTTGTAGGCGTGCTGCAGGCAGCGCAATTCTTGCTGCAACTCCAGCTCACCCTGCAGCAGCTCGCGCGCTGCAGCCACGATGTGCAGCTCGCCAGCGCGCGCCTGCTGCCGCGACTCGTCGATGGGTGTCCAGGTCGTTGAAGGGTTTGCTGGACTCTTGCCGGGCAGGACGGACGGATTGATCTGCTCGGCAAATCCACGTGCCATACGCACCTGCTCCACGCCGGGCGTTCTGATAACCGGAACTTCGGGGAACTTCAGCTTGTCCAGTGCACCGCGCACACAGTGCTGAAAGGCGCGGTGAACATTCTGCGGTCCGCCTTCGCCCAGAGCGAAGCACTGGTTCAGCAGACTTTCATAGGCCACCAGGATGATTTCCATCAGCCGATGCTTGGTCTCATCGGTCAACTGTTCGCCGTCAGCCACTGCCTGATACAGCAGCATGTCCAGCCAGCGCGCGGGTGCCTTGAGCAAGGCCGGCAAGACGTCGTTCGTTCGCTCGAGCCGACCGGTGACATGCAATTCGATGGCGCCCTTCCAGCGTGGTCTCAACCACGGATCGTTTTCTGACGTCCGCCCGCTGAAATACCCGGCCGTTCGAGTCATCGTGATTTGAAGCAAGTGCGCGTAGAAAGAATTGACGTCTCCAGACGTTCGCCGTCTCACCTCGATGGCGGCCGTCATGGCCATGGCCTCCACGTCCTGGATCGACAGGTACCCGCTGTGGTCAGTGACGTCCTGCACCAATGCATCGACCACCAGCTGACAAGGCGACAGAAACGGAGGCTGTTCCGCGGTCAACCTGCGCAGGGGGCTGGCAAAGAAACGGTTGCGGAGCTCGGCCATTTGCGGGGGACTCAATAGAAGCGCACGGCGCAAGGCGGAGGCATCGACGCCGATAGTCAGGTCCTTGGCCACTGCGTCGAGGATGAACTCGCGCCTGTCCGGGTCTTCTCTGCGCAACACCCCCTCGATTCGCGCTTGGGCTTGGGAGTTGATGTCGGTCGGATCTGAAGGATCAACCCTGACGAGCACCATTCCGTCGTCCCATATCTGGCAGTCGGGTCGCCCGAAAAGGCGGCTTGGCCGGCGTGGTCGTGTTTGCAGCGGGGCAGGTCGCATGTGGAGGGTTCGTTGGATGCTGGCTCCTAGGTGAGTAACTCAAAAGCACCAATGATTCCTGCGTCCAAAACCAACATTTGACTAACGCTTTTGTTAACAAAAAAATCAATGGGTTCGCTCGTCGAGCTTGCGAGCCGATGTGTCGGAAAACGCGCTCCCGTGATCCCCGCGCCGGCCTGCGCGCACATTTCCTTGAACAAAGGTTTGCAGCGCGCCGGACAGCGACCTATGTTTAGCCGGCACGGCTTCAAGACGCCGTGAAGGAGAACGAGATGCTTGGCGAACGCATTGGTGAAGGCCGGGGCAGGGTGACGACGCAGCGGGTGCTGCCCA
>DATFFA010000189.1:0-12255 GCA_035250605.1 Variovorax sp. | reverse complement strand
TCATAGGCGCCCGCATCCACATGCCCGTTGGCCAGCGCGAAGGCGTCGCGCGTGGTCTGCGCGGTGGTGGTGGCGCCGTTGCGCGCGCTCACCACCTCGATGCCGTTGCCCGTGGTCAGGGCGCCCAGGCCGCCGAGATTGGTGATGCGCAGCGTCGTGTTGCCGCTGGCGCTGGCGCCCGGGCCGCTGAGCACCAGGCGATCGCTCACGCTATTGCTGCCTCCGAGCACCGTGCCCAGCTTCAGCACCCCGCCCTGGCCCACGTAGGCGCCGGTCACGGTGAGCGTGCTGCCGGCCTGGCTGCTCAGCAGGTTGACGGTGCCGGCGTTGTTCAGCGAGGCCACGCGCTGGTCGAAGCCGGCCGTGTCGAGCGTCGCCCCGGCGGCCACGCTGTGTGCCGAAGCGGCGCTGAAGGTATCGGCGGCACCTGCCTTCAAGGTCCCGGCCGAGACCGTGGTCGCGCCGGTGATCGCCTGTTGGCGCGTCAGGGTCAGCCGGCCGGCGCCGGTCTTCTCGATGCCGCCGGTGCCGGAGAGCAGGCCGGTGTAGCTCGCGTCGCTCGGCTGCGCGAAGCGCACCAGGCCGTTGTCCGTGATCGCCGGCGGCGCGAACTGCGCGGACGTCTGCAACGTGCCGGCCGCATCCACCGTCATGCTGCCGGTATAGCTGCTGGCATCGGCGCCGAGGATCAGCGTGCCCGCGGCCACGCGGGTGCTGGTGATGCCGGAGCCCGGCAGCGCGTTGGCGAAGGTCCAGGTGCCGCTGTCCCGCTTCACCAGGGTCTGGAAGTTCGACACGGTGTGCGCGAAGGTCGCGGTGCCCGTGCCGTCGAGCGTCAACAGGTTGTTGCCCCCGCCGCCATTGATGGCGCCGGTGATGGACGAGCCGGCATGCACGTGCAGCGCATCGTCGCCGTCGGCGAAGTTGAGCACGCCGATCAGCCTGCCCTGGTTCGTGAAGTCCACGGCCATCGTGCCCGATGCGCCCAGGATGTTGCCGGCGCCGCCCTTGTACTCGATGACCCCGGTGGCCCCGTTGACCACCGTGTTCGAGCCGCTCGAGGCCTCCAGCCAGATGGCGGCGCCGCCGGCCTGCGAGCGCACCTCCCCGTGGTTGACGATGAGATTGCCGGTGCCATGCGGGTTGATGGCTTCGGCGTTGTGCGCCGTGCCGTTGGAGAGGACCTTGGCGCCCTCCTCGATGGTCAGCGTGGTGTTGGAACGAAACTCGATGGTGTTGGCGCCGGTGCCGTAGTGGCCGTTGGCGCTGCCTGCGGCATTGTTTTGCACGGTCGCATTGCGCTGGACCCGGATCGTCCCGTGGTCGCCCATGCTGATGGCCGGCAGGTCCGTGGTGCTGATCACGGCGTCGGGCTGCACGTCCACCGTGCCGCCGGGCGTGGAGTCGTAGCCGCCGATGACGACGAAAGTCTGCGGCGTGCCCGGCGTGCAGGTGATGGTGCCGCCGCTGGGGCCGCTGCAGTCGGCAGATGCGCTTGCGGCCAGGCCCAGCAGCGCCAGGGCCACGATCGGCGCCTGGGCGCTCGATTTGCCGAGCCCGCGCGCCACCTCCGAGGCCACCGTCCAGAGCCCTTGCGTCGGGTTCCAGAGCACCCGGAAAACGCGATTCATACAATTCTTTCGTATTACATTAATACTTAAGAATGTAGTTCTTAGGTTCCTATTTTCTAAGGAAGTACTTCACGAAATCGGGGACGGATGGTCGGGCGCGGTGGATATCTCGGCGGCAAGCTGTGCTATCGCGCCCCCGTAAACTCGGGCATGGCTTCCAGACCTTCCAGGGCCCTGCGCATGTTCGAGCGCGGCCTGTTGTGCATCCTCATCGGCGCGGCCGTCCTGATCGCGCCCCGCTTCCTGACTTCGCCGCACTGGCGCGACATGCTCGCCGGCGCCCACGTGGTGGGCTGGTTCGCACTGGTGCTCGGCATCGCCCTGGTGGTGGTGGACCTGGCCCAGCGCGCCAGGGGCAAGGCCCGCTGATGCGCGCTCCGGCACCCGTTCGCGTGGAGGACCGCCATCGCTTCGACACCCTGATCGACGCGCGCTCGCCCGGCGAGTACGCCATCGATCACATCCCCGGCGCCATCAATTGCCCGGTGCTCGACGACGAGGAGCGCCGCATCGTCGGCACGCTCTACAAGCAGCAGGGTGCCTTCGAGGCGCGCCGCGTGGGCGGCGCGATGGTGGCGGCGAACCTCGCGCGGCACCTGAAGGAGCGCTTCGCCGACCGGCCGGCCGGCTGGAAGCCCCTGGTCTACTGCTGGCGCGGCGGCCTGCGCAGCGGCTCGATGGTCACCTGGCTGCGCCTGGTGGGCTGGGACGCGCAGCAGCTGGCCGGCGGCTACAAGAGCTGGCGCCGCCATGTGATCACGCAGCTGGCCCTGCTCTGCCCGCAACTCGACCTGCGCGTGCTGTGCGGCGCCACCGGCAGCGCCAAGACACGCGTGCTGCAGGCGCTGGTGCTGCAAGGGCGGCAGGTGCTGGACCTCGAAGGCTTGGCGGCGCACAAGGGCTCGCTGCTGGGCGCCCTGCCCGGCACGCCGCAGCCGTCGCAGATCGCCTTCGAAACCCGCATCGCCGAATTGCTGGAGCGCATCGATCCGGCGCAGCCGCTCTACGTGGAGGGCGAGAGCCGGCGCATCGGCCGCCTGGACGTTCCGCTGCCGCTGGTGACGCACATGCGCGCAAGCCGGTGCATCGAGATCGAGGCCACGCCCGAGGCCCGGCTGGCCTACCTGCTGCGCGACTACGCCTACCTGGGCGACGACCCCGAAGCGCTGTCGCGCCAGCTCGGGCTGCTGAAGGAACTGCACGGCAAGGCCGTGATCGGCCGCTGGCAGCAATGGGCCGCCGCGGGCGAGCTGCCGGCCCTGTTCGCCGAGCTGACGGCGCTGCACTACGACCCGGCGTACAAGCGCTCGCAGGCCAGCCATTTCGAGCGCTGGGCCGAACGGCAGACCGTGACGGCCGACGATCTTTCCGATGCGGCGATCGACGCGCTGGCGGCCCGCGTGGCGGCGCTAGGCTAGGCTTTTCTTCCTGCCGAAGGCCTTCTTGCCGAGCTCCACCGCCGCCAGCACGATCGCGCCGGCCACGATGCCGACGCCGGCATTGACGCCCATCGAGCCCAGGCTGCCCAGGAGGCTGCCCGCGTTGACCGCCCAGGCTTCGACCGCATGGCCGAGAGCCGGCACGCCGTGCACCAGGATGCCGCCGCCCACCAGGAACATGGCGGCCGTGCCGGCGATGGAGAGCGCCTTCATGAGCCAGGGCGCAGCCGCCAGGATGCCCCGGCCGAGCGCCTGCGAGGCGGCACCTTCGCGCCGGCTCAGGTAGAGGCCGGCGTCGTCGAGCTTCACGACGCCCGCGACCAGCCCGTAGACGCCGATGGTCATGATCAGCGCGATGCCGACCAGCACCGACAGCTGCGTGGTGAAGGGCTGGCCCTGCACCGTGCCCAGCGTGATGGCGATGATTTCCGCCGACAGGATGAAGTCGGTGCGCACCGCGCCCTTGATCTTGTCCCGCTCGACCGCGACCAGGTCGACGGAGGGATCGACGAGCGCCTGCTCGAGCTGCGAGACCTCGGCCGCATGCTCGTCCTTGTGCAGGAACTTGTGCGCCAGCTTCTCGCACCCCTCGAAGCACAGGAAGGCGCCGCCGATCATCAGCAGCGGCGTCACCAGCCAGGGCAGCCAAGTGCCGATGAGCAGCGCCGCGGGCACCAGGATGGCCTTGTTGATGAAGGAGCCCTTGCACACCGCCCACACCACCGGCAGCTCGCGCTCCGCCTTCACGCCGCTCACCTGCTGGGCGTTCAGCGCCAGGTCGTCGCCCAGCACGCCGGCGGTCTTCTTGGCAGCGACCTTCGTGAGGATGGAAACGTCGTCGAGGACGGTGGCGATATCGTCGAGCAGGAGCAGAAGACTGGAGGCCATGAATGACTGTTCCTGGTGGGTCAGGCGACGTTGCGCTTCAGGCGGATCTCTTCGATCTTCGTGCCGCCCAGCGACGTCGTCTTGGCAGTCTTCATCTCGCGCTTGAAGCCGGCCAGCTCGTAGAAGCGCAGCGCGCGGTCGTTGCGCAGCGGCACCCAGACGGTGACCAGCGTGCAGCCCTCTTCCTCCAGGCCGTCGCGCGCGGCGTCCCAGAGCGCCACGCCCACGCCCTTGCCCCAGTGCTCGGGCTTCACGTAGAGGGCCCAGATCTCGCCGGTGGTCGAGGGCGTCTTGGGGTCGCGGGAGCGGTCGAAGCCGACGAAGCCCACCACCTCCTCGCCGAGCACCGCCACATGCACCTGGGGCTCGCTGAACTCGATGGCTTCGCGCCATTTGGCCTCGCGCGTGGAGGGCGCCAGCGCCCGCAGCTGGTCTTCGGGAAGGATGTCCACGTAAGCGGCACGGGCGGAGGCAACGTGGACGTCGGCGATGGCCTTGGCATCGCGCATGGCGGCGGGGCGAACTTCGTAGTCGGACATGAAAGCGGGGGAACGATCGATAAAGGGGTGTATTGTCGCCGCCTCGCTAAACTGCCTCACCATTCACTGGAGGAACCTATGCCCAAGGGACAGCAACGCAGCAACAAGGAATCGAAGAAACCGAAGAAGGACACCTCGCCGCCGAAGGCGCCGGCTGCCGGCTTCGAACCGGTCCGCACGGTCACGACGGCCATCATTCCGCGCGGCAAGGTCAAGAACAAGGAATGAGCAAGGGCGCGCCGCAGGCCACGGCGCAGATCGAGCCCGGCGGCTTCCGCTTCGAGACCGAAGCGGGCCGCACCTTGCTGCAGTCGGCCGAATCCGCCGGCATCGAGCTGCCCAGCTCCTGCCGAAACGGCACCTGCCGCACCTGCATCTGCCGTCTTCTCGACGGCGAAATACGCTACCGCATCGAATGGCCCGGCCTCAGCCGGGAGGAAAAGGCCGAGGGTTGGATCCTGCCCTGCGTGGCGGAGCCGGTGGGCGACGTCAGGCTGGACGTGCCCCTGGCTTTTTCGCACTTCTAAGGGCTTTGGGAGCCTCGGGCGGCTTGGGCGGCTTGGGTGACCCGGGCGCTTTGGGCATCCGGCCTCACCAGCCGATCGCGCGCCGCCAGCGACGGAAAGAGCCGGAACCAGGCCAGCGCCACCAGCACGGTGCCGACGCCGCCCACCACCACCGAACCCACCGGCCCGAGCAGGGCCGCGGTGGCGCCCGACTCGAACTCGCCGAGCTGGTTGCTGGCACCGATGAAGATCGAGTTGACGGCGCTCACCCGCCCGCGCATCGCGTCCGGCGTTTCCAGCTGCACCAGCGTCTGGCGGATCACCACGTTGACCATGTCGGCGCCGCCCGAGACGGCCAGCGCGAGCAGCGACACGATGAAGCTGCTCGACAAGCCGAACACGATCATGCACACGCCGAACACCGCCACGGCGATCAGCAGCGCACGGCCCACGTGCCGCTCGATCGGCCGCCGCGTCAGCAGGATCGATGCAACGAGCGCCCCGACCGCCGGCGCGCTGCGCAACAGGCCCAGGCCCCAGGGGCCGGTGTGCAGGATGTCCTTGGCGAAGATCGGCAGCAACGCGACCGCCCCGCCCAGCAGCACCGCGAACAGGTCGAGCGAGACCGCGCCCAGCACCGGCTTGCGGTGCCAGATGAAATTCACGCCCGCCAGCACCGTGGCCAGCGAGACCGGTTCGCGCGGCGGCGGCGCGTGCTCGTAGCGCACCTGCACGACCAGCAGGCTGCCCATGGCGAAGAAGAGCAGGCTCGCTGCATAGACCACGCCGGCGCCCGCGGCGAACAGCAGGCCCCCCAGCGCCGGGCCGCCGATGATCGCGCCCTGCATGCCGGCCGAACTGAAGGCCATGGCGCGCGGCAGCATCAGCGGCGGCACCAGCAGCGGCGTCAAGGCCTGTTGCGCCGGCATCTGGAAGGCCCGCACCGCGCCGAGCACCAGCGACAGCCCGAGCAGCAGCGCGCGCGAGTCGTGGTGGCCACGCACGGACAGGAGCAGCGCCAGCGCGACCAGCCCCTGCACCGCGAAGCAGGCGGCGACGATGCGGCCGCGATGGCGCCGGTCGACCACGTGGCCCGCGAGCAGCGCCAGCAACAGCGCCGGGACGAACTGGTAGAGCCCGACCAGCCCCAGGTCCCAGGCGCTGCCGGTCAGCTCGTACATGTGCCAGCCGATCGCGACCAGCAGCATCTGGCTTCCCGCGGTGCCGAAGAGCCGGGCCGTCCACATTCGCATGAAAGGCCGCTCGCGCGTGAGATCGGAAAAATTCGGCGAGGCGGCGGCGGGGACGGACATCGGGTCGAGGATAGCCCAGCCTCATAGACTCGCTCGCCATGAATGCGCTCGCCGTGATCCATGAAGACGCCGACCTGCTGGTGCTCGACAAGCCCGCCGGCCTCCTGTGCGTGCCCGGCCGCGGCGAGGACAAGCAGGACTGCCTCAGCGCCCGTGCGCAGGCGCGCTGGCCCGACGCGCTGGTGGTGCACCGGCTCGACATGGCCACCAGCGGCCTGGTGCTGATGGCGCGCAATCCCGCCATGCAGCGCGCACTCGGAGATGCCTTCGCCGAGCGGCGCGTTCACAAGCGCTACGAGGCGATCGTCGACGGATTGCTGCCGGTGTCCGAGGCGTGGTCGCTGATCGACGCCCCGCTGATCGCCGACTGGCCCAGGCGCCCGCTGCAGAAGATCGACGCGCAGAACGGCAAGCCCAGCGTCACGCGCTGGCGCGTGAAGCGGCTCCTGCCCGAGCGCGGCGCCACGCACCTGTGGCTGGAGCCGCTGACCGGCCGCAGCCATCAGCTGCGCGTGCACCTGCTGTCGATCGGCCATCCGATCCTCGGCGATGCGCTCTACGGGAGCGAGGCGGTGCAGCGGCGCGCCGACCGGCTGCTGCTGCATGCGAGCGGACTCGAGTTCGCCCATCCCGCCGATGGCCGGGTGCTGCGCTTCGAGAGTGCGCCGCCTTTCGCTTGAATGCCCTGCCCGTTGCTCAGCCCTTGACCACGAGCACCGGCACCTTGGCGTCCTGCAAGACGCGCTGCGTGACGCTGCCCAGCAGCAGCTTCTCGATGCCCGAGCGCCCGTGCGAGCCCATCACGATCAGATCGGCCCCGATCGCGTCCGCGGTGTCGACGATGCCTTCGTGCACCACATGGCCATCGATCACGCGCTGGTCGCTGTGCAGGCCTTCGGCGGCCAGCGCGGCGACGCCGCGTGCCAGCGCCGCGTTGGCGCTGCTGGTGGCGGCTGCCAGGTATTCGTTCTGGCCCAGCGCATAGTCCGCGCCGACGCCGATGAAGGGGTAGTTGTCGACCACGTGGATCAGGGTGATGCGGCTGCCGAATGCCAAGGCGAGCCCGCTGGCCTTGCTGACTGCGAGCATCGACGTTTCGGACCCGTCGATCGGAACCAGGATGTGATTGAACATGACAGACCTCGTTTGTTCACATGACGGCTCGCAGCCGAACCGGGCCCTGAATGTACATCCAAGGAATGGAATCGGGCGTAGGACTGCTACGGACCGGCAGGTGCTGCTCAATCGCCCTGAAAAGAGCCGGCGCGGCAGGTCACGACCAGCGTGTCGCGCCAGCCCGGCTGGCTGTCCACCAGCGGCTGGATCGGCGTCGATTCGTGGATCACGCGCGCATCGTCGATGACCAGCAGCGTCCACGGCTCCGTCATCGTGAAGCGTTCGCCGCGGCGGCCCGCGGCCTCGAACACGCGGGTTTCGCCGCCCTTGATGTTGTGGCGGCCGACCAGCGCCACCGCGACCAGGTCGACGCCGTCGCGGTGCGCGCCCTCGGGCGTCGGCCGGCCGATGCCCTCGGCCGTGTCGATGCGGAACTGGTGCGCTTCCACGTACCAGCGCTGCGTGCCGCGCAAGCCGTTCGCCACCTCGGCCAGGCCCTTGATGAGCGCCTGCCAGGCCGGCTGCACGAGCGTTCCGGATTCCATCGGCGCAAACCAGCGCTGCATGCCGCCATGCAGCGCGTTGTACTCGACCGGCTGCCAGTGCGCGCGGTGCGGCACCTGATCGATGATCGCGTCCTCGACCGTGAAGCAGGCATGGCGCCGCGTGCGGTAGCGGCCGCCGTCCTTCAGGTATTCGTCCAGCGGCAGCTGGTTCCAGTCGGCATGCAGCACTTCGAGCTCCGCGAGCGGGCTGCCCAGCCACTGGGCCACTCCCTGCGGGCTCAGCACCGCGTAGCCGTCCTGGCGCAACGCGGGAACGAGCCGGTCGACGGGTGTGAAGGGCGGATCGAAGTTCCCTGCGCTCACTCCGACACCTTCACGCCCTTCCAGAAGGCGACCCGGTCGCGCACCATCTCGGCCTCGGGCTTGGGGTCGGCGTAGTACCAGACGGCATCGGTATTGAGCTCGCCGTCGACCAGCAGCGAGTAGTAGCTGGCAGTGCCCTTCCAGGGACAGGTGCTCTTGTGGTTGCTGAAGCTGACGTAGTCGCGATTGAGCGCGCTCGCCGGGAAATAGTGGTTGCCTTCGACGAGCACGGTGTCGTCGCTCTCGGCGATGGTGACGCCGTTCCAGGTTGCTTTCATCCAGGTCTCCAAGGCCCGCCCGATGGCGGGACGGAGCTATTGTGCCGCGGGCGACTGCAGCCAGTGCACGCTGAAGAGCCGCTCGGGGTCGGTCCACACCGCAGTCGGCCTGAGCCCCGCCTTCACGGCCAGCGCGTGCAGGCCCGGGGCGGTGAACTTGTACGAGTTCTCGGTGTGGATGGTCTCGCCCTCTTCGAAGTCGAAGCGCTGCCCGTCCAGCCTGACGCTCTGCGCGCGGCGGCTCACCAGGTGCATTTCGATGCGGCGCAGGGGCGCGTTGTAGAAGGCGGCGTGGGCGAAGCCCTCGAGGTCGAAGTCGGTGCCGAGCTCGCGATTGGCGCGGCGCAGCAGGTTGAGGTTGAAGGCCGCGGTCACGCCTTGCGCGTCGTTGTAGGCGGCATGCAGCCGCGCGGGGTCCTTGACCAGGTCCACGCCCAGCAGCAGGCCGCCGCCGCGCAGCAGGCGCTGCGCCAGCTGCAGGAAGGCCAGCGCCTCCTCGGGGCTGAAGTTGCCGAGCGTCGAGCCGGGGAAAAAGCCCACGCGCTGGCCCAGGCCCTCGCCGAGCGAGGGCAGCACCAGCGGCATGGTGTAGTCGGCCACCACGGGCTGCACGGCGATCCGCGGATAGTCGGCACGCAGGCGCTGCGCCGCAGCTTCGAGGTGCTCGCCCGAGATGTCGATCGGCACATAGCGGCGGGGCGCATGCAGCGCGTCGAGCAGCAGCCGCACCTTGGTGAGCGAGCCCGCGCCGAACTCGACGACATCGGCATTCGGTCCGATCTGCGCTGCGATCTCGGGCGCGCATTCGGTGAGGATGCGAACCTCGGTGCGCGTCGGGTAGTACTCCGGCAGATCGCAGATGCGATCGAAGAGCTGCGAACCGGCCACGTCGTAGAAGAACTTGGGCGAGATGCTGCGCGGGCTGCGGCTGAGGCCCTCGAACAGCTCGCGGCCGAAGTCGGAGAGCGGCGCTGCGCGCTGTGCGCTGCGGAAGGCATGCAGGCTCACTGCAGGAATAGCCATCAGAGATCCTTCGCGAGCCGCAGCCCGGAAAACTGCCAGCGCGCGGCCGGCGGGAAGAAGTTGCGGTAGCTGGGCCGCGCATGGCCCGCGGGCGTGGCCGCGCTGCCGCCGCGCAGCACCAGCTGGCCGACCATGAACTTGCCGTTGTATTCGGCCGCCACGCCCGACAACGGGCGGAAGCCCGGATAGGGGTCGTAGGAAGAGCGCGTCCACTGCCAGACGTGGCCGCTCATCTGCGAGATGCCGGGCGCATCGTGCGCGGCCTCCCACTCGAACTCGGTGGGCAGCCGCGCGCCGGCCCACTCGGCGTAGGCCGCGGCTTCGTAGAAGCTCAGTTGCGAGACCGGCGCCTCGGGCTCCAGCGGCCGCACGCCGTGCAGGCCGAAGACGTGCCAGCCTGCGGTCGCGCCGTGATGGACGAGGCGCGGATCGTCGGGCGCGAGCCAGTACGCCGGATGGCGCCAGCCCTGCGCCTGCACCGCGGCCCAGCCGTCGGAGAGCCAGAGCTCGGGCCGCTCGTAGCCGCCATCGGCGATGAATTGCGCGTACTCGCCGCAGTTCACCAGCCGGTCCGCGATGGCGTGGGGCTGCAGCAGGGCCGCGTGGCGCGGCGTTTCGTTGTCGAAGCTGAAGCCGCCGCCGGCATGGCCGACCTCGACCACGCCGCCCGGCCGCGAAAGCCAGCGCATCGCCGGCGCCACCGAGGCCAGCCGCAGCGCCGGCGTGGGCGCCGTGCGGTAAGCCGGCAGCAGCGGATTGCAGGACAGCGCGTGCAGGATGTCGGTGAGGATCAGCTCCTGGTGCTGCTGCTCATGGTTCAGGCCCAGCTCGATGATGGGCGCGACCGCCTCCCAGTCGGTGTCCTCGCCGGCGCCGGCGAGCAGCGCATCGACCGCCTCGTCCACATGGCGCCGGTAGGCCTGCACCTGCTCCAGCGAAGGCCGCGTCAGCAGCCCGCGCTGCGGACGCGGGTGGCGCGGCCCCAGCGCCTCGTAGTAGGAATTGAAGAGGTAGGCGAAGGCCGCATCGAAGACGCGATAGCCCGTCGCATGCGGCTGCAGCAGCACGGTCTCGAAGAACCAGGTGGTGTGCGCCAGGTGCCATTTGGTCGGACTGGCGTCGGGCATCGACTGGATGCACTGGTCCTCGGCCGAGAGCGGCGCCGCCAATGCAAGGCTGAGCGAGCGCACCGATTGAAAACGATCGCGCAGCTCGTCCGCCGCGGGCCGGGCCGGCTGGGTGAGATTCATGGGGTCTCCATTGTGGATCGGAAGGTTTTTAGCCCATGCGCGGCGGTCGGCGCCGTAGGACAAGGGCCCGCAGCGCGGCACCCCGACCGCAGCGCGTGGCCCCCGTCGAACGCGCCACTTTGGCACAAGATGCCGGGACGTGCAGGGTGGCTGCGTATCATCCGGCGCATGAGTACGCCCCCTTCTTCCGGCCGCCCCCGCATCGTGATCATCGGCTGCGGCTTCGGTGGCCTCGAGGCGGCGCGCAAGCTGCAGCACGCGGCCGTCGACATCACCATCGTCGACAAGACCAACCACCACCTGTTCCAGCCGCTGCTCTACCAGGTCGCCACCGCCGGACTGGCGGCGCCCTCGATCGCCGCGCCGGCCCGCCTGCTGTTCCGACGCCAGCCCAACATCACCACCCTGCTCGGCGAGGCGACCCGCATCGACCCCGATGCGCGCGAGGTGCACCTGGCCGACGCCACCCGCCTGCCGTATGACCACTTGATCGTGGCCGCGGGCGCGACCCACAGCTACTTCGGCCACGACGACTGGTCGACCATGGCGCCCGGCCTCAAGACCCTGGCCGATGCCTTCGAGATCCGGCGCCGGATTCTCATGAGCTTCGAGGCGGCCGAGGTCGAGCCCGACCCGGCGCGCCGGCGCGCCCTGCTCACCTTCGCCGTGATCGGCGCCGGCCCGACCGGCGTGGAAATGGCGGGCACGCTGGCCGAGATCGCGCGCCACACCCTCCGCGGCGAGTTCCGCCGCATCGACCCGCGCACGGCCGAGGTGCTGCTGATCGAAGGCGGCCCGCGCGTGCTGCAGGCCATGCCCGAGGTCCTGAGCCAGCGCGCGCTCGAGCAGTTGCAGAAGCTGGGTGTGCAGGTGCGCCTCAACGCCCGCGTGACGGCGGTCACGGCCGGCGGACTGGAGGTGGAATCGCCCTTCAGCGACGGCGGCGCCGGCACCGGCACCCATCGCATCGCCTGCCATTGCGTGATCTGGGCCGCGGGCGTGGCCGCTTCGCCGCTCGGCCGGCTGCTGGCGGACGCCACCGGCGCCGAATGCGACCGGGCCGGCCGCGTGAAGGTGCAGCCCGACCTCAGCCTGCCCGGCCATCCCGAGATCAGCGTGGTGGGGGACCTGGCCGCCGCCATGAGCCACCGGCCCCGCAAGGAACCCACGCCCGTGCCCGGCGTCTCGCCCGGCGCCAAGCAGGCGGGCCGCGCCGCGGCCGCGAACATCCTGCGCCGCCTCGCGGGCAAGGAGACGGTTCCCTTCCGCTACCGCGACTACGGCAACCTCGCCACCATCGGGCGCAACTCGGCCGTGGTCGACCTGGGCACGCCGCTCGGGCCGCTGCGCTTCTCGGGCCGGATGGCCTGGCTGTTCTGGCTCTTCGCGCACGCCTATTTCCT
>DATFFA010000188.1:0-20601 GCA_035250605.1 Variovorax sp. | reverse complement strand
AAGCCGGCCAGACCAAGCGCTCATTCGTTCTTCAACGACCCTTCCAGGAGCTTGGTTCCATGCAGATCTTCGACTACGACAACATCCTTCTCCTGCCGCGCAAATGCGTGGTGGAAAGCCGCGCCGAGTGCGACGCCAGCGTCACCCTGGGCGGCCGCAGCTTCCGCATCCCGACGGTGCCCGCCAACATGAAGACGGTGGTCGACGAGCCCATCTGCACCTGGCTCGCCCAGAACGGCTACTTCTACGTCATGCACCGCTTCGACCTCGACAACGTGCAGTTCGTCAAGGACATGCATGCCAAGGGCGTGTTCGCCTCGATCTCGCTGGGCGTCAAGAAGGCCGACTACGAGACGGTGGACCGCCTGGTTGCCGAGGGCCAGGCACCCGAGTACATCACGATCGACATCGCGCACGGCCATGCCGACACGGTGAAGAACATGATCGCCTACCTCAAGAAGCACCTGCCCAAGGCCTTCGTCATCGCGGGCAACGTGGGCACGCCCGAGGCGGTGATCGACCTCGAGAACTGGGGCGCCGACGCGACCAAGGTCGGCATCGGCCCGGGCAAGGTCTGCATCACCAAGCTCAAGACCGGCTTCGGCACAGGCGGCTGGCAGCTGTCGGCGCTCAAGTGGTGCGGGCGGGTGGCGACCAAGCCCATCATTGCCGACGGCGGCATCCGCGACCACGGCGACATCGCCAAGAGCATCCGCTTCGGCGCCTCGATGGTGATGATCGGCTCGCTGTTCGCCGGCCACGAAGAATCACCGGGCAGGACAGTGGAGGTCGACGGCGCGCTCTTCAAGGAGTACTACGGCTCGGCCAGCGACTTCAACAAGGGCGAGTACAAGCACGTGGAGGGCAAGCGCATCCTCGAGCCGATCAAGGGCAAGCTGGCCGACACGCTGGTCGAGATGGAGCAGGACATCCAGAGCTCCATCAGCTACGCAGGCGGGCGCAAGCTCATGGACATCCGCAAGGTCAACTACGTCACGCTGGGCGGCGACAACGCCGGCGAGCACCTGCTGATGTAAGACGCCGATCGCGCTGGGGCCTCTCGATTCTGGTTAGAATTTGCCCTGCGTTGGGGGGGTAGCTCAGCTGGGAGAGCGCCGCGTTCGCAATGCGGAGGTCGGGAGTTCGATCCTCCTCCTCTCCACCAACTCTTCTCATGAGGCCTCGGCATCCGCCGGGGCCTTTTTGTTTTCAGGCTCTTCTCAGGCGTCCAGCGTCAGGTGCTGGCCGTGCAGCGCGGCGGCTGCGGGCGAGGCCAGGAAGCCGATGGTCTGGGCCGCCACCGCGGTCGACACCCAGCTCTCGGGCTTGGCATCGGGCATGGCCTGGCGGTTGGCGGGCGTATCCAGCGTACTGGGTGCGATGCTGTTCACCGTGATGCCGTGCGGCGCCAGTTCGGCGGCCGAGGCCTCGACCAGCCGCTGCAGCGCGCTCTTGGACGCGATGTAGGCGGCCATGGCGGCGGCGCCGCGCGCCGCACCCTTGGCGGTGACGGCAACCACGCTGCCGGCCTTGCGCTGGATCATCGAGGGCACCAGCGCCTGCGAGACCGCCACGAAGGACCAGGCGTTCAGGTTCATCATTCGGTCCCAGGCGCCGCGGCTCAGCGCGTGCACCTCTTCGCCCATTTCGAAGCCGCCGGCAATATGCACCAGCGCATCCACATGCTTGAAGGCTGCGAGGATGCGGCCGGCGACCTCCCCCATGCGCTCCACGGACGTCACGTCGGTCTCGAGCAACAGGTGTTGCGAGTTGTCCAGCCCGGGAAAGACGCTGACGATGTGCTCCATCCTGTGGTCGAGCAGGGCGATGCGCGCGCCCTGGTCCAGGAAGTGCTGCACGACGGCGCGGCCCAGCGCGCCTGCGGCGCCGGTCACCACGACATGGCGAGGGGTGTTGGGGTCGATCATTTCGCGGCTCCTAGTTCGGGCAGGCATCGTAACGCCGCGGTCGCGCAGGAAACGTGCATCATTGCCCCTTTCCTCCCCTTCCACTGCACCGGAGACTCGTCATGAAAGAAGTGGTTGTTGTCAGCGGCGTTCGCACCGCGATCGGTACCTTCGGCGGAGCCCTCAAGGACGTGCCGCCCACGAAACTCGCCGCACTGGTGACCCAGGAAGCGCTGGCACGCGCCCAGGTCGATGGCAAGGACGTGGGCCACGTGGTCTTCGGCCACGTGGTCAACACCGAGCCGCGCGACATGTACATGGCCCGTGTGGCCGCCATCGAGGGCGGCTGCGCCCAGGAGACCCCGGCCCTCACCGTCAACCGCCTCTGCGGCTCGGGCCTGCAGGCGATCGTGAGCGCGGCGCAGAGCATCCAGCTGGGCGACGCCAAGGTGGCCGTCGGCGGCGGCGCCGAGAACATGAGCCGCGCCCCCCTGTCCTCGCTCACCGCTCGCTGGGGCGTGCGCATGGGCGACGCCAAGCTGGTGGACATGATGATCGGCGCGCTGCACGACCCCTTCGAGAACATCCACATGGGTGTGACGGCCGAGAACGTCGCCAAGAAGTGGAACATCAGCCGCGAGACGCAGGACCAGACGGCGCTCGCCAGCCACCAGCGTGCGCAGAAGGCGATCGAGGGCGGCTATTTCAAGAGCCAGATCGTGCCGGTGCCGCTGCAGAGCCGCAAGGGCCCCACGCAGTTCGATACCGACGAGCATGTGCGCTTCGACGCCAAGATCGAGGACATGGCCAAGCTCAAGCCCGCCTTCCTGAAGGAGAACGGGACGGTAACCGCCGGCAACGCCTCGGGCATCAACGACGCGGCCGCGGCCGTGGTGCTGATGGAGAAGGAAGAAGCGGCGCGCCGCGGCCTGAAGCCGATGGCGCGCATCGTGGCCTACGCCTTCGCCGGCGTGGACCCGAACTACATGGGCATCGGGCCGGTGCCGGCCTCGCGCAAGGCCCTGGAGAAGGCCGGGTTGAAGGCTTCGGACATGGACGTGGTCGAAGCCAACGAGGCCTTCGCTGCGCAGGCCTGCGCGGTCACGCAAGACCTTGGCCTGGACCCGGCGAAGGTGAACCCCAACGGCTCCGGCATCTCGCTCGGCCACCCGATCGGCGCCACCGGCGCGCTGATCACCGTCAAGGCCTTGTACGAGCTGGAGCGCATCCGGGGCCGCTACGCGCTGGTGACCATGTGCATCGGCGGCGGCCAGGGCATTGCCTGCATTTTTGAGCGCAGCTGAGCGGAAGGCTCAAACATTCTGGCTATAATCTTTGGATTGCCTGAATGACAGCAATGTCGATCAGGGGCTCTTAGCTCAGTTGGTAGAGCAGCGGACTCTTAATCCGTAGGTCGAGTGTTCGAGTCACTCAGGGCCCACCAAAACAACCGCGCCAACGCTGAAAAGCCCGCTATCCAACGATAGCGGGCTTTTTTCATTCCAAGCCGTCGAGGACGGCAGCCCTCAGTCCGCCGTCGCGCCGGACTTCTTCACCAGTTCGGCCCAGCGCGGGATCTCCTTGGCCATGTGGTCGCGCAGTTCTTCCGGCGTGCTGCCCACGATGTCCATCGCCAGCTGGTCCGAGAGCCTGGCCTGCACGTCGGGCTGCTTGAGCGCCTTGACGATCTCGGCGTTGAGGCGCTGCACGATCGGCTTGGGCGTGCCCTTGGGCGCATACACCGCCTGCCACGACGACATCTCGAAGCCGGGAATGCCCGATTCGATCATGGTCGGCAGCTCCGGCACCAGCGCGATGCGCTTGCTCGTCGTCACGGCCAGCAGCTTGAGCTTGCCGCTCTTGACCAGCGGCAGCGCCGCCGTCACCTGGTCGAACATGAAGGGCACCAGCCCCGCGGCGACGTCGGTCATGGCGGGCGGCGTGCCCTTGTACGGCACGTGGGTGAGCTTCACGCCGATCAGGTCGGCGAACATCTCGCCGGCCAGGTGGGTGGAGGTGCCGGCACCGGAAGAGGCAAATGTGCGCTTGCTCTCGTCCTTTTTCAGCAGGGCCACCAGTTCGGCCACCGAGTTCACGCCCAACTGGCTGTTGACGATCAACACGTTGGGCAGCCGGGCCACCAGCGAGACCGGCTCGAAGTCCTTCATCGGGTCGTAGGGCAGCTTCTTGTAGAGGCTGGCGTTGATGGCGTGCGTGCTGATGGTGCCGCCGAAGAGCGTGTAGCCGTCCGGTGCCGCCTTCGCGACGTAAGCGGCGCCGATGCCGCCGGCCTGGCCGGGCTTGTTGTCGACCACCACCGATTGCTTGAGGCTTTCTCCCAGCTTCTGGGCGAGCGTGCGCCCCACGATGTCGGTGGAACCTCCTGCCGTGAAGGGCACCACGTACACGATGGGCTTGGCGGCCGGCCATTCTGGGGCCTGGGCCCAGGTGGCCACAGGGGCGAGCGCGGCCAGAAGCAGCGCCGCGGCGCGGCGGGTGAAACGCATGGTTTGTCTCCTCGGGTCGTCGGAAAGAAAAGGACTCAGCGGCCGTGAGCCTGGCGCCAGGCCGCGAAGTCGGTGCGGCTCTGTTCGTCGGTGGGCGGGTACAGGCCCAGGATGGAGCGGCCTTCGAGCACCTTTTCCTGCACGAAGTCCTCGAAGGCAGTCATCTCGGTCGCCTCGGCAGCGATCTCGTCGGCGATGTGGGCGGGAATGACGATCACGCCTTCCGCATCGCCCACGATCACATCGCCGGGAAACACCGGCGCGTCGCCGCAGCCGATCGGCACGTTGATGTCGATGGCCTGGTGCAGCGTGAGATTGGTCGGCGCGCTGGGGCGGCTGTGATACGCCGCAAAACCCAGCTTGGCGATGTCGGGACTGTCGCGGAAGCCGCCGTCGGTCACGACGCCGGCGGCGCCGCGCTTCATCAACCGCGTGACCAGGATGCCGCCGGCCGACGCGGCGCGCGCGTCCTTGCGGCTGTCGATCACCAGCACCGCGCCTTCCGGGCACTGCTCCACCGCCTGGCGCTGCGGATGGTTGCGATCGAGGAAGACGTTGATGGGATTCAGGTCCTCGCGCGCCGGCATGTAGCGCAGCGTGAAGGCCTCGCCCACCATGTTGGGCAGGCCGGGGTTGAGCGGCCGCACGTCCTGGATGAACTGGTTGCGCAGGCCGCGCTTGAACAGGGCCGTGCACAAGGTGGCGGTGCTCACCTTCATGAGCTGCTCGCGGGTAGCGGGATTCACGGGTCGTCTCCGTTCTCTGAGGAAAAAATGGATGGGAAAGCCGGTCAGAAGATGTCGGGCTCGGGCACCGGCTTGCCGAAGGTCGTTTCAAGAAAGTCGAAGTCGCAGCCCTCGTTGGCCTGCTTGATGTGGCGCCCGAACATCCAGCCGTAGCCGCGCTCGTAGCGCGGCGGCGGCGGCAGCCATGCGGCCCTGCGCCGAGCAAGCTCCTCGTCGTCGACCTCGAGGTGGATGCGCCGCCCGGGCACGTCCACGCTGATGCGGTCGCCGGTCTTCACCAGTGCCAGTGGGCCGCCGATTGCGGATTCGGGCGAGCAGTGCAGCAGGCAGCCGCCGTAGCTGGTGCCGCTCATGCGTGCGTCGGACAGGCGCAGCATGTCCTTCACGCCCTGCTTCAGCAACTTGGTCGGGATGGGCAGCATGCCCCACTCCGGCATGCCGGCACCGCGGGGGCCGGCGTTGCGCAGCACCAGGATGTCCTCGCCCGTCACGTCCAGGTCCGGGTCTTCCACCGCCTTCTTGAGGGCCGGGTAGTCGTCGAACACCAGCGCCCGGCCGGTGTGCTGCAGCAGGTGCGGCGCGCAGGCGCTGGGCTTGATCACCACGCCGTCGGGCGCCAGGTTGCCGCGCAGGACGGCCAGCGCCCCTTCGGCGTAGATGGGGTTGGACAGCGGCCGGATGACGTCGTCGTCGTAGACCTCGGCCCCTGCGATGTTCTCGCCGAGCGAGCGGCCGTTGACGGTGCGCGCGTCGGTCTGGAGGTGGCTTCGGATGCGCTCCAGCAGTGCGGGCAGGCCGCCCGCGTAGAAGAAGTCCTCCATCAGGTAGGCATCGCCGCTGGGGCGGATGTTGGCGACGACGGGCACGCGGCGGCTGAAGTCGTCGAAGTCGTCCAGGCTCACCGGGTGGCCGGCACGCCGCGACATCGCGATCAGATGAACGATGGCGTTGGTGCTGCAGCCCATGGCCATCGCGCAGGCGATGCCGTTCTCGAAGTTGGCGCGCGTGAGCAGCTTCGCGGGCGTGAGGTCTTCCCACACCATCTCGACGATGCGGCGTCCGCACTCGGCGCTCATGCGGATGTGGTTGGCATCCGCCGCCGGGATGCTGGAAGCGCCCGGCAAGCTCAGGCCCACCGCCTCGGCGATGCCCATCATGGTGGCAGCCGTGCCCATGGTCATGCAGGTGCCGTGGCTGCGTGCGATGCCGGCTTCCATCTCGGACCAGGCCTGCTCGCTCAGACGGCCGGCGCGGCGCTCGTCCCAGTACTTGAAGGCATCGGAGCCCGACCCCAGCACCCTGCCCTTCCAGTTGCCGCGCAGCATGGGGCCGGCCGGCAGGTAGATGAAGGGGATGCCCATGCTGAGCGCGCCCATCGTGAGGCCGGGCGTGGTCTTGTCGCAGCCGCCCATCAGCACCGCGCCGTCCACCGGGTGGCTGCGCAGCAGCTCTTCCGTTTCCATCGCGAGGAAGTTGCGGTAGAGCATGGTCGTAGGCTTGACCATGCTTTCCGACAGCGAGATGGCCGGCAGTTCCAGCGGAAAGCCGCCCGCCTGCAGGATGCCGCGCTTGACGTCCTCCACCCGGTGCTTGAAGTGCGCGTGGCACTGGTTGGCGTCGCTCCAGGTGTTGACGATGGCGATCACCGGCTTGCCCATCCAGTCGTCATAGCTGTACCCCATCTGCAGCACGCGCGAGCGGTGGCCGAAAGAGCGGAAGTCGTCGGGCGCGAACCAGCGGGCGCTGCGCAGGGATTCGTAAGGGCGATTCATCGGGGGTCGTCTCCGGCACCATGGGCCGCTGCGGCTGAACGAAGGACGGTCGCGCGGCCAGCCGGGGTTGCGTGTGCGGCGGATTAAAACACTAATATATTAGTACGTCAATGCCAGAATCCATCCCCGATGAGTGCCCTTCCGAAGATCCGACTCGACCGCACGCGCCAGGCCACGCCGCAGGTGCTGGAACAGCTGCGCGATGCCATCCTCTCGCTGGACCTGGTCCCCGGCACCGTGCTGGCGCGGCAGGAGCTGGCCGACCACTTCGGGGTGAGTCAGACGCCCGTGCGCGAGGCGCTGCTGCGTCTGAGCGAGGAAGGCCTGGTGGACGTGTTCCCCCAGCACGCCACGCTCGTCAGCCGCATCGACATCGCGGCGGCGCGCCAGGCGCATTTCCTGCGCCGCTCGATCGAGCTGGAGCTGGTGCACCAGCTCGCGCTCGCGGCACCGGCCGGGCTGGTCGAGCAGATGAAGGCCATCATCGCCCAGCAATCCGCGCTGTCGGCGGCGCAGCGCTACGGCGACTTCGTCGGTGCAGACCGGGCGTTCCATCGACTGATGTACGAAGCCGGCGGCGTGCCCGGCCTGTGGGAGATGGTCGGCCGCGTCTCCGGCCACGTCGACCGCTTGCGGCGCCTGCACCTGCCGACGGCGGGCAAGACCGAGGCGATCCTGCGCGACCATCGCGCCATCGTGCGCGCCATCGAGGCGAAAGACCCGGCCGCCGCCCAGGCCGCGCTGCGCAAGCACCTGTCGGGCACGCTCAGCGCTGTGGACGAGATTTGCAGGCAGTACCCCGAGTACGTCGCGGCCTGAGGCATCCGTCCATCGGCATCCGGCAAGCCACAGAAGAACATGCCGGCAAGAGACGGACAACGAAATCCTGTGCCGCAACGCGGGCTCAGTTCGATTCGGGCATGCAGGAAGCGGCACCTATGCTTTGGGGCAACCGGCATCGCCGTCATCCCTGGAGCTTTCCCATGTCCCTCAAAGATTTCAAGGTCCTCACCTTCGACGTTGTCGGCACGCTGATCGATTTCGAGGGCGGCATGCTCGCCTACCTGCGCAGCGCGGCGCCCGATGCGCGCGTGACCGACGACGACTTCCTGGCCGCCTACCGGCGAGCCCGCGCCGACGGCACGTCCGGCTGGTACCCCGACGACCTGGAACGCTGCTGGCACGCCATTGCGCCCGCACTGGGCCTGCCCGACAACGACGCCATCGCGCGCGGCCTGCGGGATTCGGTGGCGCAGTGGCCGGCCTTCCCCGATTCGGTGGAAGCCCTGAAGCGCCTCGGCAAGCACTTCAAGCTGGTGACCATGACCAATGCGCAGCACTGGGCGCTCGCCCATTTCGACAAGACCCTGGGTTCGCCCTTCGACATGCTGCTGAGCTGCGACGACGCGCTGTGCGAGAAGCCCGATGCGCGCTACTTCGCCTACGCCCGCGGCCGCATCGAGGGCGCCTGGGGCTACAAGCAGGCTGACAACCTGCACGTGGCGCAAAGCCAGTACCACGACATCGGCGTGTCCAAGCGGCTGGGCATCGCCACCTGCTGGATCGAGCGGCGCCACGGACAAAAGGGCTCCGGCGGCACGCTCGAATCCGAACACACCGTCCCCGACTACCACTTCCACACGCTCGCTGCGCTGGCGGACGCCGTCGAGGCCGGGCTTTGAGCCTGGAAACGATCGCCGCGCCGGTCGCCGACCTGCTGCCCGATCTGGTCGCACTGCGCCGCGACCTGCACGCGCACCCCGAGCTCGCCTTCGAGGAACGGCGCACGGCCGGCGTGGCGGCGCAGGCGCTGCGCCTGCTCGGCCTGGAGGTGCATGAAGGCCTGGGCGGCACCGGCGTGGTGGGCACGCTGCGCTGCGGCAGCGGTTCGCGACGCGTGGGCCTGCGCGCCGACATGGACGCCCTGCCGATGGTCGAGCTGGGGCGCACCGCACACGCCAGCCGCACGCCAGGTATTCACCACGGCTGCGGGCACGACGGCCACACCAGCATGCTGATCGGCGCCGCGCGCCAGCTGGCGCGCACGCGGCGCTTCGACGGCACGGTGCACTTCATCTTCCAGCCGGCCGAGGAAGGCAGGGGCGGCGCGCGCGCCATGATCGAGGACGGCCTGTTCGAGCAGTTTCCCTGCGACAGCGTCTTCGCGCTGCACAACTGGCCCGACCTGCCGCTGGGCCGGGCGCAGACGCGGGCCGGCCCCATCATGGCGGCGGCCGACCGCTTCGACATCGTGCTGCGCGGCCGCGGCGGCCATGCGGCGCAGCCGCATCACACACCCGATGCCATCCTCGCGGCGAGCCAGCTCATCTCGCAGCTGCACACCATCGTCTCGCGGCGCATCGATCCCGGCGAATCGGCGGTGCTCTCGGTCACGCGCATGGAAGGCGGGCACAGTCACAACGTGCTGCCGGCGGAGATCTCGATCACCGGCACCGTGCGCAGCTTCGACCTCGCCTCGCAGGATCGCATCGAGGCGGCGCTGCGCGCCACGGTCGACGGCGTGGCGCTGGCGAGCGGCGTGCAGGCCGAGGTGCGCTACGTGCGCTACTACCCCGCCACCCTCAACACGCCGGATGAAGCGGCGCTCGCCCTCGCCGCGGCCCGAGCCGTCGGCCTGCAGGCCGACATCGCGCCGCGGGCGGCCTTCACCTCGGAAGACTTCGCCTTCATGCTGCAGCGCCGTCCGGGCGCCTACCTGTGGCTGGGCCAGGGCCGCGCCGAACCGGGGCCGGACGGGGAGCGCCCACTGCACCACCCCTGCTACGACTTCAACGACGACGCACTGCCGCTGGGCGTGCGCTGGCTGTGCGAAGTCGCCGAGCGCGCGCTCGCAAGGTGAGCCCTCGGGCCGCCTGCTTCGCGGCTCGGCCGCAAAGCGCCCCAGATGCCCGGCGCCTGCGACCCGGGGAAGCGAAAGCGCCGGTCAGCGCTGGTTGGGAAACAGCCGTTCGATCGGACAGTGCGTCTTGATGAACGGCGACTTGATGACGATGTAGCTGAAGTACTTCGCGATGCCGATGTTGCGTTCGAGCAGTTCCTCGATCACTTCCTGGTAGTGGTTGACGCCGCGCGTCAGGAAGCGCAGCAGGTAGTCGTAGCCGCCGCTCACCAGGTGGCATTCGAGCACCTCGTCGACGTCGCGGATCGCCGTCTCGAAGCGCACGAAGTCTTCGCGATGGTGGTCCTGCAGCGTGACCTCGGTGAACACGGTCAGCGTGTCGCCCAGCTTCTCCAGCCGCAGGTGCGCACCGTAGCCGGCGATGTAGCCGGCCTGCTCCAGCCGCTTGACGCGGATCAGGCAGGGGCTGGGCGACAGGCCCACCGCATCCGCCAGGTCGACGTTGGTCATGCGGCCGTTCTTCTGCAGCTGCGCGAGGATGCGCAGGTCGAGCCGGTCGATCTTGAATGCTTCTGACATGGGTAGTGACGATGAACGCGAAGGACTCGATTCTGCGTCTGCCGCGGCGCGCTGCTTCCAGTGTTCTCCCCGGGGTCGCCTCAGCCGGCCAGCGCCGCGCGAACGTCGGGTGCCTGGAGCACCTCGTCGAGCGTCTTCCTGAGCCGCACGAACATCTGCGCGAACTCGTCCTCGGTGAAAGTGAGCGCCGGCGCGAAGCCGAGGATGTGGTCGCCGAAGGAGCGGAAAACCAGCCCGTTGCGGTAGCCCGCGGCGAAGATGCGGTCCGGCAGGCCGAGCGCCGCATCGAAGCCGCGCTTGCTGGCCTTGTCGCTCACCAGCTCCAGCGCGCCCAGCAGGCCGCGGTGGCGCGCGTCGCCCACCAGCGGATGCGCGCGCAGCGCATCGAGCCCGGCCGCGAAATGCACCCCGCCGCGCTGCCCATTGGCGAGCACGCCGCCTTCCTCGTACAGCCGCAGCACCTCGAGCGCGACCGCGGCGCTGACCGGGTGCGCCGAATAGGTGGCACCGTGGCCGATCGAAGCACCCGCAGGCGCGCCGTCTGCGATGCCCGCATAGACCTTCTCCGACATCAGCGTCGCGCCCATCGGCGCATAGCCGGCGGTCAGGCCCTTGGCCACGGTCATGAGGTCGGGCTCGACGCCCTCGGCCTCGCACGCGAACATCGGCCCGGTGCGACCGAAGCCGGTGATGACTTCGTCCACGACGAAGAGGATGTCCAACTCGCGCGCGGCCTCCCGCATGGCCTTCATCCAGCCCTTGGGCGGCACGATCACGCCGCCCGAACCCTGGATCGGCTCGCAGAAGAACGCGGCCACGTTGTCCGCGCCCAGCTCCGCCACCTTGGCGCGCAGCGCCGCCACCGAGGAAGCGATCAGCGCCTTCGGGTCGCCGCCGTCGGCATGGCGGTACGGGTTGGGCGAAGGGATGTAGTGCTGCGTGGGCAGCGGCAGGTCGAACCCGCGATGGAACACCGGCAGCGCCGTGAGGCCCGCGCCGGTCGAGGAGGAGCCGTGGTAGCCGCGCTCCAGCGCGATGAACTGCTTCTTCGACGGTTTGCCGATCGCGTTGTAGTACTGCACGATGAAGCGCACCGCGGCATCGACCGAGTCGGAGCCGCCCAGCGTGAGGTACACGCGGGTCAGCGAGGCGGGCGTGATCTGCACCAGCTTCTCGGCCAGGCGAATGGCCGGCTCGCTGCTGAAATGGAAATAGCCGGTGGCATACGGCAGCCGGCGCATCTGCTCGGCCGCGGCCTGCACCACGCTCTCCTGCCCATAGCCGACGTTCACGCACCAGAGGCCCGCGAAGGCATCGAGCAGTTCGTGGCCGTTGGCATCGGTCAGCCACGCGCCGCTGCCCGAGGCGAGCACGGTGGGCCCGCGCTCTTCGTGCATGCGCCAGGGCGAGACGGGGTGGATGAGGTGGGCGCGGTCGAGGGCGTCGAGCGCGGCCTTGTTGGGCAATGCGGTGGGGTGTGTCATGAGGGGCGGTGGGTCGGGCCTTTGGATGTCCAAAAGCTTAGGCCGCGGGCCCCTCCTGAGGGTGCTGCATTGGGGGCCCTGAGCGAAGCAGGCTGCGGTTGTTCGCGTCGCGACAGCAGATCCTGCCGCCGTGCCTGGGCGCCGTCACGCCGGGCGCACTCGACCGCTTGCAGCCGCTCCCAGCAGCAAGGCCACCACACCCATCAGCACCGCTCCCGCCCATGCACCCACAGGGGTCTGCGCCGGGCGGGTGATCGGGCTGAAGCGCGGCTGGGCGGCGAAATCCTGGGGACCGAAGTGCACCTCGTTGAACAGGTAGGCGTAATAGTAGGACCGCAACTGCGCGTGGAAATCGGCGATGCGATCCTGATACGCGAGCTGCGCCTGCAAATCGGTATCGGCCTGGCGATGCAGCGCGGCCTGCACGCCGACCCCAGGCAACAGCCACCCCAGGCGAGCGGTCCAGCGTTGGCGCGCGAGCAAGCCTTCGCGGTAGGCAGCCACCTGCGGCGCCACGCTCTCGTCGCCGAGCTGCTGGAAGGCGTAATACCACTTCCAATGAAAGCCCGAAGGCAGCGGCGCGGTGTGCTTCCATTCGGGATGCGTGCGGAAGAACTTCTCCATCGTGGCCGCCGGAGACAGGTCCCACGCGCCATTCACGGCCTCGCGCTGCCCCAGCATCAGTTCCACGCCCTGGTGCACCGGCAAGGCACGCGCAAGCGCGGCGTTGGCGACGGTGGGCAGCACGAGGGTCAGCACCGCCCAGCAGCCCATGAGCGCCGTCGCATTGGCGGCGCAGCTTCTGCCTCGCATTGCCACGATCAGCGCCAGGCCGCACCAGAACGCCAGGTAGGCCGCCGCAACCAGCAGTGCAGCGGCCAGCGCCGTGATCGCGGTGCCGCTGCTCAGCCCACCGGCAAGCACAGGCAGCCCGAGGCAAGCGAAGACCAGCGCCATGCGCAGCCCTGCACGGCGCAGCCACAGGCGCCGGCCGGCGCCGGCCATGGCCAGCAGCGTGCCCAGCCGGCCCGACCGCCGCTCGCTCGAAACCAGGTCGTACAACAAGGCGATCACGAACAGCGGCGCCAGGTACACCAGCACGAAAGCGAAGTCGAAGCGCCCGGCCAGCGCCAGTTCGGGATTGAAGCTTTCGCCTTCGTGCAGCTGAGCCTGCAGCGCCAAGGCGCGCACGCGCAGCACATAGGGGGCGGCGTCGCGCAGGCCGAGGGCAAGGAAGGCTGTGGGAGACGGCGCATCCCAGGTGCCGTGGAGGGTGTAGTACGCAGCAGCGCCGGCATCGCCGCCTTGTCCGTACTTGCGCGCCTGAGCAGCCAGGTCCTGCTGCTGCAGCTCGGCCAGGCGCGCAATCGTCTCCTGCTGGCGCGCGACCTCGCGAATGCCTGAAACGACGGCCAGGGTCGACAGCGCCAGCAGCAAAGCCAGCGCCATCGAGGCCAGTCTCGAGCGCGCCAGGAGGCGCCATTCATGGGCGAGCCAGCTCATCGCGCGACCCTCCCCAGATGGCGCGTCGCCAGCCCCAAGAGGCTTGCGAGCGCCGCCAGCCAGAGCAGCAGCACACCTGCGGCATGCGCCCCTCGGCGCAGCCCGTCGGCGGGCGGCGCGGTTTCGTAGTGAAAGTCGGCGAGATCGTGCCAGTGCGCGTGGCCGATGCGACTGTCGCGGCTGGAACGGTCATCGGCGAAGCTGAGTTTCTCGGCCTGCAACCGGTTGAGTTCCTGCACCAGTCGATAGCGATGGCGTTCGGCCTGCTCGAGGAAGCGGCGGTAATTCTGCAGGTCGGTGCCAGCGGCCGCCATCGAGAGGCGCCGCAACGCGATGACCGGGCTCAGCAGTGCGAAGCGGTCGACTCGGCGCAACTGGGCATCCTGGAGGTCGAAGCTGGCTTTGGCATAGCGCTGGAAGAGCGCACTGGTCAGCCGCTCGCCCTCCATGCCGAGCAGGCCCTTGTAGTTGACGGGAAGCTCTTCCACGCTCGCGACGCCGTACTGCGCGAGCACCTGCCTCTTGAAGCCCGCGAAGTAGGGGTCGTCGGGGTCGTGGCTGTCGCCCAGTGCCGCCAGGTCGCGCGCCACCGCAATGTCGGTCTCGAAGCGCGTGGGCAGCGCCAGCGTCGAGGCCACGAACTCGGGCGCCAGGCGCGGCACGAGCACGACACCGACCGCCCAGACCGCCAGCAATGCCAGCAGGGCGTCGCGCCCGCGCACGAAACATGCCGAGAGGCCGACGATGCCGACCGCCCAGATCAGCAGCCACAGCCCGTGGCCCGCCGCCAGCGCGACCGCCAGGCTCGCCGATGCCGGTGTTGCTGCGCCGATCCAGGCCAGCGCCAGCAGCGCCGGCAAGAGCACCAGCGCGGCCACGCCGCTCAGGGCCAGCAGCTTGCCCAGCACGATCTCCCGCGCTCGCACGCCCTGGGCCAGCAGGATGCGCAGCGTGCCCGACTCGCGCTCGCGCGCCACGACCGCATGGCCCACGAAGACGAGCAGCAGCGGTGCCAACACCTGCAGCACGAAGGCCGGCGTGAGCTGGCCGAAGCGCAGCAGCAGCGAAGATTGCCGCACGTCGCCGAAGTTGGCGCTGTTCTGGCGATGTCCCTCGAGGAAGAGCGTGTGGCCCGTGAAGGCATCCACCCCGGAATCGAAAGCCGCCAGCGGGCTCAGCGGCCGGAACGCGAAGTGGCCATAGTGCACCATGCGGTGCGGGTGCCGGTCGGGCTGGGCCTCGAACGCGTGATCGACCCGTGCCTGGTGGCGCGCACGCTCGGCATCGGTCGTGCGGCGTTGCTCCCAGGCCGTGAATGCAGCCACGGCCGTCAACAGCAGCAACAACGTCAATCCGAGCACGGCCACCCGGTCGCGCCGCAGCAGGCGCCATTCCTCGCCTGCGATGCGCAGCGCGGCGCTCATCGCAGACCTCCCTCGCCGCCGTAGCGCCGATGCAATGCCCGCACGTCGAAGCGCTCCGAGCCTGAGGCTGCGACTTCCTCGACCAGCCTTCCCCGGTCGATGAAGCCGATGCGATCGGCGACATCGGCGGCACTGAGCAGGTCGTGCGTGACCATGAGAATCGCCACGCCCTGGGCGCGCAGCAGCCCCAGCAGGCAGCTGAATTCGGCAGTGGCCAGCGGGTCGAGGCCGGAGGTGGGCTCATCGAGCAGCAGCGCCGGCACCTTGCGCGCCAGCGCCAGCGCGATCGACACTTTCTGGCGCATGCCCTTGGAAAAACCCGCCACGCGCCGCCCGTGCGCTGCAGCCTCCAGACCCGCGGATGCGAGCGCCTGGTCGATCGTCTGCGCGCCGGCGGGCCGACCCGCCAGGTCGAGCAGATAGGCCACGTTCTCGCGCGCACTCAGGTGCTCGTAGAGCGCCACGTTTTCGGGAATGTAGGCGAGCTGGCGCCGCGCTGCCGTCGGGTCGGCCACGGGGTCCGCCCCGTTCACGCGCACGCGGCCATGCCTGGGTTGCACGAAGCCCAGGAACAGGCTCAGCGTGGTGGTCTTGCCGGCCCCGTTGGCGCCCAGCAGCGCGTAGATCTCGCCGGCTTCGACCCTGAGGTCCAGCCCGTGCAGGATGGTGTGCCCACCGTAGCCGGCGATCACGCCGGCGGCTTCGAGGGCGGGATGGGGCGCGGCCGCGGCGCGCGGCCGGGGAAGGTCAGTCGAATACATGATGCATCTCTCGCGTTCAGAACCTGGCTTGCAAGCCGATGGTGACGGTGCGTGCCGTGCCCGGCGCCACCCAGAGGCGGCTGTAGGAACTGGCGTAATAGGTGGTATCGAAGAGGTTCTCGACGTCCAGCGTCGCGCGCAGGCTCCGGTTGATGCGCCAGTAAGCGACCAGCTTGGCGGTTGTGTAGCTCGGCAGATCGAAAGCCGGCGTTGCAGCATCGGCTTCGGCTTGCGTGCGGGCCTGGCCCAGCCGCTTGCCCACGTGCGTGATGCCGCCGCCGATGCCGTAGCGCTGCCCGTTGGCGAAGGCATTCTCATAGATCGCCAGCACGCTGCCGCTGACCCGGGGAACGTTGAGCAGTCGGCCCCCGGCTTCCAGCGTGTTGTCCTTCGTGATCTCCACGTCGTTGAGGACCAGGCTGGCGTTGAGCCGCCAGTTCGCCGTCAGCTGGCCCGCAAAGTCGAATTCGAGGCCGCGGCTGTGGATCTCGCCGGCGGCCATCGAGTAGCCGGGGTTGGCCGGGTCGGCCGTCAGCACGTTGCGCTTGCGGATGTCGAACAGCGAGGCGGTCGCGCCCATGCGCTGGTCCGCGCTTTCCCACTTGGTGCCGAGCTCGAATGCACGGCCGGTTTCCGGCTCGAAACCCCGGGCGGCGACGTCGGAACCTGCGTTGGGGCGGAACGAGCGGCCGGCGTTCGCGAAGAAAGTCCATTGCGGCGTCGGCAGCCAGGCGAGGCCGACACGCGGCGAGGTGGACGACGGCTGCTGGCGGGCAGTGGTGCCGGCGATGCGGTTCTCGAGCGACTGGCGGTAGTCGTCCACGCGCGCGCCGGCGACCAGCCGCCATTCGGGCGCGAGCTTGATCGCGTCCTGCACGTAGAGCGCGGTATTGCGCTGGTGTTCCAGCGTGTCGGTGTTGCGCCCCGGCACCGGCTGAAGCTGACCGTAGACCGGGGCGTAAATGTTGATCGCATAGGGCCGTGCGCCCGTCGGATTGGCGCGCAGCATGAGCGAGTCCATGTCGAAGCGGAAGCTCTCCAGCCCGAACAGCAACTCGTGCTCGACCGCGCCGGTCTTCACCTTGCCTTGCAGTTCGGCCTGCACGGCGATGTCGTCCGAGGCGAAGTCACGGAAGCGCCGCTGGCGCGTGAGCGTCGCGTTGTCGGCGCGCAGGGCCGCCGCCTCGGTCGAGAACCCTCTCAACGACGTTTCGCGGTAGGACAGGCCCAGCCGGCTGCGCCAGGCGGGATTCCATTCGTGCGAGAGGATGAACTGGTGGGTCTGGTTCTCCACCGTCACGTCGCCGTCGGCCGGCTCCCCCAGGAAGCGGCTGCGCGGGATCGCGCCGAGGCGGTTGTCGACTGCGACCACGCCCCGGTCGAGCGGCGTGGCGTGCCGCAGGAGCTCTCCCGAATACTCGAGCACGGTGTCGCGGCCGAGCTTCCAGGTGAAAGCCGGAGCGATCACGCCGCGCTGCGCGTTCACGTGGTCGCGAAAGCTGTCGCGGTCTTCCACGGCGACGTTGAGACGGTAGGCGAAGTTCTCGCCCACCGGCCCGGTGCTGTCGAAGGCGCCGCGCTTCCGGCCGTAGCTGCCAAGGTAGCCTTCCACGGAATGGGCCGCCTTCCACAGCGGCCGCTTGGACACGATGTTGAGCGTGCCGCCCGGCTCGCTGCTGCCATAGAGCGCGGCCGCCGTCCCCTTGAGGAACTCGATGCGTTCGACACCGGCCAGGTCGCGCGGGGCGTTGAAGCCCCGGTTCGAGGAGAAGCCGTTCAGCAGCGTGGCGGTGCCGGTGTTCTCATTACCGGGCAGGCCCCGGATGGCGATGTTGTCCCAGAGGCCACCGAAATCGTTCTGGCGCGAGACGCCGCCGACGAAGTCGAGCACGTCGTCGAGCTTGGTTGCACCCAGGTCCTCGATGGCCTGGCGCGTGACGACGCGCACCGACTGGGGCAGTTCGCGCAGCGGCAGCTCGGTCTTGGCGCCGGCGGCTTCGTCGGCGTGGTAGGCACCCGATTCGGTGCGCCCGGTCACTTCGATCGTCGACAACTGGGCGGGCTCGGGGCCGGCCCCGGATGACTGGGCCATCGTTGGGCCGGCGAACAGCGCTGCGACAGCGAGGCACAGGGGAAGGGGCGCGCTGGGCGCCGGGGGTTGAATGGAATTCATGAGGAGACTCGGCAAGCCAAAAGGGGGACGCAGCAGCGAGCCCGGCGAAGGCCGGGCACACGCCGCCCGTGACGCGTGACTTCACGCGGGGCGGCGGGACTGCGGAAGGTGGGAAGGCGCCGCCGCAACGGCGGACTTCAGGAGACGGCTCGAGGCGGGTCGCGCGAGGCGAAGGGCCAACGGCCTGGGCTGGGGACGAAGACCCCCGGCGCATGCGGCCGCGGAAGGCCGGCTTGCACGGCCAATGCAAGCGCCGGCAGCGATGTGGGCGCGATGCCCGGATGCGCGAAGGCGAGGCACCACGCGCACGCGCCGTGGACCTCGCTGCCATGCTCCGGGGCATCGGCGTCTTCGTCCGCTGGCTGAGCGGACAGTGCCGCCATCTCGGCCGCAGCCTGGTGCAAATGGCCTGCTTGGTGCGCAGGCAGGCCGACCACCGTGTTGAAGAACACGGCCAGCAACAGGAGTCGGATCAGTACGCGGCGCAAAAGCATGGCAGGCTTGGGGCCGGAATCATACTGTCGCGCCGGATGCCTCCGCACATCTGTCGGTGCGCCCCTCAGTATCCTCGCGCACGATCCACGAGCCCGATCATCGGCTCGCCATCCTCGAAGCGCTGCAGGTTGTCGAGCACCACCTGCGCCGCGCTCAACGGCTGCGTCACGCTCGCGATGTGCGGCGTGAGCTGGATGTTCGGATGGCGCCAGAAGGCATGCTCCGGCGGCAGCGGCTCGGGATCGGTCACGTCCAGCACGGCATCGCCGATGCGGCCGCTGGCCAGCGCGGCCAGCAGGTCGGCATCCACCAGCTGCGGTCCGCGGCCGACGTGGACCAGGCCCGCGCCTTCGGGCAGCATCGAGAACAGGCGCGCGTCCAGAAAGCCGCGCGTCGAATCGGTCAAGGGCAGCAGGCACACGAGGATGTCGGTGCGCGCGAGAAAGGCCGGCAGCTCCTCGGCGCCGGCATGGCATGCCACGCCCTCGACCGCATGCCGAGAGCGGCTCCAGCCCGCGCAATCGAAGCCCAGGCCCACGAGCTGCGCCAGCACGGCCTGGCCGAGCGAGCCCAGCCCGAGCACACCCACGCGCCGCTCGCCGGCGGGCCGCACGGGCAAGGGGCGCCACTGGCCTTGCTGCTGCTGGCGCCGGTAGCGCGGCATGTCGCGATGCAGGCCGAGCACGGCGTGCGTCACGTACTCGACCATGCCCTGCACGATGCCGGGCTCGACCATGCGCACCACCGGCAAATCCGGCGGCAGCGCCGCGAAGTCGAACTGGTCGACACCGGCGCCGGAAGAGAACAGGACTTCCAGGTTCGGAAAGCGCTCGGCCAGGTTCGCCGGCGGCTCCCAGGCCGCGAGGAAGCGCACCTGCGCCGGATCGCCGATGTCGGGCCAGATGCGGAAGTCGATCCCGGGCGCGCGGCGCTGGAACACCTGGGCCCATTGGCGGCCGCGCACCGGGTCGGACTTGTAGAGGAAGGTCGTGGCGTTCATGGGGGTCAACCCACCGCCTGCGTGACGATCGCGAACAGCGTGGGCCCTCCCGGCGCCTTGGCGAGCGGCGTGCCGCGCACCATCGTCGTCGGCGCATCCACGCGCAGCAAGCCGATGCTCTCGAGCCATTCGGCCAGGCCGCTGGCGAAGTCGATGTCGATGCGCGTGAAGTTTCCGGCGTTCATCCCGGCGAGGTGCGCGATCAGCGCCTTGGCGCCCTCGGCATCGGGTGCCACCACCGGACCGATCGCGTGCCCGCGCCCGAAGCGGCGCAGCATCGCAAAGCCGCGCGGCGCGTTGTCATGGTCGAGCACCACGCAGGCCTCCGACGCAGCGAGCAGGTCCGCGATCAGCGCATCGCGCGGCATGCCACGCGCCGCGGCGTCGAGCGCCTGCAGGGATGCGGCCTCGCTCTGGCCGGCAGGCCGCAGGCGCCAGCCCGCGGGCAGCGCGACCAGCGGCGCAGGCTGGGCCACGCCCTGGTGCTGCCGCAGCTCGCCGGTGCGCACGAAGCCCAGGCGCTCATACAGGCCTCGGCCTTCGGCCGTGGCATGCAGCAGGACCGTGTGCTCCTCGAGGCCTTCGAGCACCGCGCTCATGAGCCGGTGGCCGAGGCGGCGGCCCTGGCAGGCCGGCGACACGATCACGAGGCCGATGGTGGCGTGGCGCTCGCCCCAGCGCCAGCGCAGGACGGTGCCGATCAGCTCGCCGTCGCGCTCGGCAACGATGCCTTCGGCATGGGCGAAGACCTGCGCCCAATCGGCGGGGCGGTGCGGCCAGCGCAGCTCGGCAGTCAAGGCATGCGCGAGCGGCAGGTCGGCCGCGGTCATCGGTCTGAGCACCACGCCATCGAGAGCGGGTGCGGTCGTTGTCTGGGCGGGCATGGCGTGGTCTTGGTGCGAGCAAAAGGGCAGGCCATCTTGGACGACATCCGCTGCTTCCGCCAGAGCGAATTTGCGCTTCGCCGCAACTTGCAAGCTTCGTCTGTCGCGGTGCCGCGTTTCGCAATTCGATGCGGTGGCGCGCCCGCTTACGCACACAAATGCGGCACCAACCTGCCTAGCATCGAGCGCCGTTCCGGCCACCTGCCTCCGACCACCGTTCGAGCTCAACCAACCATGCCAAGCTGCATCAAAAGCGTGCTCATCGATTCTTGCTGCGGCGCATCAAGGTGCATGGCCGCACGTCGCAGGGGCAGACCGCATGGCATGCCGTCGGCGCCCCATCAAACCGCAGCTTTCATGCGCCGGGCACTTCATTTCCCTACAACCTCGACGCGGCTGCGTGCTGCAATCGCTTCGTAATGAGCTTGTCGCATTTGTCATTCAAGGAACCGAGACCATCATGACCTTTCGTCCCAAGTACATCACCTTCGACTGCTACGGCACGC
>DATFFA010000187.1:0-2947 GCA_035250605.1 Variovorax sp. | reverse complement strand
CGCGCCTTGATCACGCTCTCCCCCGCCCTCGCCGTCAGCATCTGGTGCGTGCCCACGTCCTGCACCTGCACGACGGTCGCGGCCACCGCACCGGCCGCGCCGGGCTCGGACAGCGTGACGTACTCGGGACGAATGCCCAGCTTGAGCGCGCCCTCGGGCAGCGTGCGCTGCGTCGTGAGCCGCATGCCCGCGACTTCGAGCGACCAGCCGCTGCTCAGCACCGGCAGGAAGTTCATGCCCGGCGAGCCGATGAAATGCCCGACGAAGGTATGGGCCGGCCGCTCGAACAGCGCGTCGGCGCTGCCCACCTGCACCGCCTTGCCGCGGGTCATCACCACCACCTCCTCGGCGAAGGTCAGCGCCTCGACCTGGTCGTGCGTGACGTAGATCAGCGTGAGCTTGAGCTCGCGGTGGATCTGCTTGAGCTTGCGCCGCAGCTGCCACTTGAGGTTGGGGTCGATCACCGTCAGCGGCTCGTCGAAGAGCACGGCCGATACGTCGCTGCGCACCAGCCCACGGCCGAGCGAGATCTTCTGCTTGGCATCGGCCGCCAGGCCGGCGGCGCGCTGGTTCAGCTGGCCGCTCATGTCGAGCATCTCGGCGATCTCGCCCACGCGCTTCCTGATCTGCTCGGGGGGCAGCTTGCGGTTGCGCAGCGGGAAAGCCAGGTTTTCGGCCACGGTCATGGTGTCGTAGATCACGGGGAACTGGAACACCTGGGCGATGTTGCGCTCCTGCGGCGACGCGTGCGTGACATCGCGCCCATCGAAGCTCACGGTGCCGCGCGAGGGCACCAGGAGGCCCGAGATGACGTTGAGCATGGTCGTCTTGCCGCAGCCCGAGGGGCCGAGCAAGGCGTACGCGCCGCCGTCGCGGAAGCTCATCTGGAGCGGCAGCAGCGCATAGTCGCTGTCCTGCGTGGGGTTGGGGCGATAGGCATGCGCCAGGTCGAGGTCGATGCGTGCCACCTCAGCCTCCTTGCTTGCGCCAGGCGGGCGCTACGGCCAGCCGTTCGGCAGTGTCGAACACATAGGCCTGCGCGGCCGGGAAATACAGCGTGATGGCGGCCCCGAGCTCGAAGCGGTGCACGCCGGTCAGCTGGGCCACCAGTTCGCCCACCAAGGTCTCGACGTGCACGAAGGTGTCGGAGCCCGAGATCTCGGCCAGCTCGACCTTGCCCGGGATCGCGATGTCGCCCTCGCCCTGCCGCACGTCCAAGGCGCTGGAGCGCAGGCCGATCGTGACGGCGCCCTCGACGCCCGGCGAAAGCGTGAGCGGCACCAGCGGGCCGCCGGCCAGTTGCACGCCACCGGCGGCCACGCGCCCGGCCAGCAAATTCATCGGCGGATCGCTGAAGGCGCGTGCCACGCGCAGCGACTGCGGCGCGTGGAAGACCTCGGCGGTCGGGCCGTACTGCAGCAGCTCGCCGGCATCCATCACCGCCGTGTAGCCGCCCAGCAGCAGGGCCTCGCCGGGCTCGGTGGTCGCGTAGATCACGGTCGAGTCGCCGGTGGCGAAGAGCTGCGTGAGTTCCTCGCGCAGGCCTTCGCGCAGCTTGTAGTCGAGGTTGACCAGCGGCTCGTCGAGCAGCACCAGCGGCGCATTCTTGGCCAGCGCGCGCGCCAGCGCCACGCGCTGCTGCTGGCCGCCGGAGAGCTCGGCCGGGTAGCGGTCGAGGAACATGCCGATGCTCAGCTTCTCGGCCAGCTCGCGCACGCGCGCCTCGACGTTCTTCTCGCCGCGCAGCTTGAGCGGCGAGCCGATGTTGTCGGCCACCTTCAGCGAGGGGTAGTTGATGAACTGCTGGTAGACCATCGCCACGTTGCGCTCGCGCACCGGCACGCCGGTCACGTTCTTGCCGTCGACCAGGACCAGCCCCGAGGTGGGCGTGTCCAGCCCGGCCATCAGCCGCATCAGGCTGGTCTTGCCGGCTTGCGTGGCGCCGAGCAGCACCGTCACCGCGCCGTGCCTCGGCGCGATGCTCTGCTCGTAGAGCCAGGTTTGCGCGCCCACCTTCTTGGTGATGCGCTCGAGTGTCAGCTGCATGCAACTCCTTCTTGCTGTTCTTGAGCGCGGGCCTGCTGCTGCATCCAGGCACCGACCCGTTCGCGTTCGTCCGCCGTGAAATGCAGGCCCAGCTTGGACCTGCGCCACAGCACGTCCTCGCCGCTGCAGGCCCACTCCTCCTCCCGCAGGTAGCGCAGCTCGCGCTCGTGCAGGCCGGGGGCCACGGCACGGCCCATGTCGTTCATCGATTGCGCCCCGCCGATCACGGCCGAGACGCGGGCGCCATAGGCGCGCGCCAGGCGGCGCGCCAGCGCGGCATCGAGCCACGGATGCTTCGAACGGACGGCGGCGACGAAGCGGTCGAAGTCTTCGTCCGGGCGCGCGGCGGCGCCGATCCAGCCCGAGAGGTCGCCGCCTGCCAGGAAGGCGCCCTCGGTCCAGGCCGGGCGCGCCTCGCCGAGCATCCGGCCGACCTCGTCGGCCGCGTCCTCCGAGAGCTTGCGGAAGGTGGTGATCTTGCCGCCCCACACCGACAGCAGCGGCGCCGCGGCGGTGTTGGATTCGAGCATGTAGTCACGCGTCACCGCCGAGGGATCGCCCGAGGCATCGTCGAGCAGCGGGCGCACGCCCGAGTAGGTCCACACCACGTCGGCCGGCACGATCGGCTTTTCGAAATAGCGGCTGGCCTGCGTGCAGAGGTAGTCGATCTCGTCCGCGCCGATGCGCGCCGCGCCGGGGTCGTCGCCGCTCAGCTCGATGTCGGTGGTGCCGATCAGCGTGAAGGCGTCCTGGTAGGGGATCGCGAAGATGATCCGCTTGTCGGGGTTCTGGAAGATGTAGGCATGGTCGTGCGCGAAGAGGCGCGGCACCACGATGTGGCTGCCCTTGACCAGGCGCAGGTGCCGGGTCGCCAGCGCCTCGCCCCTGGCAGACTGCGCCA
>DATFFA010000186.1:0-34664 GCA_035250605.1 Variovorax sp. | reverse complement strand
GGTGTCCGTGCCATCATCGGGCATCGTCTGTCGACGATGACATCCTCCTTCATGGAAAGGGCGCTGCCGGATGGCTCGCGTGCGTGACCCGGCTGGCTACGACGGCCAGCGAGAAATGATTCTTTCGAATGCGGCGCAGCTGTTCGCGCAGCGCGGCTATGCGGGCACCTCGATGAACGAGGTGGCCGCGGCCTGCGGCGTCTCCAAGGCCACGCTCTACCACTACGTGCGCGACAAGCACGATCTCGCCGTGCGCATCGCCGAGGAGCATGTGCAGCGCCTCGAAGCCGTGGTGGAAGAGGTGATGCGCGAGCACTCCACGCCCGAGGCCCGCCTCGCAGCGCTGATCCGCAGTTTCGTGGCCGAGTACGCGATGGCGCAGAACGCCCAGCGCGTGCTGACGGAGGACGTGCGCTTCCTGCGCGAGGAAGACCAGGCCCGCATCATCGGCGTCGAGCGGCGCGTAGTCGCGGCCTTCGCGCGCACCATTGCCGAGGTGCGCGGCGAGGATGCGACCAGCAAGCTCGGCAAGCCGATGGCCATGCTGCTCTTCGGCATGATCAACTGGATGTTCACCTGGATGAAGCCCGGCCGCGAGCTCGACCACGAGGCGATCGGCGAGATCGTCGCCGACCTGTTCTTCGGCGGCGTGCGGGCGGTGCAGCTGCCGCCCGCGCTGGCGGCGAAGGGCGATCGCGCGACCGCCGGCGCGCGCAAGCTGCGCTGAGGGTTCAGCCGCGCCGCGTGGCGATCAGCGGGCGCACGTCCGGCGACTGCAGGCGTGGCCGGTTCTCTTGCGCTGCGGCCAACGGCTGCACCTCGACCAGGCTGGCGAGACAGCGGCGGGTGAGGTCCTGGTAGGTCCGGGTGCCTTCCTGCTTCCAGGCGATCTCTTCGTCGCCGAGCTGGCGCCGCACCCGGGCCGGCACGCCGGCCACCAGGCTGCGCGCCGGCACCTTCATCCCGGCCGGCACGAAGGCGCAGGCCGCGACGATGGCCGATTCGCCGACCTCCGCCTCGTCCATCACCACCGCGTTCATGCCCACCAGCGCATCGCGGCGCACCACGCAGCTGTGCAGCACCGCGCCGTGGCCGATGTGGCCGTTTTCCTCCACCACCGTGTCCTGGTCCGGGAAGCCGTGGATCACGCAGTTGTCCTGCACGTTGGAGCCGCGCTCCAGCACGATGCGGCCGAAGTCGCCGCGCAGGCTGGCGCAAGGACCCACGTAGCAGCCGGGGCCCACGATGACGTCGCCGATCAACACCGCGGTGGGGTGGACATAAGCGTCGCGGTCGACCACCGGCACCACGCCTTCGAGGGCATAGCAGGGCATGAAATCGGCTCCGTACGGATTGGAAAAAGGGGCGGCCCGCGCTAGCCTTCGGGTTAGCACCGAGGACCAAAGCTTGCGCGGGCAAGATCGCGAATCCTATAATCAACCGAACGGTCGGTCAATTATTAGAAGCGCCTTCCTTGGGACCGATCGCCAACCCAATCCCACACCCCAGCACCACGATGAACGAAGCTCTGGTACGTATCAGCCATTCGGGCGCCGTGCGCACGCTCCAGCTCAACCGGCCGGAAGCGCTCAACAGTTTCACCTCGCAGCTGCATGCCGAGCTCATGGCCGCGCTGGACGAGGCGGCGGCCGACAGCACCGTGCGTTGTGTCGTGCTGGGCGGCTCGGGCCGCGCCTTCTGCGCCGGGCAGGACCTGTCCGACCCGATGGTCGCGCCCGACTTCTCGCCCGGCGCCGCGCCCAAGGACCTCGGCCGGGTGATCGAATCGCTCTACGCGCCTCTCGTGCTGCGCATCCGCTCGATGCCCGTGCCGGTGATCGCCGAGGTCCACGGCGTCGCAGCGGGCGCGGGCGCCAACCTGGCGCTGGCCTGTGACCTGGTGGTGGCCGGCCGCTCGGCCAGCTTCATCCAGGCCTTCACCAAGATCGGCCTGGTGCCCGACACCGGCGGCACCTGGCTGCTGCCGCGGCTGGTGGGCCCGGCGCGCGCATTGGGCCTGGCCCTGCTGGGCGACAAGCTGCCGGCGGCCGAGGCGGCGCAGATGGGCCTGATCTGGAAATGCGTGGAGGACGACGAGCTCAGCCTCACCGTCGAGGGCCTGGCGCACCGCCTGGCGGCGATGCCCGTGCGCGCGCTGGTGGCCACCCGGCAAGCTCTGGCCGATGCCCAGACGCTCGACCTGCCCGCCGCGCTGGCGCGCGAAGCCGCGCTGCAGCGCGAGCTCGGCGCCGCTGCCGATTACCGCGAAGGCGTGGAGGCCTTCCGCGCCAAGCGCCTGCCGCAGTTCAACGACCGTTGAGACCGAAAGCCCCATCGATGAGCGACCCCCACGCCCAGCAAACCGCCGAACGCGTGCGCGATGCCATGTTCGCCAACGACCGCGCCGTGCGCGGCCTCGGCATGGAGATCGAGGCCATCGCGCCCGGCCGGGCCGACGTCGCCATGACCGTGCGCGAGGACATGCTCAACGGCCACGACATCTGCCACGGCGGATTCATCTCGGCACTGGCCGATTCGGCCTTCGCCTACGCCTGCAACTCCTACAACGAAGTGACGGTGGCTTCCGGCTTCGGCATCGACTTCGTCGCGCCCGCGCGCCACGGCGACCGCCTGGTGGCGCGCTGCGTCGAAGTCTCGAAGTCCGGGCGCACGGGCGTCTACGACACGGAGGTGCTGAACCAGCGCGGCGAGCGGGTCGCGGTGTTCCGCGGACGTTCCTACACACTCAAGGGCAAGCCGGTCGCACCGGCCTGAATGCAGCCCCCAAGACGCCAAAAGGAGACCCTTCCATGCCCGTGAAACGCCCCGCGCCCGGCGAGCTCGAGCCCATCGAAACCGCCAGCCGCGACGAGATCGCCGCGCTCCAGCTGCAGCGCCTGCAGGCCACCTTGCAGCGGGCCTACGACAAGGTGCCGCACTACCGCCAGGCCTTCGAGGCGCGCGGCGTGCATCCCGGCGACCTGAAGCAGCTGAGCGACATCGCGAAGTTCCCCTTTACCGTCAAGAAGGACCTGCGCGACCACTATCCCTTCGGCATGTTCGCGGTGCCGCGCGAGCAGGTGGCGCGCATCCACGCCTCCTCCGGCACTACCGGCAAGCCGACCGTCGTGGGCTACACCCTGCAGGACATCGAGCACTGGGCGAACCTCGTGGCGCGCTCGATCCGCGCCGCGGGCGGGCGGCCGGGCGACATCGTGCATGTGGCCTACGGCTACGGCCTCTTCACCGGCGGCCTGGGCGCGCACTACGGCGCCGAGCGCGCCGGCTGCACCGTGATCCCGATGTCGGGCGGCCAGACCGAGAAGCAGGTGCAGCTCATTCGGGACTTCCGGCCCGACATCATCATGGTCACGCCCAGCTACATGCAGGTGATCATCGAGGAGTTCCAGCGCCAGGGGCTGGATGCGCGCGAGAACTCGCTCAAGGTCGGCATCTTCGGCGCCGAGCCCTGGACCGAGGCCATGCGCCGCGAGATCGAGCACAAGGGCGGCATGGACGCGGTCGACATCTACGGCCTGTCGGAAGTGATGGGCCCGGGCGTGGCCAGCGAGTGCATCGAGAGCAAGGACGGCCCGGTGGTCTGGGAAGACCATTTCTATCCCGAGATCATCCATCCCGAGACCGGCGAGGTGCTGCCCGACGGCGAAGAGGGCGAGCTGGTCTTCACCTCGCTCACCAAGGAGGCGCTGCCGATCGTCCGCTACCGCACGCGCGACCTCACGCGCCTGTTGCCGCCCACTTCGCGCAGCTTCCGCCGCATGGGCAAGATCGTCGGGCGCAGCGACGACATGCTGATCATCCGCGGCGTCAACGTCTTCCCGACGCAGATCGAGGAGATCGTGCTGGCGCACGAGAAGCTCTCGGGCCAGTACCTGATCAAGGTCGGCCGCGAAGGCCACCTGGACCACGTGGAAGTGCGCTGCGAGCTGCAGCAGGGGGCCTCCGACATCCCCGACGACGAGTGCGACCGGATCGCGCAATGGGTGCAGCAGCGCGTCAAGACCCTCGTCGGCATCTCGACCACGGTGGTGGTGCAGCCCCCTCAATCGCTCGAACGCACGCTGACCGGCAAGGCCCGGCGCGTGCTCGACGAGCGCCCCAAGACCTGAAAAGCAAAGGACACGCCATGTACACCCAGGCCATGGACACCATGGGCAAGGACAAGGACGGCCCCAAGGCCGTTCGCTCGGCCGAGGAGCTGCGGCTGGAAGAGCGCTTCGACGAGCGCATCGATGCCGGCGGCTTCATCGAGGCCAAGGACTGGATGCCCGAGCACTACCGCAAGACGCTGGTGCGCCAGATCAGCCAGCATGCGCATTCCGAGATCGTCGGCATGCTGCCCGAGGGCAACTGGATCAGCCGCGCACCCACGCTCAAGCGCAAGGCCATCCTGCTGGCCAAGGTGCAGGACGAGGGCGGCCATGGCCTCTACCTCTACGCCGCCGCCGAAACGCTGGGCACCAGCCGCGACCAGATGCTGGACGCACTGCATGGCGGCAAGGCCAAGTACAGCTCGATCTTCAACTACCCGACGCTGACCTGGGCCGACATGGGCACCATCGGCTGGCTGGTGGATGGGGCGGCGATCATGAACCAGGTGCCGATCTGCCGCTGTTCCTACGCGCCCTATGCGCGCGCCATGATCCGCATCTGCCGGGAAGAAAGCTTTCACCAGCGCCAGGGCTACGAGGCACTGCTCACCATGATGCAGCACGGCACCGAGGCGCAGAAGGCCATGGTGCAGGACGCGGTGAACCGCTGGTGGTGGCCCTCGATCATGATGTTCGGCCCGCCCGACGACCAGTCGCCCAACAGCGCGCAGTCCATGCGCTGGGGCATCAAGCGCTTTACCAACGACGAGCTGCGGCAGAAGTTCATCGATGCCGCGGTCGAGCAGGCCAAGGTGCTGGGCGTGACCCTGCCCGACCCCGACCTGAAGTGGAACGAGGAGCGCCAGGCGCACGACCACGGGGCGATCGACTGGGCCGAGTTCTGGCGGGTGATCGGCGGCGACGGGCCCTGCAACCGCGAGCGCCTGGGCGCGCGCGTCAAGGCCTGGGAAGACGGCGCCTGGGTGCGGGAAGCGGCCCTGGCGCACGCGGCAAAGCACGAACGAGCAGAAAGGTTGGCAGCATGAGCAGCGTTGAAGAAGGCAACTTGCCCTCGCCCGGCGAGGGGAGGGCCGGCGCGGGATCGGGCACGGAAGCGCCGAAGGCCGCCGCAGCCGCAGGACGCGAGTGGCCCCTGTGGGAAGTGTTCGTGCGCAGCAAGGCCGGCCTGGACCACAAGCACTGCGGCAGCCTGCACGCCCCCGACCCCAAGATGGCGCTGCAGATGGCGCGCGACGTCTACACCCGGCGCCAGGAAGGCGTGAGCGTGTGGGTCGTGCGCTCCGACCAGATCGTGGCCAGCGATCCGGGCGACAAGGACATGTACTTCGACCCGGCGGAAGACAAGGTCTACCGCCATCCCACGTTCTACGAGTTGCCGAAGTCGGTCGACCACATGTGAGCCGAAGCGAGTCATGCAAGCATCCATCGAACTCGACCGCCGCGCCGACGTGCAGTACCTGCTGCGCATCGGGGACACCTGCCTGATCCTCGCCCAGCGCCTGGGCGAATGGTGCGGCCACGCGCCCATCCTGGAAGAGGACATCGCCATGACCAACATGGCGCTGGACCTGGTGGGCCAGGCGCGCGCGCTCCTCACCCGCGCCGGCCAGCTCGAGGGCCGCGCGCACGACGAGGACCAGCTGGCCTTTCTGCGCGACGAGCGCGACTACTTCAACGCCACGCTGGTCGAGCTGCCGCGCGGCGACTTCGCCTTCAGCGTGCTGCGCAACGCGATGGCCGCGACCTTGCTCAAGCTGCTGTGGGAAAAGCTCGAAGACTCGAGCGATGCCGAAGTGGCCGCCATCGCGGCGAAGGCGATCAAGGAGGCGCGCTACCACCAGCAGCATGCGGCCGACTGGGTGGTGCGCCTGGGCGACGGCACCGGCGAATCGCATGCGCGCATGGAGGCCGCGCTGGCCCAGCTGTGGCGCTACGTGCCCGAGCTCTTCGCGGCCGATGCCGTCGACGAAGCGGCGCGCGCCAGCGGCCTCGGCCCGGCCTGGTCCGAGCTGCGCGAGGCCTGGTTTGCCGAGATGGCTTCGGTGCTCGACGAGGCCACGCTGGCCATGCCGGCCGAGTCGGCCTTCATGAGCACCGGCAAGCGCGGCGTGCACAGCGAGCACATGGGCTACATCCTGGCCGAGATGCAGTACCTGCAGCGGACCTATCCGGGTGGGGTGTGGTGATGAGCGCATTGCGCACGCTCGAAGCCGAGGAGGCCCGCATCGCGCGCGCCTGGGACGTGCTGGGCACGGTGCTCGACCCCGAAGTGCCGGCGCTGTCGGTCTGCGACCTGGGCATCGTGCGGGAGGTGCTGCCGCGGGAGGATGGCCTGGAGATCGTGCTCACGCCGACCTATTCCGGCTGCCCGGCCACCGAGGTGATCGAGCGCAGCGTGCTCGAAGCCCTCGACGCCGCGGGACTCGGCCCGGCCCGCGTGACGCTGCGCCGCGCCCCGGCCTGGACCACCGACTGGATCAGCGCCGAAGGCAGGCGCAAGCTGCGCGAGTACGGCATCGCACCGCCCGGCGCGGCGGCCTTGCCCGGCGGCGCGGTGCCCATTCGCCTGGTGCGGCGCCAGGCTGCCGCGCCGGTGGCCTGCCCGCATTGCGGCAGCGCCCACACGGAGCGTCTTTCGGCCTTCGGCTCCACGGCCTGCAAGTCGCTCTACCGCTGCCTGGATTGCCGAGAACCCTTCGAACACTTCAAGCCGATATGAGCGTCATCTTCCACCCGCTGCGCGTGCGCAGCATCGAGCCCGACACTGCCGAGGCGGTGGTCGTCTCCTTCGACGTGCCCGAGGAACTGCGCGGCGTCTTCGGCTTCACCCAGGGCCAGTACCTCACCCTGCGCAAGGAGATCGACGGCCAGGACCTGCGCCGCTCCTATTCCATCTGCGCCGGGGTCGACGACGGCGAGCTGCGCGTGGGCGTGCGCAAGGTGCAGCAGGGCATGTTCTCCAACTGGATCAACACCAGCCTCAAGCCCGGCGACACGCTGCAGGTGATGGCGCCGCAGGGCCGCTTCTTCGTGCCGATCGAGCCGGAGGCGCGCCGGCACCACGTGGGCATCGCGGGCGGCAGCGGCATCACACCCATCCTGTCGATCATGAAGACGGTGCTGGCGCGCGAGCCGCAGTCGCGCTTCACGCTCATCTACGGCAACCGGCAGCTGCGGTCCACGATGTTCAAGGAGGAGATCGAGGACCTGAAGAACCGCTACATGACGCGTCTGTCGCTGCAGCTCGTGTTCTCCGACGAGCACACCGACGTGCCGATCAACGCGGGCCTCATGAACCGCGAGAAGATCGCCGAGTTTTTGCAGGGCCTGGTGCCGCCCGGCAGCATCGACCACGTCTATGTCTGCGGCCCCTTCCAGATGAACGACGAGGCCGAGGCCGCGCTGCTGGAGGCCGGCGTGCCCGAGGAGCGCATCCACATCGAGCGCTTCGGCCTGGCCCAGTCGCCCACCGGCACCGTCGGCGCGGTGGTGCACGAGCCGCAGCCGGGCGATGCCGAGACCGCACGCATCACCATCGTGCGCGACGGGCTGGCCCGCGAGATCCCGTTCACCAAAGGGCAGCCCAGCATCCTCGATGCCGCGTCCTCCGCCGGCCTGGAGGTCCCATACTCCTGCACCTCGGGCGTGTGCGGCACCTGCCGCGCCAAGCTCCTGGAAGGGGAAGTGCGGATGGAGCGCAACTTCGCCCTCGACAAGAATGAGGTCGCGGGCGGCTTTATCCTCACCTGCCAGGCGCATCCCCTGACCGAACGCGTGCGGCTGTCCTTCGACGAACGCTGAGCGCGAGCGATTTATCAACTACCGGAGACTGTTCATGAATTCTTTCACCCGCCTCGGCGTGGCACTGCTGTGCGCCATGGCCTTTGCCGCGCAGGCCGACATCAACGTCGGCGTGACGCTGTCGGCGACCGGGCCGGCCGCTTCCCTCGGCATCCCCGAGAAGAACACCATCGCGCTGATGCCCAAGACCATCGGCGGGCAGAAGATCAACTACATCGTGCTCGACGACGCTTCCGACACCACCGCCGCGGTGTCGAACACGCGCAAGCTCATCAGCGAGAACAAGGTCGACGTCGTGCTCGGCTCGACCGTAACGCCGAACTCGCTCGCCATGATCGACGTGGTGGCCGAGGAGAAGGTGCCGATGATCTCGATGGCGGCCTCTTCGCGCATCGTCGAGCCCATGGATGCCAAGCGCAAGTGGGTCTTCAAGACGCCGCAGAACGACATCATGATGTCGCTCGCCATCGCCGAGCACATGGCCGCCAACGGCGTGAAGACGGTGGGCTTCATCGGCTTCTCCGACGCCTACGGCGAAGGCTGGTTCCAGGAATTCACCAAGGCCGCCGAGCTCAAGAAGCTCAAGATCGTGGCCAGCGAGCGCTATGCGCGCAGCGACACCTCGGTCACCGGCCAGTCGCTCAAGCTGATCTCCGCCAAGCCCGATGCCGTGCTGATCGCCGGCTCCGGCACGCCGGCCGCGCTGCCGCAGAAGACGCTCAAGGAGCGCGGCTATGCCGGCAAGGTCTACCAGACCCACGGCGTCGCCAACGCCGATTTCCTGCGCGTCGGCGGCAAGGATGTCGAAGGCACGCTGCTGCCTTCCGGCCCGATGCTGGTGGCGTCGCAGCTGCCCGATTCGCATCCGCTCAAGAAGTCCGCGCTGGCCTACGTCAACGCCTACGAGGCGGCCCACGGCAAGGGCAGCGTGTCCACCTTCGGCGGCCATGCCTGGGACGCCGGCCTGATCATGAGCGCTGCGATTCCCGTCGCGCTCAAGAAGGCGCAGCCCGGCACGCCGGCCTTCCGCGCCGCGCTGCGCGATGCGCTGGAAGAGGTGAAGAACGTCCCCGGCGCGCATGGCATCTTCACCATGTCGCCCACCGACCACCTGGGCCTGGACCAGCGCGCGCGCGTGATGGTCAAGATCGAGAACGGCGCCTGGAAGTACCAGCCGCAGGACTAAGCTCTCCCCCAGGTTGGCTCACTTCGTGTAGCCGCCCACCCCCTTCCGGGGGCAACACCAGCGGCCCGGCCCTTCGCCAGGCTCAGGACAGGCCAAGGCCGGTTCCGCGGTGTTCCCCGAAGAGGCCTGGCTTCGCCGGCCGCGAGGTCGTGAGACGCGAGAGCGGTGAAGCATCGAGTTGAGTACTCCTGACTGAACAGCGTGCGTGCGACGGCGCATGCGGTCGGCGTCAACCTTGCGCCGCGCCTGCGCGCCGCACCGGAGCAAAGCATGGACATGCAAATCGCCCTGATCCTGGGGCAGGACGGTATCGTCAACGGGGCGATCTACGGGCTCATGGCGCTGGCGCTGGTGCTGGTGTTCTCCGTGACCCGCGTCATCTTCATCCCGCAAGGGGAGTTCGTGGCCTTCAGCGCGCTGTCGGTGGTGGCGCTGCAGGCCGGCCGCGTGCCGGCCACGCTGTGGCTGCTGCTGGTGCTGGCAGCCGCGGCGCTGGTCGTGGAGCTGTGGCGCTGGAAGCGCGGCGCGCCTGTGGACTGGGCCTCGACCCTGGCGTGGTGCGTGGTGCTGCCGCTGGTGGCCTGCGCGCTGGTGCTGCTGCTGCGGCCCGAATCGCAGTTCACCCAGACGCTGGCCGCGCTCGCCGTGATCGTGCCGCTGGGCCCGCTGCTCTACCGCCTGGCCTACCGCCCGCTGGCCGACGCGACCGTGCTGACGCTGCTGATCGTCTCGGTGGCGCTGCATGGCGTGCTGGTGGGGCTGGGGCTGCTCTTCTTCGGTGCCGAGGGCTCGCGCACGCCGGCCTTCTCGGAGATGCGGCTGGACCTGGGCGGGGTCGCGATCACCGGCCAGGCGCTGGTGGTGGTGGCCGTCACGGCGGCACTGGTGGTGCTGATGTTCCTGTTCTTCGAACGCTCGATCGTGGGCAAGGCACTGCGCGCCACCGCCATCAACCGCGTGGGCGCGCGGCTGATGGGCATCCCCACCGGCCTCTCGGGCGATCTGAGCTTCGCGCTGGCGGCGGCGATCGGCGCGGTCTCGGGCCTGCTCATCGCGCCGATCACGACCATCTACTACGACACCGGCTTCCTGATCGGGCTGAAGGGCTTTGTCGCCGCCATCGTCGGCGGGCTGGCCAGCTACCCGCTGGCACTGGTCGGCGCGCTGATCGTGGGCCAGCTGGAGGCCTTCTCTTCCTTCTGGGCCAGCGCCTTCAAGGAAGTGTTCGTCTTCACGCTGATCATTCCCGTGCTGTGGTGGCGCTCGCTCAGCAGCCGCCATGTGGAGGACGAAGAATGACGCGGCGGCACTTGACGCTGGCCTTCATCGTCGCGCTCGCGGCGGTGTGGGGCTTCCTGCCGGACTTCTCGGTCACGGTGCTCAGCTACATCGGCCTCTACGCGCTGGTCGCGGCCGGCCTCGTCATGCTCACCGGCGTGGGCGGCATGACCTCCTTCGGCCAGGCTGCCTTCGTCGGCACCGGCGCCTATGCGACCGCGTGGATCTGCACGTCGCCGATGGTCGCCTCGGCGCTGGGCGGCATCAGCCCGGCGTTGCTGCCGTGGATCGGCCTGCTGTTCGGCATCGCCGTGACTTTTCTCATCGCCTGGGGCCTGGGCGCGATCACGCTGCGGCTGTCGGGCCACTACCTTCCGCTGTGCACCATCGCCTGGGGGCTGAGCTTCTACTTCCTGTTCGGCAACCTCGAGTTCCTCGGCGGCCACACGGGCGTGGCGGGCGTGCCGGCGATCGTGGTCGCCGGCGTCTCCTTCGCCTCGCCGCGCTCGCTGGGCCTGGTCATCTGGGGCGTGCTGCTGCTGGCGCTGTGGGCGCTGCACAACCTGCTCGACTCGCGCGAGGGCCGCGCCATCCGCGCGCTCAAGGGTGGCCGGGTGATGGCCGAGTCGATGGGCGTGGACACCGGCCGCTACCGCATCAAGGTGTTCGTGCTCGCGGCGCTGCTCGCGGCGGTGTCGGGCTGGCTCTACGCGCACCTGCAGCGTTTCATCAACCCCACGCCCTTCAACCTCAACATCGGCATCGAGTACCTGTTCATGGCGGTGGTCGGCGGCGCGGGCCACCTGTGGGGCGCGGTGCTGGGCGCGGCGCTGATCACCCTGCTGAAGGAGCAGTTGCAGGACATTCTGCCCAGCCTGCTCGGATCGAGCGGCAACTTCGAGGTGATCGTGTTCGGCCTGCTGATGCTGGTGGTGCTGCAGCGCTTCGCCGACGGGCTGTGGCCGACCCTTGCGCGGCTCGTCAACCGCTTCCTGAAGCCTGCTGCAGCGCGTGCGCCGCGCCATGTGCTGGCGCTGCCCGAAACCGCCTTGCCGCCGCGCGGGCAGGTCGTGCTGGAGGCCAAGGCCGTCACCAAGCGCTTCGGCGGCCTGGTGGCCAACGATGCCGTCGGCCTCGACGTGAAGGCCGGCGAGATCCATGCGCTGATCGGGCCCAACGGGGCGGGCAAGAGCACCTTCTTCAACATGATCTCGGGGGTCGACGATCCGACCGAAGGCGAAGTGCGGCTGATGGACCGGCCGATGACCGGCAAGCCCTCGCGCGATTTCGCGGCGCTGGGCCTGGGCCGCACCTTCCAGCATGTGCGCCTGCTGGGACAGCGCCGCGTGATCGAGAACGTCGCGCTGGGTGCGCACCGGCGCGGACAGCGCGGCTGGATCGCCTCGATGCTGCGGCTGGACCGCGCCGAAGAGGCCGCGCTGCTCGCGCAGGCGCGCCGGCAGATCGAGCGCTGCGGACTCGGCGAATTCGCGGAAGTGCCGGCGGGCTCGCTGGCGCTGGGCCAGCAGCGCGTGGTCGAGATCGCGCGCGCCCTGGCGGGCCAGCCCGCGGTGCTGCTGCTGGACGAGCCCGCGGCCGGCCTGCGCCATCTGGAGAAACGTGCGCTCGCCACCTTGCTCGACCAGCTGCGGGCCGAGGGCCTGGGCATCCTGGTGGTGGAGCACGACATGGAGTTCGTGATGAACCTGGCCGACCGCGTCACCGTGCTGGAGTTCGGCGCCGTCATCGCGCGCGGCACGCCGGCCGAGGTGCAGCGCGATCCCAAGGTGCTGGATGCCTATCTGGGCGGGGTGGACGAGCCCGCGAACGAAGGCCTTGTGGAGCAGACTGCATGAGGTTCGCTTGGATTTCGGTTGTCGTGCTTCCTCTGCCTGACCCTTTTCCGCTTGCGGGAGATGGCTGGGGAGATGGCTGGGGTGAGGGCTTTGGGCGCTTGATTGGGTGTTGCGCCTGTTCCAAGGCTGGAGCCGGGATGTCGCCCCGGCGGGCGAGTCACTTTCTTTTGCGTCGCCAGGAGCAACAGGCTCCGAAGAGGATGACCCAATGAGTTCCTCCCCCCTGCTCCAGCTCGAAGACTTCTGCGTCCCCTACGGCCCCGTCGAAGCCGTGCACCACGTCGACCTGCGCGTCGACACCGGCGAGATCGTCACCGTGATCGGCCCCAACGGCGCCGGCAAGACCACGCTGCTGTGCGCGGCCATGGGCCTTCTGCCTTCGCGCGGCCGGGTGCTGCTGGGCGGCGAGGCCATGACGCGCATCAGCGTGGAAGCGATGGTGGCGCGCGGCGTCGGCCTGGTGCCCGAGAAGCGCGAGCTCTTCGGCGAGATGCCGGTCGAGGACAACCTGCTCCTGGGCGGCTTCTCGCGCTGGTGGCGCGGCGAGCGCGACCAGCGCCAACGCATGGACGAGGTCTTCGCGATCTTCCCGCGCCTGGCCGAGCGCCGCGCGCAGCTGGCCTCCACGCTCTCCGGCGGCGAGCGGCAGATGCTGGCGATCGGCCGCGCGCTGATGGCGCGCCCGCGCCTCCTGATGCTGGACGAGCCCTCGCTGGGCCTGGCGCCGCTGATCGTGCGCGAGGTGCTGCAGGTGGTGTCTTCGCTGCGCAAGCACGGGGTGTCGGTGCTGCTGGTGGAGCAGAACGCGCGGGCCGCCCTGCAAGTTGCGGACCGGGCCTATGTGCTGGAAATGGGCGCGGTCGCGCTGCAGGGCGCGGCCTCGGAACTGCTGCACGACCGCCGCATCATCGACACCTACCTGGGGCTGGGGGCGCGCGCCGACAAAGTCGAATAGCGGGCGCAGCAGGCGCGGCCTTGTCCTTCACTGCGGGGCCGTGCCGCGGCACAGAATCGCGCGCCGAGGCCCGGCATCCCGCGCGGGCCCGCACGCGAAGGCCTCTTTGCGGAGGCCGGGAAATCATGGCTGGAAGCCCCGGCGAGACCCGCGTCGGCATCTCGGGCTGGCGCTATGCGCCCTGGCGCGGCAAGTTCTATCCCAAAGGACTGCCACAGCGCCAGGAGCTTGCCTTCGCCTCGCGCATGCTGCCCACCATCGAGCTCAACGGCTCCTTCTACTCGCTGCAGCGGCCCGAGTCGTACCTGGCCTGGTACGACGAGACGCCGGAGGGCTTCGTCTTCGCGGTCAAGGGCTCGCGCTACATCACCCACATGCTGCGGCTCAAGGACGTACGCACTGCCTTGGCGAACTTCCTGGCATCGGGCGTCCTGGCGCTGCGCGCCAAGCTGGGGCCGATGCTGTGGCAGCTGCCACCTTCGATGGCCTACGAGCCGGAGCGGCTCGACGACTTCTTCTCGCTGCTGCCACGCGACACGAGTTCGGCCCTGGCCCTCGCGCGCCTGCACGACGATCGGCTCGAGGGCCGCACCTGGCTCAAGCGTTCCGCGAAACGGCCGCTGCGGCACGCGGTGGAAGTGCGACATCCGAGCTTCGTCGACGCGGCCTTCGTTGCCCATCTGCGCCGCCATGAGATCGCCCTGGTGGTCGCCGACACGGCCGGGCGCTGGCCGCTGCTCGAGGATTTGACCGCGGACTTCGTGTACCTGCGGCTGCACGGGGACAAGGAGCTCTATGCAAGCGGCTACGACGATGCCGCGCTCGACCGCTGGGCCGCGCGGATCGACGCGTGGCGCCAGGGCCGCCAGGTGAAGGATGCACGCCGGGCCTCGGGCCGCGCCGCACCGCGCCGCGCCCGGCGCGACGTGTACTGCTACTTCGACAACGACATCAAGGTGCATGCGCCCTACGACGCGGCGAACCTGGCGCTGCGGCTGGGCGTGCCGACGGGGCTGGGGCCTGATGGAGAATTCGCTGCATGATTTGTCGCAAGCCTGCCTGCGCCGCCGCTCTCGCGTGTGTGCTGACTGTTTCGGCGCACGCGGGCGCCTGGGGCGAGGGCGCCTTCGACAACGATGCGGCGCAGGACTTCCTGGCGGAATGCACGCGCTCGGCAGATGCGGAGCGGGTCTCGCAGGCCATCGAGCTGGCGCTGGTCGCGAGCTTCGTCGATGCCGATGACGGCGCAATGGCGGTGGCGGCCGGCGAACTGATTGCCGGCGCCCTCGGCAGCAGCGCAGCGCCGAAGGCGGTGCCGTGCCTGGCCGCGATGCCGCGCGAGCAGCTGCGTGCGCTGGCGCCGGCCGCGGTACGCGCCGTGGAACGGGTCGCGGACCCTGCCGTTTCCGAGCTCGCGCAGCAGTGGGCCGACGAGAAGCCGAACCGCTGGTCGAGCGGCATGCGGCAGCTGGCGGCGCGTCTTCGGCGCTAGGGCGCTCCCCAAAACGGGGGGCGCCGGCTGACACCGGCGCGTCGCAAAGGGCGCCACACTGCACCATTCGAGAACAAATGGAAGCCCGGCGATGAAATGGCTACTGCGCGTGTTTTCCGGCATTCATGCCTTCATGGCGCTTCTCTTTGCCTGCGCCGCGCTGATGTTGATCGTGGTGTCGGCGCGCATCGGCTGGTCGGCGTTCGCCCAGGGCCTCGATCGCGCAGCGGCGGAAGTGATCATCGAGGCGGTCGGCCTGCTGGCAGCGGGGGTGGTTGCGCTGCAGGTGGCGCAGACCATCACGGAGGAAGAAGTGGTGCGCGACGCCCACATCGGCGCGCCGACCCGCGTGCGGCGTTTTCTGTCGCGCTTCATGGTGGTCATCGTGGTCGCGCTGGCGGTGGAAGGGCTGGTCGCGACCTTCAGGGCGCATGACGACCCGGCGCAGCTGCTCTATGCGAGCGGCATGGTGTGTTCGGTCGGGCTGCTGCTGGCGGGATGGGGCCTGTTCGTCCACCTCAATCGATCGGCCGAAGAGCTGGAGCCCGAGGCCATGGCAGAAGCCAAGCGCGAGGACCGCAAGCTGGACTGACCCCTAGCGCTTGGGCGCCTTGAAGCTCCACCACGGCAGCAGCGCGCTCAGCGATTGCACCTCGCCGCTGCCGGCGCTCTCGTAGCCGGCGAGCGTGCCGAGCTGGTGCCGCCAGGCCGCGCTGCGCAGCAGCACCAGCAGGGCCTGGACGGCCGGCTGCTCCAGCGCCGACTTGAGGCAGGCCAGATGGTAGCGCTCGTTCACGAGCGGCACGAAGCCCAGGCCCGGGCCGCGCGCCGCCGATTCGATGCCCAAGCCGGCATCGGCGCGGCCCGAGGCCACCGCGTGCGCAACGGCCGCGTGCGAAGGCTCGTCGCGCTCGTAGCCCTCGAGCGCATCCGGGCCCAGCCCCTCCTGCGCCAGCAGCTCGTCGAGCAGCACGCGCGTGCCGGTGCCGAGGGCGCGGTTCACGTAGCGCGCGCGCCGCTGTGCGACATCGGCGATGCCGCGCAGGCCCAGCGGATTGCCGGGCGCGACGATCAGGCCCTGGGTGCGGCGGGCGAAGCCGATGATCTTGTGCAGCCCGGGCTTGAGCAGCGGCTTGTAGGTGCGTTGCGCGAGCGAACCGGCCGGCGGCCGCTCCAGGGTATGGAAGCCCGCCATCACGCATCGCCCCTGGTTGAGGCCGCTGATCGCGTCCACGCTGCCGGTGAAGCGGATGTCGAGCTGCAGCCGCGCGCGCTCGGCCGCGTGGGCGCGCAGCAGAACCAGCGCATCGTCGTGGCTCGCGTGCAGGCTGAGCACATGCAGGCTGTCGTCGAAGGCCATCGCGAAGGCGCGCTCGAGGTCCGCATGCAGGGCCTCGATCTGCGGCGCGAGCCGGGCCTGCGCCTGGCGCTCGGCCCACAGCAGCTTGTCGCCGAACTCGGACAGCTGCGCCGAGCGGCCCTGCTCGCCGCTCACGAGCGGATGCCCGAGGTTCTGCTCCCAGCGCCTGAGCTCGCCCCAGACGTGGCGGTACGACAGGCCGAGCGCCCGCGCCGCGGACGAGATGGAGCCGTGCTCGCGCACCGCGTGCAAGAGCTCCATCAGCGGATTGCGGATCAGCGTACGGCCGCTCCGGCGCGGGGCGATGGCGTAAGACAGTTCGATCTGTTGCACGTTGGAAGCGGAAGGCGGAGTGGCGCCAAGGATTATGCAAAGGTCGTCCGTCACCTATGCAAGTGTTTGCATAAGTTGGGCGGCCCAGCTTGCCGATACTGGCGACTTGACCGTCACGGCCCCATGAACACCTTCACAGACAGCGCCGTCGCCGCGTGGCAACTGCTGGTTTCCGGCGATCCCGTTCTGCTCGGCATCGTCGGCCGCTCGCTGGCCGTCAGCGCCGCGGCCTGCGCGCTGGCCTGCGGGCTCGGCCTGCTGCTCGGCGCCTGGCTCGCCGTCGCGCGCTTCGCCGGCCGCGGCCTGCTGCTCACGCTGCTCAACACGCTGCTGGCGCTTCCCTCGGTGGTGGTGGGGCTGGTGATCTATCTGCTCCTGTCGCGCTCGGGGCCGCTCGGCTTCCTGGGCTGGCTCTTCACCTTCAAGGCGATGGTGCTGGCGCAGGCGCTGCTGGTGCTGCCGGTGGTCACGGCGCTCACGCGCCAGGCCATCGAGGATGCGGACCGCGCCCATGGCGAGCAGTTGCGCTCGCTGGGCGCGCATTCGCTGGCGCGGGCGCTGCTGCTGGTGTGGGACGAGCGCTATGCACTGGTCACCGTGCTGATCGCCGCCTTCGGCCGCGCCGTGTCGGAGGTCGGCGCGGTGATGGTCGTGGGCGGCAACATCGACGGCTTCACGCGCGTCATGACCACCGCCATCGCGTTGGAGACCAGCAAGGGCGATCTGCCGCTGGCGCTGGCATTGGGCCTGGTGCTGCTGGGGGTGGTGCTGCTGCTCAACCTTGCCATCAGCGCACTGCGCGGCTGGCGCGAGCGGGTCGATGGCGGCGCGGTCGACGCGGCGGGGCTGCGGCGGGCGGAGGTGGTCTCGTGAGCAGCATCCGGCCGCATGGCGATGGGCGCGCCCGCCTTCGCGTGGTGGCCGCGCGAAGCGGCGATGCGCCGGAAGCAGCGGCCACGGCCGGCGCGGCGCTCTTCGCCCTGCGCGACATCGACGTGCGCTACGGCCGCGTGCCGGCGCTCGCCGGCGTCACGCTGTCCATCCATGCCGGCGAACGGGTCGCGCTGATCGGCGCCAACGGCAGCGGCAAGAGCACGCTGCTGCGTGTGCTGCACGGCCTGTTGCCGCATGCGGGCGGCGCCTTCGTCAACGCGGTGCCGCCGCAGGCGCAGGCGATGCTGTTCCAGCGTCCGCACATGCTGCGCATGAGCGTGCGCAACAACGTCGCGCTGGCGCTCTGGCTGCACGGCGCGCGGTGGCGCGACGCGCAGCGCGAGGCGGTGACGGCGCTGGGCCGGGTCGGCCTGGCCGAGGTGGCCGGGCGCAATGCGCGCACGTTGTCGGGCGGGCAGCAGCAGCGCATGGCGCTGGCGCGCGCCTGGGCACTCAAGCCGGCGGTGCTGCTGCTGGACGAGCCGACCGCCAGCCTGGACCCAACGGCCAAGCGCGAGGTCGAGGCCCTCATCGCCGACGCGGCACAGGGCCGCACGCTGGTGTTCGCGAGCCACAACCTGGGCCAGGTGAAGCGGCTCGCGAGCCGGGTGGTCTACCTCGAGCACGGCCGGGTGCTGGCGGACCTGCCGGTCCATGATTTCTTCAACGGGCCTCTCCCCGAGGAAGCCCGCCAATTTGTCAAAGGAGAGCTGGCATGAAGGCATTCGAGTTCGTGGCGGCGGCACTCGTCCTGGCGGCGGCCGGCGCCGCGGCGCAGGCCGAGACGATCACCATGGCGTCCACCACCTCGACCGAGCAGTCGGGCCTGTTCGCGCACCTGCTGCCGGCCTTCAGGCAGGCCAGCAGCATCGACGTCAAGGTGGTGGCGGTCGGCACCGGGCAGGCCATCGACATGGCCAGGCGCGGCGATGCCGACGTGCTCTTCGTGCACGACACCGCGGCGGAGGAGAGGTTCGTCGCCGAAGGCTTCGCCGCGAAGCGCTTCGAGGTCATGTACAACGACTTCGTGCTGATCGGGCCGAAGAACGATCCGGCGGCGGCGAAGGGCAAGGACATCGCCGTGGCGCTGAAGAAGGTGGCTGCGGCCAACGCCGCCTTCGTCTCGCGCGGCGACAAGAGCGGCACCGACGCCGCCGAGCGCCGGCTCTGGACGCAGACCGGCCTGGCCGGGGCGGGCCAGCCGGTGGCCAACGACAAGAAAGGCACGGGCTACAAGGAGTGCGGCTGCGGCATGGGGCCGGCGCTCAACATCGCAGCCTCCAGCGGCGCCTACGTGCTGGCCGACCGCGGCACCTGGCTCAGCTTCAAGAACCGCGCCGACCTGGCGGTGCTGGTGGAGGGCGACAAGCGGCTCTTCAACCAGTACGGCGTGATGGTGGTGAGCCCCTCGAAGTTTCCGCAGCTCAACGGCGCCGGCGCGCAGAAGTTCGTCGACTGGGTGATCTCGCCGGCGGGGCAGTCGAGCATCGCGAGCTACAAGATCGGCGGCGAGCAGCTGTTCTTCCCCAATGCGGCCAGCCCATAGGGCAATGTCGCGGCTCACCGGTCCAGCGGCAGGTACAGGCTTTCCTTCACTTCTTCCATCACCACGTAGCTGTTCGACTCGGCCGTGACGGGCAGCTTCTTCAGCAGGTCGCCGAGCAGGCGCCGATAGTCGCTCATCGCGCGCAGCCGCGCCTTCACCAGGTAGTCGAAGCCGCCCGACACCAGGTGGCATTCCATCACCTCCGGCACATGCAACAGCTCGGTGCGCACCTTGTCGAAGACGTCGGCCGACTTCGACGACAGCGTGATCTCCACGAACACCAGCAAGGTCTTGCCGATGGCCTGCGGATCGATGCGGGCGTGGTAGCCGGTGATGACACCTTCGCGCTCCATCCGCCGCACGCGCTCGGTACAGGGGGAGGTCGACAGGCCGATTTGCTGCGCCAGCTCGGTCATGGGGATGCGGCCCTGGCGCTGGAGGATGTCGAGGATTTTGCGGTCGGTGCGGTCGAGTTCGGTCATTTCACTCCTGCAGGCGCCCTGGGGCCGTGACGGCAGCAAGAAACACTGGCATGCCGCCATATTTGAGTGAAGTTTATGGCAAGAACATGAATAACCTTGGCTTCTCTCTTGAAGTCGACGGGGTCTTGCAATGAAAGTGATTGTTCTGGGCGGCGGCGTCATCGGTATCACGACGGCTTACTATTTGGCGCGCGCCGGCGCCGACGTCACGCTGGTCGATCGCCAGGGCGGTCCCGCGTTGGAGACCAGCTTCGCCAATGCAGGCCAGGTCTCGCCGGGCTATTCCACCCCCTGGGCCGCGCCGGGCATTCCGCTCAAGGCGCTCAAGTGGATGTTCCAGAAGCACGCGCCGCTGGCGATCCGGCCCGACGGCAGCCTGTTCCAGCTGCGCTGGATGGCCGCGATGCTGAAGAACTGCTCGCCCGAACGCTACGCGACCAACAAGGAACGGATGATGCGCGTGGCCGAGTACAGCCGCGACTGCCTGCGCGAGCTGCGTGCGCAGACCGGCGTGCGCTACGAGCACCGAACGCAAGGCACCCTGCAGCTGTTCCGCACGCAGGCGCAGCTCGATGCGGTGCAGCGCGACGTCGCGGTGCTGCAGGAATGCGGTGTGCCCTTCGAATTGCTCGACCGCCACCAGCTCGCCGCGGTCGAGCCCGCACTGGCGCGCAGCGCAGGGCAATTGGCCGGCGGCCTGCGCCTGCCGAACGACGAGACCGGCGACTGCCATCTGTTCACCCGTGGCCTGGCCGAGGTGGCGCGCGGGCTGGGCGTGAGCTTCCGCTTCGAGGAGGCCGTCGAGAGCCTGCTCACCGAAGGCGGCCGCATTGCCGGCGTGCGGCTGGCCGGGCCCAAGGCGGAGGTGCTCAAGGCCGACCGCTATGTGCTCGCCTTCGGCAGCTATTCGCGCGCGCTGATTGCCCCGCTGGGGCTGCACATTCCGGTTTATCCGGTCAAGGGCTATTCGCTGACCGTGCCGCTGCTCGACCCCACGCTGGCGCCGCAATCCACCGTGCTCGACGAGACCTTCAAGATCGCCATCACGCGCTTCGACGACCGCATCCGCGTGGGCGGCATGGCCGAGCTGGCCGGCTTCGACCTGCGCCTGAACCCGCAGCGGCGCGCCACGCTCGAGCGCGTGGTCGGCGAGCTGTTCCCGGGCGGCGACCTGCCGCGCGCCAGCTTCTGGACCGGCCTGCGCCCGATGACGCCCGACAGCACGCCGATCATCGGCCCCACGCCGTTCTCGAACCTGTACTTGAACACCGGCCACGGCACGCTGGGCTGGACCATGGCCTGCGGCTCGGGCAAGCTGGTGGCCGACCAGGTGATGGGACGGCGGCCGGACATCCGCACCGACGGCCTCGCCATGGACCGCTACGGCGCGACCGAGCCGCGGCGCGCACTGGGCGCGGCACCGAGCGGCGCACCCGCCTGACCGGGCATTCCGTCAAGCGGCTTCGCGTTCGCCCGCCTTGAGCAGCGCCTCGGCCTTGTTCCTTCCGTAGCGCCCGATCGGGCGGAAGTCCACGCCCTTCTGCTTGTTGTAGAACTCGAAGAAGCGCTCGATCTCGTCCAGCACATCCGCCGAGATATCGGCCAGGTCCTTGCAGTTCCGGAAGCGGTGCGACGAGCTCGCGACCAGCAGGAAGCGATCGTTGCGCCTGGTCTTTTTCTTCTTCTTTGTCTGCTCGGCCTCGATCACGCCGACGAGCCGGCAGGGCACCACCGCGCCCGGCGGCACCGATTCGTCCATGAGCACGAGCGCGTCCAGCGGATCGCCATCGGCGCCCAGCGTGCTCGGGAGGAAGCCGAAGTCATAAGGAAAAGCCACGCCGAGCGGCAGCACGAGATGGAGCTCCATCATGGCGCGTTGCGGGTCGTACTTGAGCTTGTTGCGCGAGCCCTGGTTGGCCTCGATCACGACGCGAAACTCGCCGTCGTGATCGCGAAGCGGCAGGCGATGCAGGGGCAGCGGTTTCGGCGTCGCGCTCATGGTTGCGGCCTTTCTGATGCCTGCACACTGGGCGTTCAGCCGCTGCGCGGCAGGCAGACGATGACCCGGCTCGATGAAGGAAAAATCCGAACCTGCCCCGGGGCCGGCCGCCCGCGTCACTCCGCCGCTGCGCGCGCCTCGAGCAACTTCACCAAGGTGTGCAGGACGCGGTTGACCGGCGTTGCCACGCCCAGCACTTCGCCCTGTCGCAGCACGTAGCCGTTGAGGTGGTCGATTTCGCTGCGCTTGCCGCGTGCCAGGTCCTGTGCGGTGGAGGAGAACTGCGACGGCATGGTCTCGGCGATGCGCTGCACGGCGGCCCAGGTGTCGCCGGGGATCGTCACGCCGCCGGCCTCGGCCACGGCGAGGCATTCGCGCACCACGTCGCCCATCACGGCCTGCACGCCTTCGCCCTGCGAGATGCGGCCGTAAGGCAGCTGCGTGATCGCCGACAGCGCGTTGTAGGCGCAGTTGAGGATCAGCTTGGCCCAGAGCGCGCCGGTCACGTTGTCCGAGATCTGCGTGGGCACGCCGGCGGCGATCAGCAGCTCGGCGACTTCGGCGCTCTTGGTCGAGGGCGCGATGACCAGCTCGCCGCGCCCGTGGTGCTTGACGTGGCCCGGCCCGGCCATTTCGGTGGCCACGTAGACCACCGTCGCCGCGACCTCCTGCGCCAGCGCGGCCTGCAGGCGCGTCGCGTTGTCGACGCCGTTCTGCAGCGTGAGCACCAGGGCATCGGGCGCCAGGTGCGGGCGCATTGCCGCGGCGGCGCTCTCGGTGTCGGTGGACTTCACGCAGAAGAGCACCAGCCGGGCGTCGCGCACCGCATCGACCTCGGTGCTGGCCTCCATCGGCACCCTGGCCTGGAAGGACTGCGTGTCCAGCAGCAAGCCGTCGCGACGGATCGCCTCCACATGCTGCGGCCGCCCGACCAGCACGACCGAATGTCCCGCGCGCGCCAGCATGCCGCCGTAGTAGCAACCCACCGCACCCGCGCCCATCACCGCAATCCTCATGACCTGCTCCGTCGACGAACTGGGTGCATGGTAGTGCGCTCTCCGCGGCCATGGTGATCCCGGGCACGATCGGCTGGCCCGCCATAGTGACCGGCGAGGGCGGCACCGCCCGCCATGACCTCCCACGTCATCGACCCGCGGCGCGCCAGCGGCGACCATTCGTTCACCCCGCGCCGTTGCGGGCCCTCGAAACGAAAGGAATCGCCACCATGAACACCGCCGCACCCGATGCCGCACGCATCGCCGAACAGTACATCGCCGTCTGGAACGAGACCGATGCCGAGCGCCGCCTGAAGCTGCTCGAAACCCACTGGAGCGCCGATGCGCGCTACGTCGACCCCATGATGCAAGGCAGCGGCCACGCGCAGATCAGCGCGCTGGTCGGCGGCGTGCACCAGCGCTATCCGGGCTTCCGCTTCAAGCTCAAGGGCCAGGCCGATGCGCACGGCGAGCACCTGCGCTTCTCGTGGACCTTGGGACCGAGCGGGGCCGAGGACCTGGTCGAAGGCACGGACTTCGTGCAGCTCGAATCCGGCAAGCTGCGCGTCGTGACCGGCTTCCTGGACAAGGTGCCGGTCGGCGCGTGAACCTCACTCCACGATCGCGACGCCCTTGACCTGTGCATGCACGGCCGCGCCCGCGCGAAGGCGCAGCAGCGCGGCCGACTTGCGCGTGATGCGCGCGAGCAGGCGCGCGCCGCCGGCGTCCAGCCCCACCATGACCTGCGCGGGGCCGTCCTCCGCGAGATCGGCCACGGTCGCGGGCACGATGTTGAGCACGCTGGTGTCCGTCTGGGGCGTGAGCGTGAGGCTCACGTCGCGTGCCTGGATGCGCACCCGCACGGCCTGGCCGATGCGCGTGCCGCCGTGCGGCAGCCACAGCGTGCCGCCGGCGAAGGCGAGCTGCGTCAGGCCGAAAGCCGCATCGAAGCCCGCGACGGTCGCGTCGATGATGGCGCCGGCCGCATCGCCGTGCGCCAGCGGCAGGTCCAGCCGCGTCATCAGCGCATTCGCGGGGCCGCTGGCCAGCACCCGCCCGGCCTCCATCAGCACCAGGTGATCGGCCAGGCGCGCCACCTCGTCGGCCGCGTGGCTCACGTAGATGACGGGGATGTCGAGCCCGGCGTGGAGCCGTTCGAGGTAGGGCAGGATTTCGCGCTTGCGCGCCAGGTCGAGCGACGCCAGGGGCTCGTCCATCAGCAGCAGCCGCGGGCTGGTGGCCAGTGCGCGTGCGATGCCCACGCGCTGGCGCTCGCCGCCCGAGAGCGCATCGGGCCGGCGAGCCAGCAGAGGGCCGAGGCCCAGCAGTTCCACCGCCTGTTCGAGCGGCACCCGACGCTGCGCGGCGGCGACCCGCTTCATGCCGTATTCGAGATTGCGGCGCACGTCGAGATGCGCGAAGAGGCGCGTCTCCTGGAACACGTAGCCCAGCGCTCGCCGGTGGGTCGGCACGAAGCTCGTGTCGTCCTGCCAGCGCTCGCCGTTCACGGCCACGAAGGCGCCCGGCGCGTGCTGCAGCCCCGCGATGGCGCGCAGGCAGGTGGTCTTGCCGCAGCCCGAGGGGCCGAACAGCGCACTCACGCCGCGGCCCGGCAGCTCCAGCGCGACCTCCAGCGAGAAGCCCGGGTGCTCGACCTTCAGGCGTGCCTGCACGCCCGTGGCTGCCGCCGCATCGCCCGTCATCGCCGCCGCCCCGTGGGATGGAGCGCGTAGAGCGCCAGCAGCACGAGGAACGAGAAGGCCACCATGCCGCCGGCCAGCCAGTGCGCCTGCGTGTACTCCAGTGCCTCCACGTGGTCGTAGATCTGCACCGACACCACGCGCGTCTTCTCGGGAATGTTGCCGCCGATCATCAGCACCACGCCGAACTCGCCCACCGTGTGGGCGAAGCCCATCACCACCGCCGTGAGGTAGCCGGGCCGCGCCAGCGGCAGCGCCACGCTGAAGAAGCGGTCGAGCGGCGATGCCCGCAGCGTCGCCGCCGCCTCGAGCGGCTCGCTGCCCATGGCCTCGAAGGCGTTCTGGATCGGCTGCACCACGAAGGGCATCGAATACACCACCGAGCCGATCACCAGGCCCGCGAAGCTGAAAGGCAGCAGGCCGACGCCCAGCCATTGGGTGAACGCGCCGATCGGCCCGCTCGGCCCCATCGCCACCAGGAAATAGAAGCCCAGCACGGTGGGCGGCAGCACCAGCGGCAGGGCCACCAGCGCGCCGACCGGCCCCTTCCACGCCGAGCGGGTGCGTGCCAGCCACCAGGCCAAAGGCGTGCCCAGCAGCAGCAGGATCAGCGTGGTGAGCGCCGCCAGCTTGAGCGTGAGGACGATGGCGCCGAGGTCGGCCGCGGTGGTCATGTGCAGTGTTTCACGCCGTCTCGTAGCCGAAGGAGCGGATCACCGCCTTGGCGGCGTCGGACTTGAGAAAGGCCATGAGCGCCACGGCGGCTGCGTTGTCCTTGCCCCGAACCAGCAGCACCGCGTCTTGCCGGAGAGGGGCGTGCAGCTCGGCCGGCACGATCCAGGCCGAGCCGCTCTTGAGCTTGCCCTTCTCCCACACCTGCGACAGCGCGACGAAGCCGAGCTCCGCGTTGCCGCTGGAAACGAAGCCGAAGGTCTGGCCGATGCTCTCGCCCTGCACGAACTTCGGCGCCAGCCGGGCGAGCACGCCCAGGCGTGTCATCGTCTCGACCGCGGCCGCGCCGTAGGGCGCGAGCTTGGGCGCGGCCAGCGCGATGTGCGCGAACCGCCCGTTCTGGAGGACCTCGCCCCTGGCGTCCACCAGGTCGGGCTTGGCCGACCACAAGACCAGCTTGCCGGTCGCATAGGTGAAGCGGCTGCCCGGCACGGCAGCGCCTTCCTTGTCGAGCCTGGCGGGCGTCTCGTCGTCGGCCGCGAGGAAGACGTCGAAGGGGGCGCCGCTGCGGATTTGCGCGTAGAACTTGCCCGTTGCGCCGGAGGCGAGAACGGCTTTGTGGCCGGTCGCCTTCTCGAAGTCCGCAGCCAGCGCCTTCATCGCCCCGGCGAAGTTGGCCGCGACGGCGACCTGGACCTCGGCCGCATGGACGGCGAGCGTCGCGCCGAGCGCGAGGAGGGCGGCGAGCGAACGGGAGAGCAAGAGGCTGGACGTCATCGCGCTATTCATCGATGGAATAGCGCGAGTGTAAGCCCGGCGGCACAATGCGGCGCATGGCATCTCCCCGCTTCGGCGACGCGCTCGGCCACGGCATGAGCGACAAGCGCATCGACATCCTGCGCGGCATCGGCCGCACGGGCAGCATCTCGCAAGCTGCACGCGAGGCGGCGGTGAGCTACAAGGCGGCGTGGCAGGCGGTGGCCACGCTCACCAACCTGGCCGGCGTGCCGCTGGTGGAGCGGGCGGTCGGCGGCGCGGGCGGCGGGGGAGCCTCGCTCACGGCGCACGGCGCGCAACTGCTCGAGCTCGCCGATGCGCTCGCGCTGGCGCGTCGGGACGTGCAGTCGCGCAGCAGTGCGGGCGGTGCGGGCACGGCGCTCGCGCGGCTCGCCATCCGCACCAGCATGCGCAACCAGCTGCCGGCGACGGTGCAGGCGATCGAATCCACCGGGCGCATCGTGCGCGTGCAGCTGACGCTGGGCGATGCACTGCCGATCGCGGCGCGGATCACGCAGGAGAGCGCCGAACTGCTGGGCCTGGCCGAGGGCATGGCAGCCATCGCGCTGTGCAAGGCGACGGCGGTGCGCGTCGAGCGTGCCTCCGCGCCGCGCCGCAGCCGCGGCAACCAACTGGCCGGCGTGGTGCAGGGCGTGGCGCGCGGCGAGGACGGCGACGAGATCGCGGTGGCGCTGGAAGGGGGCCTGCAGCTCGTCGGCTTTGCGCCCTGCGGGTCGGGGCTGCGTGCGCGGCAGCGCGTGCTGGCCACCGTCGACGAGGCGGCGGTTGTGGTGGCGCTACCGGGCTGAATCAGAGTCTCGGCTTGTGCAGGCCGAGTCATTGCGGCGTTGCAGGTCTTTGCGATGCTTTCAGAGAATGCTGCGGTCCTGCGAACATCGCCATGGAACCGAAGCGAAAGAGCGGTCACTCATGGTAGGCGCACGGTGCGCACCGGGAGGGAAAACCACGATGACCGTTGAATTGCATCACAGCCTCGATCAGTACCTGGCCTCCGTGGAGCAGGCGCCCGCGTGCATCGTTGCTGATGGCAGCCTCGTGTTCGAAGCGGGCGAACAGCTGCGGGCGTACGCCGCCCTGGTGCCGGACGGACGGCTCGAACTGTTCGCCGGCATGGGCTATGTGCGCGCGGAACTGCTGCAGGCCATTGAGGAAGCCGACGAGGACGACGCCTTCGACGAGGACGTGCCGCGCCATGTGGCGGACGTCATGGTGCGCTGGGCGGGCGAGGGCGCGCAGTGGGCCGTCGACGTCCATCGACGCACGGGCTTGCTGACCTTGTGCATGTTCGTTAAGGCCATCCCGGGCGATCCGACGGAATGGGCAGCGACCGTGGATGCGTTCAGGCACGCCAGCGCATCGTGGGTCGCCCGCCTCCAACGCGATCCGCCCGATCCCTTGCCGCACCCCGGCCCGGGGCTGGCCGACATCAGCTCTGGCGCATTCCTGCGCTGCTGAGGACGGCAGAAGCTGCCCTGCCCGCAAGCCCTTTCTCTACTACTCACTTCAGATGGACAAACACCATGAACAAGACAAGCAAGCAAAAAGCCAACAACGCGCCCGAGCGGCGGCGCGGCTTGACTCGGCAGAAGCACTCTTCGACCCTGCAGCGCCGCGCAGGGGGCCAACAGTCCAGTTCCAATGCGCAAGCGCCCGCCGATCCGCTCAAGCGCGATCGGGATGACGCTTACCAACCGAGAAATCCAACCAAGCAACCTCAGCCTCTGCAGCTCATAGACTGCCCCAAAGAATGGCCAGCGGTGCAGCGCTGCCTGACAGGCATCGCTGCCCTTGATGTACAAGACTCCCATATCGCCGCGTCGTCGAAGCTGGACAAGCGGGACAAGGAAGCGTGTCAAGGTATTGCAAAGGCCATCGGAATCCTGATGGACGCGCGCCGCTTCAATGCGGCATGCACGCTGATGCTCATGTGCACGCAATCGGCGCGGCGTGGGCTGCTGTGCTCGAATCACATCGACACGCTGAAGGCCAGCGTGAAGGCCAGCGATGAGGGCGGTGCAAAGGACCGGTTGCTGAGCGCAGAGGCCCGCGGAGCATTGCGCCGCCCGGATCTTCCCAAGTTCTTCCAACTGCTGCCATCCTGCTCGCCCAAGGCAAGGATGAAGCTGGTCGAGATGTTTCCGCCACTCACCATGGACATGGTCGAGGCATTGAAGGACGACACGTTGGTCGAGGCTGTGCGCACGACGCTGGAACGGATCTCGAAGCAGGACACTCCAGAGTGTTTGCGCGAGATGGGGTCACTTTTGCAGATCGCTCAACGTCTCGCGTTTGAACCACGGGCTCTGGCGATGCAATGCATCATCTGGCCCGCTCTGCGTGCGGTCGCTGCTCGGGTTGGCAGCTCGCCTGGGGACCTGGAACTCACGAGACTTGATGAGATGGCTCGGCTTCCCGACGCAGACCTGATCCTAAGACTGCTCGGTGACATGCCGGCTAGCCTACGGCGAGAAGTCCTGCGCGTCGCGGTGGATCAGGCAGCGAATCCGTTGGTCATCCAGGGAGGCATGGGTTGCATGCCGGAGGTTGCCATCGAAGGGCTGAGAGATGACTCGCCGAATCGCGACGCAGCATACAGACCACTGCTTAAGGCTGTCCACCTGGAACTTGCGGAGGTCGGAATCCTGGCTCAGGCAAGTTCTTTCGAGATCACGAAGATCGGGCAGAAAGATGCAGAGCTTGCGGCGAAACAGGCTTCCGTGGCGCGGGAGATGGTCACCGTGCTCGTGATGACCGGTGAGCCGTACTATGTCGAAGCTGCCAAAACGATTCTCTCGGCAGCTTGTGCAGAGCCCGAACATCAACGAGCAGTCATCCAGAAGCTGATTGAAGGGCTTCGACACGGAATCCTCGTCGACACCCTCGAAAGCAATATGGTTCATGCGCTGCCGACGCTCTGCAGTGCCGATGCTTCCTTCGAGCTCGACGTCATTCTGGCGATGAATGAAGGGCAAAAGCTCGTCGCGGAAGCCGTGGTGAAGCTTTTGAGGCACCACCAACCCGACGCCGCCACAGTCGCCTCGCTGTTCAAGGCGCTCGCGCATCGGGTGGACCTTCGGGCTGCGATGCCGGCGGTCCAGACCGTCGCGGTGAGGAGTTCTGAAACTGGACCGATCGACCGAATTGAACCTGGTGGTCTGGGGACAGGCGTGATGAAAACCATGTCAGCGCGCATGAAGCGGGTCCAGCTCGGCGCTCAACTTGCTGACTGCACCCGACTCTTGCGTCAATGGGCCCCTGGCTGGAGGCTGTTGTTGTTCATGAACCTGGAGCCCGGACTTGTACACGATCCCCTTTGGCTGTTCGCAGCCAAAGCAGTCGATGCTGCCGCTGGCGATCCCGTGTGCGGCGGAGCGGAAGAATTGCTCAATCAATTCCACTCGGGGGTGTCCATGCAAATCCTGGGCAAGATGATGGATGTGCTGGTGCCGGGCACCACGGAGCCCTTGCCCTTGTTGTCCGATGAGGCGGTGCGCAATGTCATGCGCGCCGTTGTGAGCGACGAGGATCTGGGAGTGGCTGCGTTCGATTTGATATCGACTCGTTCCACGATGCCCACACGTGTGAAGTTGGGCATCGCTATGGCGCATGCGCTCATCGACATCCTGGATGATGAGTCTACGTGCAGGTTCAATCCAGAACTTGCTGCCGACCACGCGGCAGTGGCGGTTGCCAAGGCTCTTGTCACTGATAGCGGCTTGGCCGATGAAATACAGAAAGGAGTAGGCGAGGAAGCTTGGGCAACAATAGTGTCTAAAGCTAAAGCGGATTCGTAGGGGAAGCGGCGAGCCTCGAGCCTCAGCGCATCGGCCACTGCGCCGTCTTGCGCATCGGCGGCCAGCGGCCGACCGTCAGCGCGCGCAGGACCCATTCCACCGGGCCATAGCTGAAGCGGCGCAGCCACCACGCGCTGGCCACCATCTGGCCGGCGAAGAGGCCCAGTGCAATCAGCATGCCGAGCCCCGGCGAGACCCGGCCCATGAGGCCGAGCCCGTAGCCGGTGAAGATCAGCGCGCAGGCCAGCGACTGCAGCAGGTAGTTGGACAGCGCCATGCGCCCCGCGGGCGCCAGCGCGCGGGCGATGCGCGCACCGGCATCGCGCTGGAACAGCATCAGCGCGAGGCCCATGTAGGCGGCACTGAGGAAGGGTGCGGTCAGGAGGCTCACGCCCAGCCCCAGGATCTCCCGGCCCGAACCCAGGCCCCCTGCCGTCGCGTTCGCGTAGAACACGGCGCCGGGCAGGCCCACGGCCAGCCCCCAGGTGACGAAGCGGCGCCGGAGGCCGCGCCACGCGTGGAGGTGCGCGAAGACGCGGCGCTGGCCCGCCGCGAAGCCGACCATGAACATCGCCAGCGCGCACGGGCCCTGGATCAGCACCACGACCCACCAGCTGTTGGCCAGCTCGCGCAGGCGCTGCGCGATGACGCTCGCGGGCGGGCCCAGCCAGGCCTGCTGGGCGGCTTCCGCGCGCGCCAGGGCCGCGGCGAAGTCCGTCATCTCGCCCGGGCGCATGTGCGGCGAGCCCAGGACGATCAGGACCACCGCCGGCAGCAGCGTGAGGACCAAGGCGCGCCGCAAGGCCTGGCGCTCGTGCTGGTGCCGTGCCGCGAGGAGCACGAGGCCCAGCACCGCATACACGCAGAGGATGTCGCCGTGATAGAGCCAGATCGCATGCGCAGTGCCGAGAAGTCCGAGCCCGAGCAGCCGGCGCAGCATGCGCGGCACGAAGGCCGCGCCGCTGTGCCCGGCCGCGCTCATCTGCAGGGTGAAGCTGTAGCCGAAGAGAAAGGAGAAGAGCAGGTAGAACTTGGTCTCGAACAGAAAGGCCGCGAGCCAGCGCACGGCGTGGTCCACGGGCCTGTCGAAGTGCGGATCGGGTGCGCCTGCGACGTAGTAGGCGGAGGAAAAGGAGGCGATGTTGACGACCAGGATGCCCGCCAGCGCGAAGCCGCGCAGCGCATCGAGCTGGAGCAGGCGCGCCGGCTGGTGGGCATCGGATGAGAGGGTGGCCATGGGCGGATCGTAGAGCCCATGGCCACTGTGCCGCGCTCCGAGGCGCGGGCGCGCTCAGCCTGTCAAGCCTTTTCCGGCACCGGATTGCGGAAGCTCACATTGAGCAGGTTCCACGCATTGATCACCGCGATGGTGAAGCCGAGTTCGGCGATCTCCTCGTCGGAGAACTGCGCCTTGAGCTTGGCGAACTCCTCGTCGCTCGGGTCCCGGTTCGGGATGGCCGTGACGATCTCGGCCCAGGCCAGCGCTGCACGCTCGCGCTCGGTGAAGAAGGGCGCCTCGCGCCAGCCGGCCACGGCGTTGAGATGGCGGGCGTCGATGTCCTGCTTGATCAGGTCTTGCCAGTGCATGTCCATGCAAAAGGCGCAGCCGTTGATCTGCGACACGCGCAGCAGCACCAGGTCGTACAGGCGATGGCCCAGCAGGTCCTTGCGGACGGCGCCGGAGAGGGTGAGCAGGGACTGGAAGGCCTTGGGCGCGAGCTGGTGGAAGGGAATGCGGGCAGTGTGCGTCATGAGAATGTCCTTGGAAAGTTGCGACGGAGAGCCGCCCCGTGCGGCCCTCCATGCACTCAAGACGCGCCGCGGGGCGCGTTTGTGACAGGTCCTGAAGGCACACGCGTGCCGACGTTGCACGAGGAGGGCGTGCTGGAGCGCTTCGAGGCCTTCGCCGGCGTCCACGGCGCGCGTTGTTTGGCCTGCCTCCGAATGGGAGCACACTCATGCTGCGCAGGGCGCGGTGCGATGTGCCGCAGGACATCGCACTGCCCGGCGGTGGCAGCCTTCATCCGATCCTGGGCGGCAGTACGCTGCCCTGGGTGCTGGAGGGCCGAGTCCGAAACAACACCGAGGAGAGCAACCATGAGCAAGATGCGAATCGAACACGACCTGCTGGGTGATCGCGAAGTGCCGGACGAGGCCTACTACGGCGTCCACACCCTGCGGGCCAAGGAGAACTTCCAGATCTCCGGCACCACCATCTCGGCCTTCCCCGAGCTGGTGATCGCGCTGGCCTCCGTCAAGGAAGCGGCGGCGCAGGCCAATGCCGAGCTGGGCCTGCTGCCCGCCGGGTTGCGCGACGCCATCGTGGCGGCCTGCGAGGAGATCCGCCACGGCGCCCTGCACGAGCAGTTCGTGGTCGACGTGATCCAGGGCGGCGCCGGCACTTCCACCAACATGAACGCCAACGAGGTGGTGTGCAACCGCGCGCTGGAGATCCTCGGCCACAAGCGCGGCGAGTACCAGCACCTGCACCCCAACGAGCACGTCAACATGGCGCAGAGCACCAACGACGTCTACCCGACGGCGATCCGCATCGCCACCTGCTTCGCCATCGAGCGGCTGCTCGCCGCCATGGAGCACCTGCGCTCGGCCTTTGCGGAGAAAGCCACCGAGTTCGCGCACCTGCTCAAGATCGGCCGCACCCAGCTGCAGGATGCGGTGCCCATGACGCTGGGCCAGGAGTTCTCGACCTACGCGGTGATGATCGAGGAAGACATCGCGCGCTTGACCGAGGCCTCGGCCCTGATCCGCGAGATCAATCTCGGCGCCACCGCCATCGGCACCGGCATCACCGCGCATCCCGAGTACGCGGGCAAGGCGCTGGCGGCGCTGCGCAAGATCACCGGGCTGGATCTTTCCACGGCGCCCAACCTGATCGAAGCCACGCAGGACTGCGGCGCCTTCGTGCAGCTGTCCGGCGTGCTGAAGCGCATCTCGGTCAAGCTGTCGAAGACCTGCAACGACCTGCGGCTGCTCTCCAGCGGCCCGCGCTCGGGCTTCGGCGAGATCAATCTGCCGCCGATGCAGGCCGGCTCGTCCATCATGCCGGGCAAGGTCAATCCGGTGATCCCGGAAGTGATGAACCAGGTCTGCTTCGAGGTCTTCGGCAACGACCTGACCGTGACCTTCGCGGCCGAAGCCGGGCAGCTGCAGCTCAACGCCTTCGAGCCGATCATCGCGAGCGCCCTGTTCCGCAGCTTCAAGCACCTGACCAACGGCTCGAGGACGCTGGCCGACCTGTGCGTCAAGGGCATCACGGCCAACCCCGACCGGCTGCGCGAAAGCATCGAGCGCTCGATCGCGCTGGTCACCGCGCTCAATCCGATCATCGGCTACAAGCAGGCGACCGAGGTCGCGACCGAGGCCTATGCCAACGGCACCAACGTGCGCGAGGTGGTGCTCAGGCGCAAGCTGATGACCGAGGCCGAGCTGGACGACGCGCTGCGCCACGAGGTGCTGACCCAGCCGCGGGCCTACGAGAAGGCGCAGAAGCCCGGCTGACGCCCGGCAACCTGGCTGCTTCAATGCCATGAAAGGCATGGCAGCCCACCCGATTCAGTTTGACGAGGAAGCGATGAATTTCAAAGACACCGCGACACGCTTCGAGCGAGCCGAATCAGGCACCGATTCGTTCAAGATGCTGGCGAAGGATGCCTATCAGGCGATGAAGGATGACCCGGGCAACGCGGGGCTGTACTTCGTGATCGGCGTCGCGGCGCAGTCCTACGTGCGCCGCTACGAGGACCAGGGGGTGGCGCCGGAGTTTGCGGACAAGGCCAAGGCGATTCTGGTGGGCTACAACGCGAAAATCGTGGAAGCGCTGGCGGGCGATGCCGGCACGCGGCTGCGCCTGCTGGGCGAGGTGGCGCTCGACTACGAGTGGCAGGTGCAGGACTTCTGAGGCGCCTGCACGCAAGCTGAAGCCGAGGCGCGTGGCTGCCTTGCCCCCCTCGGGGGAGCGTCGGGGTGGGGGCACCGGCCATGGGGCCCCAAGCCCGGCGACTGCCCCTAGGCAGGCTGGGCAAGCCGCATGAGCTCATCCGAGATCGAATCGACGCTGGTGGGCCGCACCACCCGCCCGACCTCCCGGCCATCGCGCAGGAAGATCAGCGTCGGCCACAGCTTGATGCCGAACGATCGGCCCAGCGGCCGGCCACTGCCGTCCTCGATCTTCAAATGGCGCAGGGGCTGCGTTCCCGCCAGGGCCTTCGCAATCAGCGGCTGCGCCGCCTTGCAGATGCCGCACCAGGGGGCGCCGAACTCGACCACGGTGGGACCGGACAGACCGTCGACCTCCGCACGGGAGGGCTCGATGCTTGCATAGTTCGTGTTCATGCCGGGATTCTGGAATGGCCGGCCCGGCCGCGCTTGCACGGGGATTTCGGCGGCTCGCGTCGGTCTGCGCCGACGAGGCGCACGAGCCAGCGCGGTCGCAGGAGCCAGCGCGGCGGCCTCACGCTGCCTTGCTCCGGCTCCCACCGAGCTTGCGATAGACGGTGGCGCGGCTGATGCCCAGCGCGCGCGCCGCCTCGGCCACGTTGCCGCGGGCCTCGTCGACGGCGCGGCGGATCAGTTCACCCTCCAGCTCGCGCAGGCGCGGCTTTTTCTGCGCCACGGCATGGGGCGCCGCAACGCGTTCGGCCGGCTGCACCCGCGCCCGCACCCGCAGGCCCGACCACAGCGGCACCTCGATCGACACGTCCTCGCGCCGCGCCGCATCGAAGAGCATGGCCAGGGGCAGGGCGAACAGGTCCTGCGCATGCAGCGCCGAGCGGCTGCCGACCAGGGGCTGATGCAGCATCTGGCGGGCGCAGGCGTTGGCGCCCGTCACATAGCCTTCGTCGTCCAGGCCCAGAAGGCCCATCGCCTCGGGGCCGACGCTGTAGCCGGGCCAGGCCAGGTGCAGCAGCAGGGCGCAGCGGTGCTGCAGCACCAGCGCGTCTTCGATGCTGCGGGCCGACATGGCGGCCAGGTGCTTGAGCTCGGGCCGTTCCTGCACGTTCACGCCGGTCAGGTCCAGCATGCCGACGCAGGCGCCGTCGGGGCCGAACAGCGGCGCGCCGGCGCAGCTGTAGACGCTGGTGGCGTCGAAGAAATGCTCGCCGCGGTGCAGCCATACCGGCTGCAGCTCGGCCAGCGCCGCGCCGATGGCGGTGGTGCCCGCGCTGGCCTCCGACAGGTCGACGCCGACGCGTGCCAGGTCGAGCGCGCGCCGCTCGGCGCTGTCCGCCAGCGCGGGCAGGGCGCCGACGTCCACGACGATGCCCTGCTCGTCGGTCAGGATCGGAAAGTAGCGGGTGTCCGCCAGCGTGCGCGACAGGCGCGCCAGCACC
>DATFFA010000185.1:0-35535 GCA_035250605.1 Variovorax sp. | reverse complement strand
GAACGGGCGCTGCCGTCGAGCCAGGACATCGTCGGCGGCGCGGCGCCTGTGCCGGAAGCGCCGGCGGAATCTGCCACGGCTCCGGCGCCGGCTCCGGCGAAGGGTGCACGCTCCTCGCGCTCGGCGGAACGCCCTTCACCCACCCCCGCACCCTCGGAGCTTGCGCGCCGACAAGCCGACGACGCCGCGCTGTCCGGATCGGCCGCCGCAACGGCGAAGGAGGCGAGAAAGAAAGAAGCCGCCGCGCCCGCAGCCGAGCCCGCGCCTGCGCCCGCTGCCGCGCCACCCGCCACGGCACCACCCGCTACGGCACCACCCGCTACGGCACCACCCGCTACGGCACCACCCGCTGCGGCACCACCCGCTACGGCACCACCCGCTGCGGCACCACCCCCGCCCGGTGCATCGCCTGCACTGCCCACCTTCTCCGCGCTCTCGCAATGGAGCCGCATCACCATCACGCAGCGCGGCGGCGCGAGCCGCACCCTGTCCCGCGCCGAGGCGCAGGACCTCAACGCCCTCCTCGGTTCCGCCGCGATCTCGGCCATCGGCTCGCAACCGCTGGCCGGGACGCCCGAGTGGCGAGTCACGCTGGAGCGCAGCAACGGCGATGTGATGGCGACCTTCGAACTGGGCCGCAACCAGGTGCGTTGGCGCGAGGGACGCGGGGCAGCGGCGACGGGGATGCCCTCGGCGTCGTCTCTGGCTGCCTTGCGCGAGGCCCTGCAGCACGCGGTGGAGCCGCCGGCGCAGCCGTCGTCACCGCCCCAGTGGCGCTTCAAGCCGCAGCCGCCGGCCGAACCCGAGCCGGCGCCGGCCGCACCGAGCCGCTAGCTCATTCGTGCTTGAAGGCCGCCTTGCGCTTGTTGACGAAGGCGTCCATGCCTTCCTTCTGATCGGCGGTGGCGAAGAGCGCGTGGAACAGCCGGCGCTCGAACATCACGCCATCGGAGAGCCCGCTCTCGAAGGCGCGGTTGACCGATTCCTTGGCCGCCATCACCGCCACCTGCGAGAAGTCGGCAATGACGAGCGCGGCGCCCAGCGCCTCGTCCATCAGCTTGTCGTAGGGCACCACGCGGCTCACCAGGCCCGCGCGCTCGGCCTCGGCCGCGTCCATCATGCGGCCGGTCAGCGCCATGTCCATGGCCTTGGACTTGCCTACCGCGCGCGGCAGGCGCTGCGTGCCGCCGGCGCCGGGAATCACGCCCAGCTTGATCTCGGGCTGGCCGAAGCGCGCGTTGTCGGCGGCGATGATGAAGTCGCACATCATCGCCAGCTCGCAGCCGCCGCCCAGCGCGAAGCCGCTCACCGCCGCGATCACCGGCTTGCGCACGCTGCGGATGGTCTCCCAGTTGCGCGTGATGTAGTCGCCCTTGTAGACGTCGGTGAAGCTGTAGCTGGCCATGGCGCCGATGTCCGCGCCCGCGGCGAAGGCGCGCTCGCTGCCGGTGACGATGATGCAGCCGATGGCCGGGTCGGCGTCGAAGACCTTGAGCGCATCGCCGAGCTCGGTCATCAGCGCGTCGTTGAGCGCGTTCAGGGCCTTCGGCCGGTTCAGCGTCACGATGCCGACCTTGCCGGCTTCGGTGCGGACTTCGATGTTTTCGTAGCTCATGGGGGTCTCCTGAGGGAACAAAGCGGGGAAGGTGCGTCGACGGCTGTTTTACTGCGGTGCCAGCCAGCGCGCGATCTTCACGGGATCCTGCGCGGCCAGCCGCCAGGTGGTGACGCCGGTCGGCAGCGTGAGCGGCAACCGAAGCAGCCGCCGGTCGCGTGCCACCAGCGCCGTGATCTTCTTGAGCGGCCCGAGGTAAAGCCCCAGGTCGTCGAGCCGGGCGATGCGCCAGCCCTGTGCCGGACGGTCCTTGGCGGCGGCGAGCTCGATGCCGATCCACTCGTCGTTCGCCGAAAAGCCGGCCTGCTCGGCCGCACCGCCGCGCAGCACCATCTTGACCTGCACGCTGCCGCCGGCCTCCGCCACGCGCAGGCCCAGCTCCTGGGCGCGCTGCGCCGGATCCTCGTTCGCGGCGACGCCGTGCCGGCCCAGCAGATCGGCCAGCGGCAACTCCTCGGTCGAATGGACCCAGCGGGCGATCTCATCGGCGTACGAGCGGCCGCCGACGGCTTCGAGGGCCGCAGCGAAGTCGGCCTCGCCCACCGGGCCGCCGCCGCTGCGCTTCCACAGGAGCCGCATCACGTCGTCGAGCGTGGCCTGGCCCTCGGCGCGCAGCGTCAGGTCGAAGCACAGCGCCACCAGTGCGCCCTTGGTGTAGTAGCTGATGGTGGTGTTGGCCGTCTGCTCGTCCTGCCGGTAGTACTTGACCCAGGCGTCGAAGCTGGCCTGCGCCACCGATTGCACATGGCGGCCCGGCGCCTGCAGCACCTGGTTGACGGTCTTGTTGACGAGGCGCAGATAGCCCGCATCATCCAGGCGGGCGGCGCGGCGCAGCAACAGGTCGTCGTAGTAGCTGGTGAAGCCTTCGAACAGCCACAGCAGCTGCGTGTAGTTTTCCTGGCCGTAGGCGTAGCGTTCGAACTCGGCCGGGCGCAGCCGCTTCACGTTCCAGGTATGGAAATACTCGTGGCTGACCAGGCCGAGCAGCGTGGTGTAGCCCTCGCCCTGCTTCTTGAGGCCAAGCTGCGGCAGGTCGCGCCGCGTGCAGATCAGCGCGGTCGAATGGCGGTGCTCGAGGCCGCCGTAGCCCTCGTCCACGGCGTTGAGCATGAAGACGTAGCGGTCGTGCGGCGGCTTCGGCCCGCCGCGCTTCCCGACCTTGGCGCCGTGCCAGAAGCGCATCTGCGTCTCGCAAATGGCGCGGGTGTCGGCGATCAGCCGCTCGCCGTCGAAGGAGGGCTGCGCGCCGGCGACCACGAAGCGGTGCGGCACTCCGCAGGCCTCGAACTCGGCACTCCAGAAGGCGCCCATCTCGACCGGGCTGTCGGCCAGCTCGTCGTAGTTGGCGGCGATGTAGCTGCCGAAGCCCTGGCGGTCGGTCTTGGCCGGCTTCAGGGCGGTGGCGCAGGACCAGCGCTCTTCATTCGGCGAGCGCGCGGGCGCAACGATCTCGATGCCGTGCGGCTCATCGGCCTGGCCCTCGACGCGCAGGCACAGGCTGGTGCCGTTGAAGAAGCCGCGCGCACTGTCCAGCCACGCGGTGCGCACCGAGTTGTCGAAGGCGCAGACCTGGTAGCGCAGCTCCAGCGGCTTGCCCGGAACGCCATCGATCTGCCAGCTGTGCTTGTCGAGCTGCTGCACGGCGAGCTTGCGCCGGCCCTGGCTCGCCTGCAGCTGCTGGAGGTTCTTCGAGAACTCGCGCACCAGGTAGCTGCCCGGAATCCAGACCGGGAGCGAGACGCGCTGGCGTGCGGCGGGCCGTTCGATGCGCAGGGTGATGGCGAACAGGTGCGCGTTGCGATCCGCGCATTCCACGCGGTAGTGGATGGCCGGCCCCGCCATCAGTTGATCGCGGCGAGTTGCTTTTCGACCTGCGCTGCGGGGATCGCTCCCGGTGCGCGCGTGCCGTCGCTGAAGATCAGCGTCGGCGTGCCGGTGATGTTGTACTTCTGGCCGAACTCGCGGTTGCGGGTGAGCGCGGAGGTGTCGCATTCGGCCGCCTCGGGGGCGATGCCGCGCTGCATCCAGTCGGCCCAGGTTTTGGCCTTGTCCTTGGCGCACCAGATGTTGCGCGACTTGGTCACCGAGTCGGGCCCCAGCACCGGGTAGAGGAAGAGATGGATGGTCACGTTGTCGACCTTGGCCAGGTCGCGCTCGAACTGCTTGCAGTAGCCGCAGTTCGGGTCCTCGAAGACCGCCAGCTTGCGTTTGCCGTTGCCGCGCACGATCTTGAAGGCGTCCTTCACCGGCAGCTTGTCGAAGGCCACCTCGCTGAGCTTCTCGACGCGCTCCTCGGTGAGGTTGCGGCGCGCCTTGACATCGATCAGGTTGCCCTGCAGCAGGTAATTGCCCTGCTCGTCGGTGTAGAAGATCTCGAAGCCGTTGATGCGCACTTCGTAAAGCCCGGGCATTGGGGCCTTGCGGATCTCGTCGATCTTGGCGAACTGCGGGATGCGCGCGGCCAGGTTCTGGCGGATCTCGGCTTCGCCGGCCATGGCGCCCAGGCTGCAGCCGAGTGCGAGCGCGGCAAGAAGTGCGGATGCGGGTTTCATGATGGTGGTCTTGCTTGCGAAATTCAGTTCATGCCAGGCCCATGGCCTGCTTCGCGATCCAGTTCTTGATGAGCCGCGTGCGATCGAAGCCGCGCATGCCCCAGTTGCGCAGGGCCGGCAGCGGGTCGGCGCTGTGCGCGAAGAGCTGCTGCAGGCCGTCGGTGGCGAGGCTCATGGCCAGCACCTCGGCCCGGCGGGAGCGTTCGTAGGCGCGCAGCAACCGGGCGTCGCCCACGCTGCGCCAGTAGTCGCGGTTCTTGATTACGTTCGCCAGCGCGGCGGCATCGGCCAGGCCCAGGTTGAGGCCCTGGCCCGCCAGCGGATGCACCGTGTGCGCCGCGTCGCCGGCCAACGCCCAGGCATTGCCGTCGGCGAGCCGGCCGGTCCAGCGGTCGGCGATGGCGCGCTGCAGCGGCCAGGAGGCGCGATCGCTCACCACGCGCAGCGCGCCCAGCGCGCCGTGGCTGGCCTCGTGCAGGGCGGTGTTGAACTGGTCGGCCGTCAGCGCCAGCAGCTCGGGTGCGCGCAGCTGGTCGACCGACCACACCAGCGCAAGCTGCTTGTCTTGCATCGGCAGCAGCGCGAAGACCTCGCCCCGGTCGTTGAACCATTGGCGCGCGGCGCCGTCGTGCGGCTCGTCGGCAACCAGGCGGGCGGCGATCGCGTGCTGCGGATAGCGCGTGACCTCGTAGCGCACGCCCAGCGTTTCGCGGGTGGCGCTGATGCGGCCTTCGCAGACGACCGTGAGCGGCGCCTGCACGGGCTCGGCCACGATGTCGATGCGGGACTGGAAACGCACGGCATCGGTGAGCTGTTGTTCCAGCGCCGGCACGTCGACGATCCAGGCCAGTGCCTCCACCTTCTGCCGCGCTGCGTGGAACTGCACGCGCCCGCCTTCGTCGCCGTGCACCAGCATCTCGCGCACCGGCGTGGCATGCGGCGCGTCGGGCCAGCCGCGCAGGGATTCGAGCAGCGTCTTCGAGGCCGCGTTGAGCGCGTAGGCGCGCACGTCCTGGGTGCCGGTCGCGGCGGGGGGCGCCACCAGCGCCACGCGCACGCGTTCGCGCGCCAGCAGCAGCGCCAGCGTCCGGCCGACGATGCCGGCGCCGCGAATGCAAACCTCGGGAGGAAGAGCCATCGGGGCATTGTAGGAGGCCGATGTGCCCGCCGTGCGGGACAATCGCCCCCTTCAGCCCAAGGACTCCCCCGTGACCGTTCCCGCCGACTTCGACCTCCAGGCCACCATCGCACGCCTCTTCGTCTACCCCATCAAGTCCTGCGCCGGCGTGGAGCTGCCCGAGGCGCTGCTGACCGAGACCGGCCTGGAATTCGACCGCGCCTGGATGGTGGCCGACGCCGAGGGCGAGTTCGTCACCCAGCGCGAGTTGCCGCGCATGGCGCTGATCCGGCCGCAGATGAAGCATTCGGAGATGGTGCTGCGCGCCCCCGGCATGCTGGCGCTGCACATCGCCTTCGACCGGGTCGAGCAGCCGGTGCGCGTGCGGGTCTGGAAGGACGAGGTGGCTGCCTACGACATGGGCGAGATCGCGGCCCAGTGGTTCAGCGACTTCCTGTCGCAGCCCGGCCGCCCGCAGAAGCTGCGGCTGGTGCGCTTCGATCCCGAGCAGAAGCGGCTGTCGAACATGAAGTGGACCGGCGGTGCCGAGGCGCAGAACCAGTTTTCGGATGCGTATCCCCTGCTGGTGGCGAGCGAGGGCTCGCTGGCCGAGCTCAATGCGCGACTGGCGGCGCAGGGCCATGCGGCGGTCGGCATCGAGCGCTTCCGGCCCAACATCGTGCTCGCCGGCATCGAGGCGCACGACGAGGATCGCATGGAGATCCTGCATGTGGGCACCGGCGAGGGCGAGGCGCAGCTGCGGCCGGTGAAGCCCTGCACGCGCTGCCCCATTCCCGACATCGATCCGGCGACCGCCGAATCCGGTAGCGAGGTCGGCGACACCCTGCGCAGCTACCGTGCCGATCCGCGCGTCGATGGCGCCATCACCTTCGGCATGAACGCGATCGTGCTGCAGGGCATCGAGCACATGCTCCGTCGCGGCCAGCCGGTCGGCGCCAACCTGCGCTTCGAGTGAGGGCGAATCGGCGCGCCTAGAATCCCCGGTTCCCCCAAAGCATCCTGAAAGTCCCGCCATGAGTCTCCAGTGCGGCATCGTCGGCCTGCCCAACGTCGGCAAGTCCACCCTCTTCAACGCCTTGACCAAGGCCGGCATCGCGGCCGAGAACTATCCCTTCTGCACCATCGAGCCGAACGTCGGCGTGGTCGAGGTGCCCGATACCCGGCTGGGCCAGCTGGCCGAGATCGTGAAGCCGGAGCGCGTCGTGCCGGCCATCGTCGAGTTCGTCGACATCGCGGGCCTGGTGGCCGGCGCCAGCAAGGGCGAAGGGCTGGGCAATCAGTTCCTGGCCCACATCCGCGAGACCGACGCCATTGTCAATGTGGTGCGCTGCTTCGAGGACGACAACGTGATCCACGTGGCCGGCAAGGTCGATCCGATCTCCGACATCGAGGTGATCCAGACCGAGCTGTGCCTGGCCGACCTGGCCACGGTCGAGAAGGCGCTGCAGCGTCACACCAAGACCGCGCGGTCGGGCGACAAGGAGGCGATCAAGCTGGTCGCGCTGCTCGAGAAATGCCAGGCCGCGCTCAACGAGAACAAGCCGGTGCGCACGGTCGAGTTCAGCAAGGAAGACAAGCCGCTGATCAAGCAGTTCTCGCTGATCACCGCCAAGCCCGCGATGTTCGTCGGCAACGTGGCGGAGGATGGCTTCGAGAACAACCCCTTCCTCGACCGCCTGCGCGAGTACGCGGCCGCGCAGAACGCGCCGGTGGTGGCCATCAGCGCCAAGATCGAGTCCGAGCTGGCCGACATGGACGAGGAGGACAAGAAGATGTTCCTCGCCGAGATCGGACAGGAGGAGCCGGGCCTCAACCGGCTGATCCGCGCGGCCTACAGCCTGCTGGGCCTGCAGACCTACTTCACCGCCGGCGTGAAGGAAGTGCGCGCCTGGACCATCCACATCGGCGACACCGGCCCGCAGGCGGCCGGCGTGATCCACACCGATTTCGAGAAGGGCTACATCCGCGCCCAGACCATCTCGTTTGCCGACTACATCGCCTACAAGGGCGAGCAGGGCGCGAAGGATGCCGGAAAGATGCGGGCCGAGGGCAAGGAGTACGTCGTCAAGGACGGGGACGTGATGAACTTCCTGTTCAGCGCCTGAACATGATCACGGTCCACCACCTCGACAACTCCCGCTCCCAGCGCGTGCTGTGGCTGCTCGAAGAGCTCGAGCTGCCCTACGAGATCGTGCACTACCGGCGCGACCCCAAGACCATGCTTGCGCCGCCCAGCCTGCGGGCGGTGCATCCGCTGGGCAAGTCGCCGGTGGTGACGACGGCCGACGGGCTGGTGCTCGCCGAGTCGGGGGCGATCCTGGAGTCGCTGATCGAGCGCCATGGCAGCGGCCGCATGGCGCCGGTGGCGGGCACGCCCGAGGCGCTTCGCTATCGCTACTGGATGCATTACGCCGAGGGCTCGGCGATGCCGCCGCTGTTGCTCAAGCTGATGTTCGACCGGATCGAGAAGGCGAAGATGCCCTTTTTTGCCAAGCCCATCGCGAAGGGCATCGCGCGCAAGGCGAAGGCGGCTTTCATCACGCCCAACATCACGAACCACCTGAACTTCATGGAAGCCGAGCTCGGCAAGAGCGAATGGTTTGCTGGCGCTGACTTCTCCGGCGCCGACATCCAGATGAGCTTTCCGGTCGAGGCTGCGGTGGCGCGTGGCGGGCTCGATGCGAAGCGGCCGAAGCTGATGGCCTACCTCGAGCGTATCCACGCGCGGCCTGCGTACCGGCGCGCGCTGGAGCGCGGCGGACCCTACGCCTTGCTGAGCTGAACCGAGTGCGCCGGCGGCGCGTTCAGTTCGGCCAGATGTAGAGGAGCGCCACGGTCATCGTGACGTAGCGCAGGAACTTGCCGATCGCCATGTAGAGCACGCAAGGCCAGAAGGAAAGCTTCAGCCAGCCCGCAACCGCGCAAAGCGGGTCGCCCACCAGAGGGAGCCAGGCCAGCAGGCAGGCCTTGGGTCCCAGTCTTTCCAGCCACGTCAGCACACGCATGTGATGCTTGGAGTGCGAGTACTTGTCCGCCACCTGGTGCGCGCCATAGCCTATCCACCAGTCGACGATGCCGCCCAAGGTGTTGCCCGCAGTCGCGACGAAGACCGCCGGCCAGAACAATTCGGGATTGAGCTTCAGCAGGCCGAACAGCGCCGGCTCGGAGCCGACCGGCACCAGGGTGGCCGAGACAAAAGCGGCGACGAAGAGGGTGCTGAGCCCGTATTGCGGAAGCGCGAGAAGCGCAAAGAAGGATTCGAGCCAGGCTTGCATGTGCGCCGCAGTATAGAAAGACGCGGCGATATGTGGTGCAGGCGTATAGATCGTCGAACGTCGGAAGCCCGCAGACAAAAGTGCAAATCGTTGCAGCGGCGGCTTCGCGGCACCGCTACAATCGTGCCTCATTTTTCAGCAGCCCCGGCGCTCGCCACTTTCCTCCATGACCCTGCAGATCGGCAACATCGTGCTGGAGAACCGTCTGTTCGTCGCGCCCATGGCGGGCGTGACCGACCGGCCCTTCCGCATGCTGTGCCGCGAGCTCGGTGCAGGCTATGCGGTGAGCGAGATGGTCACGTCGCGCAAGGAGCTGTGGAACTCGCTCAAGACCTCGCGCCGTTCCAACCACGAGGGCGAGCCGGGCCCCATTGCGGTGCAGATCGCCGGCACCGATGCGGCCATGATGGCCGAGGCCGCGCAATACAACATCGATCGCGGCGCGCAGATCATCGACATCAACATGGGCTGTCCGGCCAAGAAGGTCTGCAACAAGTGGGCCGGCTCCGCGTTGATGCGCGACGAGCCGCTGGCCCTCGAGATCGTCGAAGCCGTGGTGCGTGCGGCGGCGCCGCACGACGTGCCGGTCACGCTCAAAATGCGCACCGGCTGGAGCGAGGACCATCGCAACGCCGTCGCGCTGGCGCGGCGCTTCGAGAGCGCGGGCGTGCGCATGCTCACCGTGCATGGCCGCACGCGCGAACAGGGCTACAAGGGCGAGGCCGAGTACGACACGATCGCCGCGGTCAAGTCGGCAGTGCGCGTGCCGGTGGTCGCCAACGGCGACATCGACTCGCCCGAGAAGGCGCGCCAGGTGCTGGCGCTCACCGGTGCCGATGCGCTGATGGTGGGCCGGGCGGCGCAGGGGCGGCCATGGATCTTCCGCGAGATCGCGCACTTCCTCGCGACCGGCACGCAACTCGCACCGCCGCTGGTGGCCGAGGTGCGGCGCCTGCTGCTCGAGCATCTGCAGCAGCACTACGCGCTCTACGGCGACTACAGCGGCGTGCGGACCGCGCGCAAGCACATCGGCTGGTACGTGCGCGACCTGCCGGGCGGCGAGCAGTTCCGCAGCGAGATGAATGCCATCGAGGATTGCGATGCGCAGTGGCGCGCGGTCGCGGAGTTCTTCGATGTGCTGGCGGCACGGATGGACCGCATTCCGCCCGACGAAGGCGGCATCGCGCGAACGCCCAGCGACGAGCAGGCCGACGCGTTGGCATGACATGAACAAGAAAAGAAGAGCAGAGGGCCATGAGCAAGAAACACATTGAAGACTGCGTGCGAAGCAGCCTGGACAGCTACTTCCGCGACCTGCGCGGCACCGAGCCCGACGGCATGTACGACATGCTGGTGCGCGTGGTCGAGAAACCCCTGCTCGACGTCGTGATGACGCGGGCCGAGGGCAACCAGTCCAAGGCCGCCCAATGGCTGGGCCTGAACCGCAACACGCTGCGCAAGAAGCTGGTCGAACACAAACTCCTGAAATAAGCCCCAATGGCACTGACCGCACTCATCTCCGTTTCCGACAAGACCGGCATCCTCGAATTCGCGCAAGCCCTGCATGGCCTGGGCGTGCGCTTGCTGTCCACCGGCGGCACCGCCAAGCTGCTGGCCGACGCCGGCCTGCCCGTGACCGAGGTGGCCGAGCTCACCGGCTTCCCCGAAATGCTCGACGGCCGCGTGAAGACCCTGCACCCCAAGGTGCATGGCGGCCTGCTGGCGCGGCGCGATGTGCCGGCGCACATGGCGGCGCTCGCGCAGCACGGCATCGACACCATCGACCTGCTGGTGGTCAATCTCTATCCCTTCGAGGCCACGGTCGCCAAGCCCGGCTGCACGCTGGAAGATGCGATCGAGAACATCGACATCGGCGGTCCCGCGATGGTGCGCAGCGCCGCCAAGAACTGGAAGGACGTGGGCGTGCTGACTGACGCCTCGCAGTACGCGCCGGCGCTGGCCGAGCTGAAGGCCGAGGGCCAGCTCAGCCGGAAGACGAAGTTCGCCTTCTCGGTGGCCGCCTTCAATCGCATCAGCCAGTACGACGGCTCGATCAGCGACTACCTCTCCGGCCTGCAGGAAGACGGCAAGCAGGCGCTGTTCCCGGCGCAAAGCAATGGCCGCTTCATCAAGCTGCAAGACCTGCGCTACGGCGAGAACCCGCACCAGCAGGCCGCCTTCTACCGCGACCTGTACCCCGCGCCCGGCTCGCTGGTGAGCGCGAAGCAGTTGCAGGGCAAGGAGCTCAGCTACAACAACATCGCCGATGCCGACGCGGCCTGGGAATGCGTGAAGAGCTTCGACACGCCGGCCTGCGTGATCGTAAAGCACGCGAACCCCTGCGGCGTGGCGATCGGAAAGGACGCGCACGAGGCCTACTCCAAGGCCTTCAAGACCGACCCGACCTCGGCTTTCGGCGGCATCATCGCCTTCAACCGGCCGTTGGACCGCGCCGCCGCCGAGGTCGTCTCGAAGCAGTTTGTCGAGGTGCTGATGGCTCCCGGTTATGCGCCCGAGGCACTGGAAGTGTTCAAGAGCAAGGTCAACGTGCGCATCCTCGAGATCGCGCTGCCGCCCGGCGGCAAGTCGGCCTGGGAGCAGGGCCGCAACGCCGTCGACGTCAAGCGCATCGGCTCGGGGCTCCTCATGCAGACGGCGGACAACCGCGAGCTGTCGATCGAGGAGCTCAAGGTGGTGACGAAGAAGCAGCCGACGCCGCAGCAGCTGCAGGACCTGCTGTTCGCGTGGAAGGTCGCGAAGTACGTCAAGAGCAATGCCATCGTGTTCTGCGCCGACGGCATGACCATGGGCGTGGGCGCGGGCCAGATGAGCCGCCTCGATTCGGCGCGCATCGCAAGCATCAAGGCGCAGCACGCGAACCTGTCGCTGCAAGGCACGGCGGTGGCGAGCGATGCCTTCTTCCCGTTCCGCGATGGGCTGGACGTGGTGGTGGATGCCGGCGCGAGCTGCGTGATCCAGCCCGGCGGCTCGATGCGTGATCAGGAAGTGATCGCTGCTGCGGACGAGCGCGGCGTGGCCATGGTGTTCTCGGGCGTGCGCCACTTCCGCCACTGAGCCCGTCGGCGCAGGGCGAGAAAAAAGGCGGCTCGTGCCGCCTTTTTCTTTTCTCCGTTCGACGCCAAGAACATTACTTCAGCTGGAAGCTGCTCGAGCCGTAGAGGCGCTTCTCGATGGTCGGCACGCGGGCGATGTGGAGCCCCCGGGTTCTAGTCCTCGATGGCTGCTTGGGTCTTTCCGAAGATCCGGCGGGCAGCTTCGATGGTGGCAGCGATGTCTTCCTCGCTGTGGGCGGCGCTGACGAAGCCGGCTTCGTACAGCGCCGGCGCAATGTACACGCCGCGATCGAGCAGGCCGTGGAACAGCGCATTGAACCTGGCGCTGTCGGTCGTCATTACGGCGCCGTAGTTCTGCGGCAACGCATCCATGAGGAAGAAGCCGAACATGCCGCCCTCGCTGTCCGCGCTGAAAGGCTGGCCCTCGGCGGCCGCAGCGGCTTTGAGCCCGTCGACCAGCGTGCGGGTCTTCTTGGAAAGCGATTCGTAAAAGCCGGGCTTGGCGATTTCCTTGAGCGTCGCCAGGCCGCAGGCCGTGGCCACCGGGTTGCCCGACAGCGTGCCGGCCTGGTAGACGGGGCCGAGCGGCGCCAACTGCTCCATGATCGCGCGCGGCCCACCGAAGGCCGCCAGCGGCATGCCGCCGCCGATCACCTTGCCCAGCACCGTGAGGTCGGGCCGGATGCCCAGCACGCCCTGGGCGCCATGCAGGCCGACGCGAAAGCCGGTCATGACCTCGTCGAACACCAGCAGTGCGCCGTGCTGCGTGCAAAGCTCCCGGCAGCGCTGTGCGAAGGGCGCGCTCGCGCGCACGAAGTTCATGTTGCCTGCAATGGCCTCGATCATGAGGCCGGCGATCTCGTGGCCGTGCAGCGCGAAGGCTTCCTCCAACTGCGCGAGATTGTTGTACTCGAGCACCAGGGTGTGCTGCACGACCTCGGGCGGCACGCCGGCCGAGGTCGGATTGCCGAAAGTCGCCAAGCCAGAGCCCGCCTTGACCAGCAGCGCGTCGGCATGTCCGTGATAGCAGCCTTCGAACTTGATGATGTACTTGCGGCCCGTGGCGCCGCGCGCCAGCCGCAGCGCGCTCATTGCGGCCTCGGTGCCCGAGCTCACGAGGCGCACCATCTCCATCGAGGGCACGAGCGCGAGGATGGCTTCGGCAAGCTCGATCTCGCGCTCGGTCGGCGCGCCGAAGGAGAAGCCCTCGGTCACCGCGCGCTGCACGGCCTCCACCACCGCGGGATGGCCGTGGCCCAGGATCATCGGCCCCCACGAGCCGATGTAGTCGATGTAGCGCTGGCCGGCGGCGTCCCAGAAGTAGGCGCCCTGGGCACGTTTGACGAAGCGCGGCGTGCCGCCGACAGCCCGGAAGGCGCGCACCGGCGAATTGACGCCGCCGGGGATCACGGCGCGGGCGCGCTCGAAGAGCAGCTCGTTGGGATCGGTGTTCTGCATTGGGCGAATCTGGGGAGAGCTCATTCAGTGTCTTGTGTCGTGGGGGGGCAGGGCGAAGTCCACGGGTGAGGCGGCCTCCTCGTTGTCGGCGTCCTCTTCTTCTTCGGGCTGGGCCCAGAAGAGGCGGTCCGGCAGGACATGGCCCATACCCGGGCGAAAGCCCGCGTCGAGGCAGCGGTCCATGTAGCTCAGCGCCTCGGTGGCGGCGGCGGCCAACTCGGTGCCGCTGGCCAGGAGCGCAGCCAGCGCGCCCGAAAGCGTGTCGCCGGCGCCGGTGAACACGGCGTCGAGCCGCTCGTATTTTTCGCTGGCGAGCACCGATTGCGGCGAGGCCAGCACGTTGTCGAAGTATTGGTCGGGCAGCACCATCCCCGTCACCAGCGTGTAAGGCACGCCAACCTCGCCGGCGGCGCGTGCAATGTCGCGTGCGGTGGGCGGGCGCTCGCCGGCCCAGTCGGGCAGCAGCCAGCGCCACAGCGTGCTGTGATTGCCGACCAGCACCGTGGTCTGGGGCAGCACCAGGTCGCGGAAGGCGTCCAGGTAGGCCTCGATCTGCGCGTCCTCCCACCAGGAGAGATTGGGCATGTACGCGACCACGGGGACTTCGGGGTAGTCGGTGGCAGTCTCTGCCACGGTGCTCAGATTCTCGGGAGAGCCGACGAAGCCCACCTTGATCAGCTGCACCTCCACGTCCTCCAGGATGGTGCGCGCCTGCTCGGCGACGGCCTCTTCGTCGAAGGGGAAGTGGTCGAAGATCTCCGCGGTGTCGCGCGCATAGGCGCCGGTCACGACCGGCAACATGTGGGCGCCGACCGAGGCGATGGCCACGGCGTCGCAGGCGAGCCCGCCGGCACCGCTGGGGTCGTTCGCGTTGAAGACCAGCACGCAGGGCGGATTCGGTTCGCTCTCGGTGCTGACTTCGTCGCTGGTCGGGTCGGTAAGATCGCTCACTTTGTGGTCTTGCTCCGGTGGTAATAAGGAAGTTGTCATGCGCAGCGAGGCCCCGGAGATGGTGGCGTATCTGAGACGCTTATCACGCGATTTCGGGATACGTTTGGATACGATCGTTGCATTCTATGAACAGGGACTTTAAGCTGCGATGAATACGAAAACCTGGATGTGCCTGATTTGCGGGTGGATCTATGACGAAGCGGTAGGGGTGCCAGAGGATGGTATTGCGGCCGGCACGGCATGGGCAGATGTTCCGATGAATTGGACCTGTCCCGAATGCGGGGCGCGCAAGGAAGACTTCGAGATGGTTGAAATCTGAAGCATGGCATAGGGCCGTGCTTCTTGGCGCCCCGCGAGGGACGTTTCGGTCTTAGAGTGTCATAAAGGAGCGGCGAGAATGAGCTCGAACGGATCCGGTTACAAGGTTCTCGTCATCGACGACAGCAACACCATTCGGCGCAGCGCCGAGATCTTCCTCAAGCAGGGCGGCCACGAGGTGCTGCTGGCGGAGGACGGTTTCGATGCGCTGTCAAAGGTCAACGATCACAAGCCGCACCTGATCTTCTGCGACATTCTCATGCCGCGCCTCGACGGTTACCAGACCTGCGCCATCATCAAGCGCAATGCCCACTTCTCCAATGTCCCCGTCGTGATGCTCTCGTCCAAGGACGGCGTGTTCGACAAGGCGCGCGGCCGCATGGTCGGCTCGCAGGACTATCTCACCAAACCTTTCACCAAGGACCAGCTGCTGCAGGCGGTGCAGCAGTTCGGTGTCGTTTCGCAGGAAGTGCAGTAATGGCCATTCGCAAAGTGCTCGTCGTCGACGACTCCAAGACCGAGTTGATCTTCCTGACCGATCTTCTCCAGAAGAACGGCTTCTCGGTGAAGACTGCCGAGAACGCCGAGGACGCCATGCGTCGCCTCGAGGAAGAGCAGCCCGATCTCATCCTCATGGATGTCGTGATGCCGGGCCAGAACGGATTTCAGCTCACCCGCGCGATCGCGCGCAACCCGCAGTACGCCTCGGTGCCCATCATCATGTGCACCAGCAAGAATCAGGAAACCGATCGGCTCTGGGGCATGCGCCAGGGGGCTCGCGACTACATCGTCAAGCCGGTCAATGCGGCCGAGCTGATCGCCAAGATCAGCGCGCTGGCCTGACCGGCGGTTCTTCTTTTTTCTCTCGTTCATGGCCAACCGCGACGCCCTACGCGCTTTCCAGTCCCGGCTTGCCAGCCGCCTGCAGGCGGCCCGCACTTCGGGTGTGTCCGCCTCCTGGCTCGCGGTAGAGGCGGGCGAGGCGAAATACCTGTTTCCGCTCGGGCACGCCGGCGAGATCTTCCCCTGGACCCCGCCGCAGGCGGTGCCCTACGCACAGCCCTGGTTCCTGGGCGTCGCCAACCTGCGCGGCGGCCTGTACGGCATCGTCCAGCTGTCCACCTTCGCTTCCCGCGACGCCGCGCCCGCCGGCGGCGATTCGGCGCGAGCCCAATCGCGTTTGGTGGCGCTCAACGAAATGCTGGAAGTCAACTGCGCCCTGTTGATCGACCGGCTGGTGGGACTGCGCGGCGTGGAAGCCTTCATCGAGTCGCAGGCGCCGGATGGCGACGCCCCGGCCTGGCTGGGGCATTCGTACACCGACGCCGCCGGTGAGCGCTGGCAGGAAATCAACCTGCAGGCGCTGTCGCAGCAACCGCAATTTTTGAGTATCGGCGCCTGAGTGCAGCGCCTTGCACCGACCATTACCTGAAGGACCGACCGTGAGCTCGATCGCCGACAAGTTCAAGAAATTCCTGCCTGCGGGTGGTGACGCCATGCGTGTCGACAGCGGGTCGACATTGTCCCTGGATGGCGCCGAAACCGTGCAGCCCGAAGAAAAGACGGTGCGCATCCGACGCGACTCGACGTCCGAGACGCCCGAGTCGTTGGTTCTCGCCATGGACGCCGCCAACGACCATTCCCCGGCTGTCACGATCGACAACGACCCGGTGCTGTCCGAGACGCCCGGCGCCGCGCCCTCGCAACCGGCGGCCGGCGGCGGCTCGCTGCGCTCCAACCCCGCGCGCCAGCAGCGCGTGCTGGCGATCGTGCTCGCCGCGGTGGTGCTCTTGCTGCTGTTGGTGGCCGGCTCCGCCATCCTGCGCGCCGAACGGCTGGCGCAGCAGGTGGCCTCCACCGGCCAGTCGCTGATGCAATCGCAACGCCTGGCCAAGTCGGTGTCGCAGGCGCTCGTGGGCAACGTCCCCGCCTTCACCGAGGTCAAGGAGAGCGCGGACGACCTGACGCGCCGCGTCCAGGGCCTGGCCAATGGCGACGACGCGCTCAAGCTGGAGCGCGTGGGGAGCCAGTACGAAGCCGAACTCGGCAAGATCACGCCGCTGGTCGAGCGTGCCGACAAGAGCGCCAAGGCCGTGCTGGCCCAGCAGAAGATCCTGACCCAGGTCGGCACCGCGCTGCGCGACATCAACCGGCAGTCCTCCGACCTGCTCGAAATGACCGAGACCGTGGCCTCGCTGAAGATGCAGCAGAACGCCACGCTGCCCGAAATCTCGGCCGCCGGCCAGCTGGTGATGCTCACGCAGCGCATCGGCAAGTCGGCCAACGAGTTCCTGACGGTCGAGGGCGTGAGCCCCGACGCCGTGTTCCTGCTCGGCAAGGACCTGAACACCTTCCAGGAAGTCACGCGCGGCCTGCTCGAGGGCAATGCCCAGCAGCGCCTGCCTGGCACGCGCGACGCGCAGACCCGCCAGCAGCTCGAGACCATCCTCAAGACCTATGAGCAGACCCGCACGCAGGCCGGCGCCATCCTGGGCAACCTCCAGGGCCTGGTGGCCGCACGCGAGGCACAGGCCGCGATCCTGGCCGACAGCGAGCCGCTGCGCACGTCGCTCAGCGACCTGCAGGAAAAGCTCTCCGCGCGCACCGGCCTCGGTGCCGGCACGGTGGTGATGCTCTTCGTGCTGTCGCTGGCAGCCCTGGCGCTGGCCGGCGCGATCGGCTTCGTGCAGGTGCGCGAAGGCCGCGAGCGTGCACTGGCCGCCGAACGCGAGCGCATTGCCGCCGAGCGCGCCAGCGAGGACGCGGGGCGCGTCAACGCTGCCAACCAGGCGGCCATTCTGCGACTCATGAACGAACTGCAGACGGTGGCCGAAGGCGACTTGACGCAGGAAGCCACCGTGACCGAGGACATCACCGGCGCCATCGCCGACTCGGTGAACTACACGGTGGAAGAGCTCCGCCTGCTGGTGGGCAACGTGCAGAACACGGCCACCCGCGTGGCGCAAACCACTTCGCAGGTCGAAAGCACCTCGACCGAGCTGCTGGCCGCCTCGACCGAGCAGCTGCGCGAAATTCGCGAAACCGGCCAATCCGTGCTGACGATGGCGGAGCGCATCAACGGCGTGTCCTCGCAAGCGCAGGAATCGGCCACTGTGGCGCGCCAGTCGCTGCAGGCCGCGTCTTCGGGCCTGCAGGCCGTGCAGAACGCGATCGGCGGCATGAACTCCATCCGCGACCAGATCCAGGAAACCTCCAAGCGGATCAAGCGCCTCGGCGAATCGTCCCAGGAGATCGGCGAAATCACCGAGCTGATTTCGGACATTACAGAGCAGACCAACGTGCTGGCCCTGAACGCCGCCATCCAGGCCGCGTCCGCCGGCGAAGCCGGCCGCGGCTTCTCGGTGGTGGCGGAAGAAGTGCAGCGCCTGGCCGAACGCTCCGCGGACGCCACGCGCCAGATCTCGGCGCTCGTCAAGGCCATTCAGACCGACACGCAGGATGCGGTGGGCGCCATGGAGCGCTCCACGCAGGGCGTGGTCGAGGGGGCCAAGCTCTCCGACAACGCCGGTACGGCGCTGTCCGAGATCGACCGCGTGTCGCGCCGCCTCGCCGAGCTGATCGAGCAGATCTCGCAGTCCGCGTCGCGCGAGGCCGATTCGGCCAACGTGGTGGCCGCCAACATCCAGCACATCTTCGCCGTGACCGAGCAGACCGGCGAAGGCACGCGCACCACCGCCCAGCAGGTGCGCGAGCTCTCGCACATGGCCGAGGAATTGCGCCAGTCGGTGGCTCGCTTCAAGATTGCCTGAACCCCGAGCAGCCAACGTGTCGACCCAAAGCCCCGCAACAGCTCCGAAAGCCGGTCACGCGCCGGCACATGAAGATCTCGGGCCGCTGGCCTGGGTGCTCGGAGAAATCCAGAAGTCGCTCGACAACGCCAGCAAGACGTTGAAGCGCTTCGCGCGCGAGTCCGGCGGCAGCGTCGAGGCCGACACCGCGCCCTTGCGCCTGGCCCGGCAGCAGTTGCACCAGGCCGTCGGCGCGCTGCAGATGGTGGGGCACTCGGCGCCTGCGCTGGTGCTGGGGGCGATGGAGTTCGCTGTCCAGAGCTTCGTCACCGAGCCGGCGCGCTGCACCGAAGCGGCGGCCCAGAAGATCGATCGCGCGGGCTTCGCCGTCGCCGATTTCCTCAATGCCCTGCTGGCGGGCAAGACCGTGTCCTCGGTCGCCCTGTTCCCCCAGTACCGCGATGTGCTCGAGCTGGTGGGCAACGAGCGCGTGCATCCGGCCGACCTGTGGGACATGAACTGGCGCTGGGCCGAGATCAAGCCCTCGCCCACCCAGACCGCGATGGTGTACGACCCCGCGGTGCGCTCCAAGCTGGACCGCGAGGTGCTGAAGATCGTCAAAAACGGCGACGATCACGCCGCGCGCCGGCTCCAGGCCCTGTGCCTGAGCCTGGGCCGCGGCGCCTCGGTGCCGCGGGTGGCCAGCTTCTGGACGCTGGCGGCCGGCTTCTTCGAGGCGCTGGCGCTGGCACTGATCCCCGCCGACGCCCATGTCAAGCGCGCGGCATCGCGCGTGCTCTTGCAGTACGCCACCCTGGCGCGCGGTGACAACACCGTCTCCGACCGCCTCGGCCAGGACCTCCTGTTCTTCTGCGCCCAAGCCGTGCCCGGTTCGCGCGACGAGGCCGCCACGCTGCGCGCGGTGCGCGTCGCCTGGGGCGTGGCCAGCGAGCAGAAGGTCGACTACACGATCGAGCAGTTCGGCCGCTTCGACCCGCAGGTGCTGATGCAGGCGCGCAAGCGCATCGAGAGCGCCAAGGAGATGTGGTCGGCGCTTTCCGGAGGCGACGTCTCGCGCACACGCCAGGTGGCCGACACCTTCGTGCAGCTCGGCGAGTCCCTGCAAAAGCTGCATCCACCCAGCCAGCCGATGGTGCAGGCCTTGAACAACGCGGTCGATGCGTCCATGCGCTCGGGCCAACCGCCGGCCACCGAGCTGGCGATGGAGGTGGCGACCTCGGTGCTCTACCTCGAAGCCGCTTTCGAAGATCTCGATCCGCATGATCGCCAGCTGACGGCGCGGACCGTCCAATTGGCCGGCCGGATCGAGCGCGCGCGCGAAGGCGGCCGCTCGGAACCGCTCGAGCCCTGGATGGAGGAGCTCTACCGCCGCGTCAGCGACCGCCAGACCATGGGCACCGTCGTCGGCGAGCTGCGCAGCCACCTCAGCGAGCTCGAGAAATCGCTCGACCAGTTCTTCCGCAGGCCGACCGAGAAGGGCCTGCTGCGCACCGTACCGACGCAGTTGCTGCAGATGAAGGGCGTGTTTTCGGTGCTCGGCCTTGAGCAGGCCGCGCAGACCGTGCACCGCATGCGCGAGAACGTCGACCGCCTGCTGGCGGAGGAGCCGTCTTCCACCGACGCCAAGGACTTCGACGCGCTCGGCAACAACCTGGGCGCACTGGGCTTCCTGATCGACATGCTGAGTTACCAGCCGGCGCTGGCCAAGCGGCTGTTCGTGTTCGACGCCGAAGCCGGCGAGCTCAAGCCGCTGATGGGCCGCCAGGCCGCCGAGGCGGCCGCGCCCGAGGTGGCGGCGTCCGTCTCCTTCGCCTCGGCCTCCGGGCCGGTCTCCGTCACCGATTCCGTGCTCAGCGTGGAAGAAGTCGATGCCCAGATCGCGGCCAAGCTCGCCGCCCTGGCGACGCCGGCGCGCAAGGCGCCGCCGCCGCCGATCGAGGAGGTCAGCCGCCCGGCCGCGAGCTGGACCGCCAAGATCACGGGCCCGGCGCCGCTGGAGGCCCTGCCCGATACCGAAGTGCGCGAGCTGGAGGAGGACGACCTCCAGAACATCTTCCTCGACGAGGCTCGAGAGGTGCTGCACAACGGCCTGGCCGCCGTCTCGGCGCTGGGCTCGCGCCCGGACGACAACGGCGAACTGACCGTGCTGCGCCGCGCCTTCCACACGCTCAAGGGCAGCTCGCGCATGGTCGGGCTGATGGATTTCGGCGAAGCCGCCTGGTCCTTCGAGCAGGTGCTGAACACTTGGCTGGCCGACCAGCGTCCGGCAACGCCGGAACTGCTCGCCGGCACGCGCCGTGCGCTGACCGACTTTGCAAAATGGGTCGAAGCCATCGCCGCCAACGAGCCGCACGGCTGGCAGTCCGCGCCCTTCTGCAGCGTCGCGGAATCGCTGCGCACCGGCGAGCCGATCGCGCCGCCCGCCCCTGTGGCGGATGCCGACACGCTGGTCGCCGCAGCGCGCCACATTGCGGGCGAGGAGATCATGGTCGAAGCCAAGGCTGTGCCCGAGACGCAGCCCGAGCTCCAGCCATTGCCCCTGCCGGACCTGCCCGATCTGGACCTGGGTCCGCTGACCTTCGACGCGCCGGAATTCGCGCCACCGGCTGTCCGGACCGAACCAGCGAGCGCCGAGGCGCCGGAGCAGCCCGCCACCGACGACGATTTCGCTTCGACCGACTTCCTGGACTTCGACAGCAAGTCCACGCCACTGGTCGAAGAGCCGCAACTGCCGGCCGAGCTGGAAGAGATCGACTTCCTCGAGACCGCGCACGTGAGCATCGAGCCGGCGTTGCCGATGCCGGACGACGAGCCGCCCGTCGGTCCGGAGTCGCATTCGCTTCCCGTGCCGCTGCTGAAGGAGCCGTCGGCCGACGAGACCCCGCGCGAAGCCTTGCCGGAGCTCTCGCTGGAACTGCACCTGGAGCCGGCGGAAGGCCCGACCGAGGAGCCGCAGATCGCAGCGCAGGTCCAGGCGGAGCCGGAGGTGGTGGCCGCCGCGCCCGTGGTCATGCCGGAGCCCGCCGCCGAGCCGCAGTCCGAATTCAATCCCGAGACTGCACGCGAACCCGAACCGGAACCGGAACCGCTCGCCGAGGTCCCTGCGTTTGCCGCAGCGATCCCCGCCGACAGGCTGCCCGTCCCCGGCGCCGACGACCAGGTCAAGGTGATCGGGCCGCTGCGCATCGGCATCGCGCTCTACAACGTCTACCTGGTCGAAGCCGACGAGTGGTCGCGGCAGCTGGCCCATGAGGTCGGCGAGTGGGCGCTCGAGTCGAACCAGCGCGTGCCGGAATCGGCCATCAACCTGGCCCATTCTCTGGCGGGCAGTTCGTCGACCGTCGGCTTCCAGGGGCTGTCGGACATGGCGCGCTCCTTCGAAGCCGCGCTGCAGCACCTGTACATGCAGGGCCGCGGCACGCCGGCACAGGGCAAGGTTTTGGTTGCGGCGGCCGACGAGCTGCGCCGCCTGCTGCACCAGTTCGCGGCCGGCTTCCTCAAGGAGCCCGCCGACGCGACGCTGCAGGCATTGCGCGAGGTCGCGGCGTCGCCCATGCCGCTCGAGATCGGCGACAGCGCCGAAGGCACTGTGGTGGCCGCGCCGCGCACCGGCAGCGGCGACGTGTCGCTCGACGAGGGCGAGGACGCGATCGACGTGGCCGATGCGGTCGACGTCGACCTGTTCCCGATCTTCGAGGAGGAGGCGGCAGAGCTGCTGCCGCAGCTGGGCACCGCGCTGCGCGAATGGTCGCAGCACCTGGACGACCCGGCGCCGCGCGCCGCTACGTTGCGCACGCTGCACACGCTCAAGGGCAGTGCCCGGCTGGCCGGCGCCATGCGCCTGGGCGAGCGCGCCCACCGCATGGAGTCCGAGATCGAGGCCATCGGCTCCTCGGGCGCCGATCGCGCTTCGGTCGAACAGCTGCTGACGCGCTTCGATGCCTTGCAGGGCACCTTCGATGCGCTGCGTGCGGCCGACAACGAGTTGCAGAGCGAGCTGGCCCAGCGGGCCGTTGCCGCGCCGGCCTCGGCACCCGTCATCGAGGCGCGCGCCGAAGCGCCGCAAACGGACGCCCGCGAGCCCGTCTCGCCGACGGGCGGCGAGGCCGCCGAAGAAGTCTCGCGCCCCACGCTGCCGATGCCTTCGCCCTCGGCGCTCACGCCGCTGCGCCCGCTCTCCAGCCAGGCGGTGCGCATCCGCACCCACCTGCTCGACCGCTTGGTGGCGCAGGCCGGCGAGGTCATCATCACGCGCTCGCGCCTGGAGGCCGAGATCGGACAGCTGCGCAGCTCGCTCGGCGACCTGACCGGCAACCTCGATCGCCTGCGCCAGCAGCTGCGCGACATCGAGGTGCAGGCCGAGAGCCAGATGCAGTCGCGCCTGGCACAGGCCAAGGATTCGCAGCAGGGCTTCGATCCGCTCGAGTTCGACCGCTTCACGCGCGTGCAGGAGCTCACGCGCATGATGGCCGAGTCGGTCAACGACGTGGCGACCGTGCAGCGCACGCTGCAGAAGACCGTGCAGGCGACGGAAGACGACCTCAGCGCCCAGGCGCGCCAGACGCGCGAACTGCAGCGCGGCCTGCTGCGCACGCGCATGGTGGAGTTCGAGGGCATTTCCGAGCGCCTCTATCGCGTGGTGCGGCAGGCTTCCAAGGACACCGGGAAGCAGGTGCGCCTGGACATCGTCGGCGGCAGCATCGAAATGGACCGCGGCGTGCTGGATCGCATGACGCCCGCTTTCGAGCACCTGCTGCGCAACTGTGTCGCGCACGGCATCGAAGACGTGGCGGCGCGCGAGAAGGCCGGCAAGGAGCCGAGCGGCCTGATTGCCATCGAGCTGCACCACGAGGGCAACGACGTTTCGGTGAGCTTCCGCGACGACGGCGCCGGACTCAACCACCGGCGCATCGTCGAGCGTGCGCGCGCGCTGGGCCTGATTGCCGCAGACCACCAGCCGAGCGAGGACGAGGCAGCCGAGCTGATCTTCACTCCCGGCTTCTCGACTGCCGAGCAGGTGTCCGAGCTGGCCGGCCGCGGGATCGGCATGGACGTCGTGCGCGCGCAGGTCGCGGCGCTCGGCGGCCGCATCGAGATCCAGAGCAAGCCGGGTGAGGGCACGCAATTCAAGCTGGTGCTGCCGCTGACCACCGCCGTGACGCACGTGGTCATGCTGCGCGCCGGTGCCACCTCGATCGGCGTGCCGTCGAACCTGGTCGAACTGGTGCAGCGTGCCGGCGCCTCCGAGCTCGAGACTGCCTACCTGCATCAGCGCTATCCCTTCGGCGGCGACCACGTGCCCTTCTTCTGGGCCGGTGCACTCCTGCAGTCCTCCGCGCGCAGCGAGCGCGGGACGGCCAAGACCAACACCATCGTCATCGTGCGAAGCGCGGCCCAGCGGGTGGCCCTGCACGTGGACGAAGTCCTGGGCAACCAGGAAGTGGTGGTCAAGAACCTCGGTCCGCAGCTCTCGCGGCTGCCGGGCATGGCCGGGATCTCGGTGCTGGCTTCCGGTGCGGTCGCGCTGATCTACAACCCCGTGGCCCTGGCGGCGGTGCATGGCGAGCAGGCGCGGCAGTTCCAGGCCAGCGGCGCATCGGCCGCCGCGCCGGTGCACGGCGCGGGTGCCGTGGTGGCGCCGACGGCGCCGCCGCAGATCCCGCTGGTGCTGGTGGTCGACGACTCCATCACCGTGCGCCGCGTCACGCAGCGCCTGCTGCAACGCGAAGGCTACCGCGTGTCGCTGGCGGCTGACGGCCTGCAGGCGCTCGAGCGCCTGCAGCAGGAGCGGCCGGCGGTGGTTTTGTCGGACATCGAGATGCCGCGCATGGATGGCTTCGACCTCGCCCGCAACATCCGCGCCGATGCCTCGCTGGCCGGCTTGCCGATCATCATGATCACCTCGCGCATCGCGGAAAAGCACCACGACCATGCGCGCGCGCTGGGCGTCAACCACTACCTCGGCAAGCCCTACGCGGAAGACGAGCTGTTGCGGCTGGTGCGCCACTACACCAGCGCCGAAACGCCGCAGGCCATGGCGGCCTGATCGGGTCCGGGCGGCGCTTCAGGCGCCGCCCTTCTTCTTTCCACCCTTCGCCTCGCGCACCACGGCATAGCGCTGCAGCGTGCGCTCTCGCGCCTCGGCGTGATCCACGATCGGGCCCGGATAGCTGTCGCCCAGCCGCACCCCGGCCGCTTCCAGCTCCAGCGGCGCCGCAGTCCAGGGCGCGTGGATGCTCGCGTCCGGCAGCTTCGCCAGCTGCGGCAGGTAGCGGCGGATGAACTTCCCTTCAGGGTCGAAGCGCTCGCTCTGCGTGATCGGGTTGAAGATCCGGAAGTAGGGCTGCGCATCGCAGCCGCTGGAACTGGCCCACTGCCAGTTGCCGTTGTTGGACGCCAGCTCGAAGTCGTTGAGCTGCAGCGCGAAGTAGCGCTCCCCGCGCCGCCAATCCAGGCCCAGGTCTTTGCAGAGAAAACTGGCCACGACCATGCGCAGGCGGTTGTGCATGTAGCCGCTCTGGTTGATCTGCGCCATCGCGGCGTCGACCAGCGGATAGCCGGTGCGTCCTCGGCACCAGGCCTCGAAGAGCGTGTCGGCGTGCTTGCCGTGGTGCCACTGGATCCGGTCGTACTCCGCCCGGAAGCTCTTGCCCTCGCCGACCTGGGGGTGGTGCGCGAGGATCTGGAAGAAGAAGTCGCGCCAGATCAGTTCCCCCAGCCAGGCCGAGGCGCCGGCGTCGCCCTGCAGCGAAAGCTGGTGCGCCACGCCCGCGAGCTGCCGGATCGAGACGGTGCCGAAGCGCAGATGCACGCCCAGGTAGCTGGGGCCGCGCACGGCCGGATAGTCGCGCGCCTGGTGGTAGCGGTCGATGCGCTGGAAGAAATCCTCGAACAGGGCCGCACCGCCCTGGCTGCCGGTCGGGATCTCCAGGTCGGAGAGGTTGCTCTTGCGGAAGCCGATCTCGGTCAGCGCCGGTACCGGCGAGCGGTGATTGGCGGGCGCAGGCGCCAGCGCATCCGCATGGCTGCGCACGGGGTAGGGCTTCAGGTAAAAGGCGTCCACCTTGGCCAGCCAGGCGCGCCTGTAGGCGCTGAACACGGTATAGGGCTGGCCGGTCTTCGTCAGCAGTTCGTCCCGGTCGAAGACGGCCTGGTCCTTGTAGGTATGGAAGCTGATGCCGCCGTTGGCCAGTGCGCCCAGGACCTTGGCGTCGCGCGTCAGCGCCGCGGGCTCGTCGTCGCGGTTCGCGAATACCGCCTGAACCTCCAGGGCGCGCGCGAGCGGTGCGATCTCGTCCTCGGCCACCGCGTGGCGCACGATCAGCCCGCCGCCCAGGGCGCGCAGCTCGGCCTCCAGCTCGACCAGCGATTCGCGGATGAATTCCACCCGCCGATCCGCGCGCGGCAGCGCATCGAGGATCGCCCTGTCGAAGACGAAGACGCAGAGGAGTTGCCGACAAGCCCGCAGCGCGTGGTAGAGCGCTGCGTTGTCGTCCACCCGCAGGTCGCGGCGGAACCACATGAGGCCCTTGGCGTAGGTCTTGTCGGCGGCCAGTAAAATCGGCGGCATGGCCTCCGATTCTGCCCCGATGAACCTCACGCATCACTTCCTGATCGCGATGCCGGGTCTGACGGACAAGGCCTTCAGCCGCAGCGTGGTCTACCTTTGCGAGCACAGCGAGCGCGGCGCGCTCGGCCTGGTGATCAACAAGCCCAGCGACATCAATCTCGGGGTGCTGTTCGAGAAAATCGAACTTCGCCTGTCACGCCCCGAGCTCGGCAGTGCGCCGGTGTTCCAGGGCGGCCCGGTGCAGACCGAGCGCGGCTTCGTGCTGCACGAGCCGGTGTTCGGGGAGGGCGAGAAGCCCGATGAGTCGGTCTACGCCTCGACCATGACGATTCCCGGTGGCCTGGAAATGACCACCTCCAAGGATGTGCTGGAGGCCCTGGCCACCGGCGCCGGCCCACGCAAGGTGCTGGTGTCGCTCGGCTACGCGGCCTGGGGCGAGGGCCAGCTGGAATCCGAACTGGCCGAGAACAGCTGGCTCACCGTGGGCGCCGACCCGGAAGTGATCTTCGACACGCCCATCGAGCAGCGCTACGACAAGGCCCTGTCGCTGCTGGGCCTGCAGGCCTGGACGCTGTCGCCCGAAGCGGGACATGCATGAGGGGTCCGGCAATGCCCGACAGCGCTGCCCCCCCTGCTTCCGTTCCCTCCCATTTTCAAAGCTTCCTGGCCTTCGACTTCGGGCAGAAGCGCACCGGCGTCGCGAGCGGCAATCGGCTGTTGCGAAGCGCGACGCCGCAAGCCACCATCCGGGCCGAAGGCGATGCTCGCTTTGCGCAGGTCGAGGCCCGCATCCGCGAGTGGCAGCCCGACGCGCTGGTGGTGGGCGTGCCCTATCACCCGGACGGCGCGCCGCACGACAACACCCGCGCTGCGCAGCGTTTCGCGCGCCAGCTGAAGGGCCGCTTCGGCCTGCCGGTCTTCGAGGTCGACGAGCGCTACAGCACCACCGAGGCCCTGGCGTCGGGCGCACGCGATGCCGACGCGGCGTCGGCCTGCATCATCCTTGAACAGTTTCTGAGGAACCTTCCGTGAATACGATTGCGAGCAACGAAGGGCCGCCCCGAGGGGCAAGCGCCCCCCGAGGGGGCAGCGAGGACACGCGAGTGCCCGGCGTGAGCGCTTTGAATGCCGAAGCGCTCTACCTCCAGCTGCTGAGTGGCGTGAAGCCCTTGATGCGCCCGGATACGCGCCTGGTCGGCGTCACCTCCGGCGGCGCCTGGCTGGTCGAGCGGCTGCAGAAGGACCTGGGCCTGCCCGGCGCGCCCGGCATCATCTCCTCGGCCATGCACCGCGACGACTTCGCGCGCCGCGGCTTGGCCGCGAGCGCGCAGACCTCGCTGCCCTTCGACGTGAACGGCGCCGACGTGCTGCTGCTCGACGACGTGCTCTACACCGGGCGGACCATCCGTGCGGTGCTCAATGAGCTGTTCGACTTCGGTCGGCCGGGCTGCGTGCGGCTTGCGGTGCTGGTCGACCGCGGCGGCCGCGAACTGCCGGTGGCGGCGGACTTCGCGGCTGCGCGGCTCGAGTTGCCGGCTTCCAAGTCGCTCGCCCTGGCCCGCGACGAGAAGGGCGTTTTCAGCTTCGAGGTGGAGCAAGCCTGATGCTTTACAAACGCAATCCCCAGCTCAACAAGAACGGCGAGCTGATCCACCTGCTCTCGATCGAGGGCCTGCCCAAGGCCATCCTGACGCAGATCCTCGACACCGCCGCCAACTTCACGAGCGTGAGCGACCGCGAGGTCAAGAAGGTGCCGCTGCTGCGCGGCAAGAGCGTGTTCAACCTCTTCTTCGAGAACTCGACGCGCACGCGCACCACGTTCGAGATCGCGGCCAAGCGGCTGTCGGCCGACGTGATCAACCTCGACATCGCGCGCTCCTCCGCGAGCAAGGGCGAGTCGCTGCTGGACACCATCGCCAATCTGAGCGCGATGGCTGCCGACCTGTTCGTGGTGCGACACAGCGAGTCGGGCGCGCCCTACCTGATCGCGCAACACGTGGCGCCCCATGTGCACGTGGTGAACGCCGGCGACGGGCGGCACGCGCACCCGACCCAGGGCTTGCTCGACATGTACACCATCCGCCACTACAAGAAGGACTTCGCCAACCTCACGGTGGCGATCGTCGGCGACGTGCTGCACTCGCGCGTGGCGCGATCCGACATCCACGCACTCACCACGCTGGGCTGCGCCGAGGTGCGGGTCGTCGGCCCCAAGACGCTGGTGCCGGGCGACATGGCGCAGATGGGCGTGCGCGTGTGTCACACGCTCGAGGAGGGCATCAGGGACTGCGACGTGATCATCATGCTGCGGCTGCAGAACGAGCGCATGAGCGGGGCGCTGCTGCCCTCGTCGCAGGAATTCTTCAAGACCTACGGCCTGACGCCCGGGAAACTGCAGCTCGCCAAGCCCGATGCGATCGTGATGCATCCGGGCCCGATCAATCGCGGCGTCGAGATCGACTCGGCGGTGGTCGACGGGCAGCAGAGCGTGATCCTGCCGCAGGTCACTTTTGGAATCGCCGTCCGCATGGCCGTCATGAGCATCGTGGCAGGTAACGAAGCATGAGAATTCTGATCACCAACGGTCGTGTCATCGATCCGGCCACCGGCCTCGACAAGAAAGCCGATGTGGCCATTGCCGACGGCAAGCTGCTCGCCATCGGCAGCAAGCCGGCTGACTTCGACGTTGAGCGCGTGCTCGATGCGCAAGACTGCCTGGTCGTGCCGGGGCTGGTCGATCTGGCGGCGCGCCTGCGCGAGCCCGGCTACGAGCACGAGCGCATGCTGGAGAGCGAGATGGCCGCGGCCGCGGCCGGCGGCGTGACCAGCCTGGTCTGCCCGCCCGACACCGACCCCGTGCTCGACGAGCCCGGCCTGGTCGAAATGCTCAAGTTCCGCGCCGAGAAGATGCGCAGTGCGCGCCTGTTCCCCCTGGGCGCGTTGACGCGCGGCCTGAAGGGCGAGGTGCTCACCGAGATGGCCGAGCTGACCGAAGCCGGCTGCATCGGCTTCAGCCAGGCGGATGTTCCGCTGAACAACACGCAGGTGCTGCAGCGCGCGCTGCTGTACGCCAGCACCTTCGGCTACACGGTGTGGCTGCGGCCGCAGGACCGCGACCTGGGCCAGGGCGTGGCCGCCAGCGGCCCGCTCGCCACACGCCTGGGCCTGTCCGGCGTGCCGGTGGCGGCCGAGACCATCGCGCTCTTCACCATCATCGAGCTGATGCGCGCCACCGGCGCGCGCGTGCACGTGTGCCGTCTGTCGAGTGCCGCCGGCGTGGCGCTGGTGCGCGCAGCCAAGGCCGAGGGCCTTCCGCTCAGCTGCGACGTCAGCATCAACTCGCTGCATCTGGCCGATACCGACATCGGCTATTTCGACAGCCGTGCACGGCTCAATCCGCCGTTGCGCCAGCAGCGCGACCGCGACGCGCTCTCGGCGGCGCTGGCCGACGGCACCATCGACGCGCTGGTGTCCGACCACACGCCGGTGGAGGCCGATGCCAAGACGCTGCCCTTCGCCGAGAGCGAGCCGGGCGCCACCGGGCTCGAGCTGATCCTGCCGCTGGCCCTGCAGTGGGGCGAGCAAAGCGGCGCCGGGCTGTTGCGCGCGATCGAGGTGGTGAGTGCTGCGCCGGCGCGGCTGATCGGGGCCGCCGAAGCAGGGCGCCTGGCGCAGGGCGGGGCGGCCGATCTCTGCGTCGTCGATCCCGCGCTGGAATGGCAGGTGTTGCCCGAGGCGCTGCGCAGCCAGGGCAAGCACACTCCCTTTGGCGGCTATGCCTTGCGCGGGAAGGCGCGCCACACGCTCGTCGGCGGCCGGCTGGTCCACGGTTGAGGTCGAACGCCGCCCGATGCAGTCCTTGTCGGCGTTCCTGAAGCTCATACGCGCGCTGGCCCATGCGCATGTCGGCTGGTGGACCATCCGCTCCAGATTCCCCAAGCTCTCCCAGGCCGAACGCGAGCAGCAGGTGCAGGCGTGGGCGGCGCGGATGCTCGCGATCATGGGCGTCCGCCTGGTGGTGCAAGGCACGCCACCCGAGGGTGGGCCGGTTCTGGTGGTGAGCAACCATGTGTCATGGCTGGACATCCTCACCGTCCACGCGGCGCGGCATGTGCGCTTCGTCTCGAAGTCGAATGTGCAGCACTGGCCAATGATCGGCACCCTGGCCAATGGCGCCGGAACCCTCTACATCGAGCGGGAGCGCCGGCGCGATGCGCTGCGCGTCGTGCACAGCATGACGGAGGCGCTGAGCCGGGGTGACGTGATCGCCGTGTTTCCCGAGGGCACCACTGGCGGCGGCAGCGCCGTTCTGCCTTTTCACGCCAATCTGCTGCAAGCCGCCATCTCCTCGGGCGCCCCCGTGCAGCCCATGGCGCTGCGCTTCGCCGATGCCGCCAGCGGTGAAACCAGCCTCGCGCCGCGCTACATCGACGACGACAACCTCGCCACCTCGCTTTGGAAAGTGTTGAAGGCGCCGACGCTGCTCGCGATCGTGCGCTTCGGCGAGCCCCAGCCCTCCTGGGGCCGCGACCGGCGTGCCTGGGCTCTTTCGCTGCACGCAGACGTGCAGGCCTTGTGGCGAGAGACGCACTGAAGGCGGCCAAAAAAACAGCGCCCCGCAGGACGCTGTGCAACGGCGCCAGGGGCGCCGGGGAGGAGGAAACTGTTGGGGCCGCTTTTTGCGGGATTCAGTCAAAGAGGTCGAAAGACCTGTAGGGGACCTTTTCGATTGCAGTTGATGCAGCTTAGCGGCCGGCCGCCCGTCCTTCCTGCCGGAGAAGGCAATGCGCTTGCGTGGGTCGGCACCTACAGAGAGAACTGCCGGCAACCCGGTCCCAGGGCTCCGTCGAACACCTCGCTCGTGAAAGATTCGCCAGTTCCCGCAGGCCGACGCCCGTGAATCTCACCAATTGTTGCGAACTATCTCTCGCGCACGCTGTGGCCGGCATCATCCCGCTCTCTCAGCGATTGGACGAGCCATGGACACAATTCTTCTGGTTATTGCGATCAACTTTCTTGTCGTGCCTTTTCTGCAGGAGGCGGAGGCCCTGGGCCGAAACCTTCAGCGCTTCCCCACCTTCCCCCATATCCTGCGCCTCGCGCATGTGCGCAAGTCACACTGGCTGCGGCCGTTTTGCATCGGCGCCTTGCTCCTCCTGGCCTTCGCTGTGCTGAGGGCGCAGAGCGGGCAGGTCGAAGGCCTGACCGTGGTGGCCCACTTCACCATCATGCAACTCGTGCTGTGGACAGTGGTCGCGCTGAGCGTGCGCAAACAGGCCCGCAGCCCCTCCCAGGCGCGGACATCGGTCGACGAACTGCCCGGCCGTTCCAGCCCCGCACTGCTGCCGCGCCGCTCATGAAACCCGTCGGCGGATGGCGCCTGCCGGCATGCCGGCCGCTGCTTCTGCTGCCCCTCGTGCTGGTCGGCTGTCAGTTCCGCAGCGAGCCGCGGCCGCTGTCATCCGAAGCACTGCCCCCGCCCGCCTTCATCGATGCGCCCGCGCGTTGCACAGCGGCGCGCGCCCGCTTCGGCCTCGGCCGGCGCATCAACATGCCCCTGCTCGAGGAAATGCGCCTGCGCACTGGCGCGCGCGTTGCGCAAGCGGCGCTGGCGACGGATGCACAGACGCCTTTCGACGCCGCCCGCCTGATCGTTGAAATCGAGGAAAGTGGCCGCGTCGTGGGCGTGCGCTGCGCGTAAGTCGGCACGCAGGCTCGCGAGTTCTTCAGGAGGGCGCCCCATCGGCGCCGATGAGCGGACGCGGCAGCAGGCCCAGGAAATGGTCGAGCATCTGGTAGTGGTCGTCCAGGAGCCGGTCTTCCAGGCCCGACAACGCCTCAATCGGGATCCACTCGGCAGCGGCCGCGTCGTCGTCAGCGCGCACGCGGGGCAGCGTCTGCCGGTCGCCCAGGTCGAAAAAGTGGCCGTGCGTGATGGTGCGGCCACGCTGGCTGCGATCGGGGCGATCGAACACCTCCGTGCTGGCGAGGCAGGCGAGCAAGTCGGCGGGAGGCAGGTCCAGGTGCGTCTCCTCCTCGAGCTCGCGCAGCGCGGATTGCAAAGTGGTCTCCCGCGCTTCCAGGAAGCCGCCCGGCACGGCGTGCAGTCCCTTGCCGGGCGCATGGCCGCGGCGAATCAGCAGCACGTGCCCGCCGCACTTGACGACGCAGTCCACCGTGACCAGCACCACCGGGTAGGGCGCCACCGACCACGCGGCGTCGTGCTGGCGCAAGAGCTCCCACTCTTGCGCCAGCGACGCGTGCAGCGGCGTTTCCATCCAGGTGCGCACCTGAGCGAGCGTCGCCGCCGGCAGTGCGCGTGCCAGCACCTCGGGTGCTTCCTTCGCGCCGCTGAAGATCGCATTGCGCACGGCGGTCGCGCTCGCGCAGTGCACGCGCGGCTCGGCCTGCAGCGCCCAGCCGTCGAAGCCGTGAAGATAGTCGCGCGTGGCGTCCTTGACATGACCGACCAGCACCGTTTCGGCGGCGGATGCGGGCGCCGCGCCCTGTTCCGCGAGCGCCGCATCGATGGCCAGGCGTACTTCTGCAAACCACCGCTCCTCATCGAAGTGGTCGCGCATGGGCACGAAGCACACGCGCTGTCGGTCGGTCTCGGCGAGCGCCACGCGGATCATCTCCGCACGTTCCTGCCACGTGAACGGGTTCTTCGGCGAGCGCGCCAGGAAGGCCGAGCCGATCACCACCACGACGCGCGGCGCCGCATCCAGCGCCTTACGCAGCAGCGTGTGGTGGGCGTTGTGGAAAGGCTGAAAGCGGCCGATGAGGACGGCGAGCTCGTGCGTGGCGGGAAGGCGTGTGGTCATGTGGCGAAAGCGGGAGGTGGGCCTGCCATTCTGGCCGGATATCAACGGCTTTTGGCCAAGCCAGCCCGCGCGCCAGGGCCCCAGGATCGTTGATCCGGTCTGGTGGTGCCCTCGACAGGAATCGAACCTGTATCTGAGTCTTAGGAGGACCCCGTTCTATCCATTGAACTACGAGGACGAAGGCGGTGGCGACTTTACCAGTTCATCGCGGTCAGTCGTATTTCACGGTGTAGATCAGGTCGATGCCGCTTTGCTGGCCGGCCTGGCCGCGCAGGGTGAGGCGGCGCGTGAGGTCGTAGAAGACGAACAGCGAACCCAGCGTGCTCGACAGGCTGCGCTCGTAGGTCAGGTAGAAATCCTTCGACAGGCGCTTGCCCAAGGTAACCGCCGATTCGCGCACGTCGCCGCCGCTGTCCGGCCCTTTGAAGCCGATTTCGTCCAGCCCGAAGCGGCTTGCAAGACCGCCGCCGTGGCTGCCCGAACCGAGCCGGCCCAGCAGCGCCAGCGCGGCCTGTTGCAGCAGCAGTGATTCGCCGCCGCTGGTGGCCGAGGCGCGGCCCAGCACCACCCACGACAGCGTCTCCGCGTCCGACAGCGCCGGCTCCGAGTACAGGCGCACGCGCGGCGACTGCGCGGTCCCCGTGATCTGCACCCCGGCACGCTGCGAGATGTTGGGCCGGAGGGCGAGGACGTCGAGCGCCGGGTTGTCGTAGGGGCCGTTGAAGCGGGCGATGCCGGTCTCCACGTCCAGCCGCTGGCCATAGGCACGGTACTGGCCCTTCACGGTACGCACCTCGCCGGTGATGCGCGGCGGCGCGTTCAGCGCGGTGCTGCGGATGTCGAGCTTGCCCTCGAGCCGCGTCGTCAGGCCTCGCCCCTGCACGGCGAAGTCCTCGCCGAGGTCGAAGCCGATCGCGATGTCCGGCGGCTTCGCGGTCTGCGCCCTGGCGGCTTGCGCGTCTGCGCCGGCTGCCCGGCGCTTCGCGGCTTCGGCCTCCTGGCGGTCCTTGGCAGCCGAACGCACCACCACGTCGCTGCCCAGGCTGGGCGCACTCTCGTCGGGCAGGATGATCACGGCGCGATCGGTCTTGAGATCGCCGCGCACGCTGAATTGGCCGTTGTCCAGCCGCGTCATCAGATCGCCCGAGAGCGTGACCTGACGGTCGGTGCGCACCAGCACCCGCAGTGCGCGCAGCTGCGTCTGCATGGCCATGCGGATGCCGGTGCCGCCGGCAGGGGCCGCGCCCCAGCTCAGCTCGCCGCGGGCCGACAGCGTGCCGCCCCCGGCAGCCGCGGCGCTGGCGGCGGTGCTGATGTTGCCGCTCTGCCCCGGGATGCGCGTGCTGCTGCCGGTGCCGCCCTGGAGGGTGAACTCGGTGATCTCGATGCGTTCGCCGGCCAGCGACGCACGCAGCCGCCCGTCGCGTAGATCCAGCCCTTCGACCAGTGCGCGCAGTGCCAGCCGGTCGGCCGACAAGGTGCCATTCCACCGCGGCAGCGCACGGTTGCCCGAGAGCGAGGCGTCGGCCTCCAGCGTGCCGGCCACGCGCCAGCCGGGTGGCGCCAGGATCGACCAGACGCCGAGGTTGGGCAGCCGTGCCGTCACGCGGCCGGCGAGCGGGGCGTCGGGTGCCCATTGCCAGCCTTCCGCGCGGTGCAGCACGCGGGTGCTGGCCTCGGCGCGGATCTGGCCGGCGCGCTCGCTGTCCCAGGCCAGGGTGGCGCGCACGGTGTCGCCCTCGGCGTCGAGCCCGAGTTCGGCCTGGCGCAAGCCGGCCGGGGTGCTGGCGCCTTCGGCGGCCGCGTTCATCTTGCGTTCGCTGGCCGTGCCGGTCCCTCGGCTCTCGATGCGCGTGACCAGCGCGGCCTCGCCTGCCTGCACGCGGATGTCGCCGCTGGCGCGCGCGAGCCGGACGCGCGCGCGCAGCGCGTCCCCGGCGTCGATGTCCCAGTCGCCGTCGAACAGCAGGTCGCCGCTGAGGCCCATCTCGGCCAGCGTGGCGCTGCTGCCCATCGCCTCGGCCCAGGCCATCGGCAGGCCCTTCAGCCGGCCCTGCGAACGCAGGCGGAAGGCGCGGGTTGGCCCCGCGCCGCTGTGGCTGTAACGAAGCGGCTCCCACTCGACGCGCACGGTGCCCGGCACCGGACCGCGCAGCGTGGCGGCTGCGGCCGAGGCCTCCACCTCGACGCGGCCGGCGTTGCCGCTCGTCACGGTGGCGGCCAGCGTGCGATCCAGCTCCAGTGTCCAAGGCCCAGGCCGCTGGGTGTCTTGCGCCTGCAGCCGCAGGCTGGCGATCGAGGCGCGCCATTGCCTCGCGCGTTCCAGCCCACCGCTGGCGCGCGTGTCGAGCGTGAGCTTCTGCGTGCCGCTCACGGCTTCGCCCTTGAGTGCGAGCGTGGCCTGGGCGAGGCTGCCGGCCAGCTCGGCCTGCAGGCCACGCAGCTGGAGCTCGGTCGCCGGCCCATGGTCAGGCGGCGCCAGCCTCAGTGCCAGGCGCGGGACGGAGAGCGTGGCCTTGAGCGTCGGCTCGGCGCTGCCGCGGGCCGCCGGTTCGCTGGCGTTCTGCAGCCGGCGCTGCACGGCCTGCCAGCCGCCCTGCCAGGTGGCGTCGAGCTGCGCACTGCCGTCGGCCCTGTTGCCCGCGAACACGGACGAGAGCTCGGGCAGGCCCTCCACCCAGCGCTGCAGGGTGGCGGCATCGTCGATACGGGCCTGGAGTTCGCCGCCGCCGCTGGCCGGTGCGATGCGGCCCTGCAGCCGGGCAGTGCCGCCCGGCATCACCAGCTTGAGATCGCCACTGCCGCCCCGCTCGGCGACGCGCAGCTGAAGCTTGCCTTCGAGGCTGGCGTCGGCCGCCTGGATGCGCAGCGTACGCAGGTCCAGCACCTCGGCTTGCCACTGGCCGCGTGCCAGGGCGCGATCGAGGCGCAGGCCCTGCAGCGCCTTGCTGCCGGCGCCACCCGCAGCCTGCAGCGCGACGTCGAAGAGC
>DATFFA010000184.1:0-17883 GCA_035250605.1 Variovorax sp. | reverse complement strand
GGAGGCGCGCGCGCCGGCCTGCGCGCGCCTGCTCGACGCCGGCAACGGCATCGACTGCCTGCAGCCGGCGCAGGCGCCGCCCTGCGCGCCGCGCTACTGGGCGCGCGACTACACCGGCCAGGTCGGCTCCAAGCAGAACTGCAGCGGCATCCTGCCCACGCCGTTTCCGGCGGTGGTGTGGCTGCGCGACCGCTTCCTGGACCTCATGCCCGAAGGGCCGCAGGTCGCGTCGGTGGAGGTGCCGATGACGAGGCCGCCCGTGCCGCGACCTTACCCGGTGCCGGCGCCGGGTCCGGGTGTCGCGCCCTCGAACGGCGCCGAGGCACCCCAGCCGCCACCGCCGCCCGTGCCCGATGTCTGCGCGGGCACGGTCGTCTACATCCAGATCTACGGCCCCGCGCTGCGCGACAAGGTGCGCAGCTGGCGCGGGCCCTGGCGCACGCTGGGCGCCTCGGTGCCGCCCATCGAGGACGTGCTGAGCACCTCGCGCCGGGCCGGACGCTCGCCGCCGGTGGGCCATCCGGAGCCCACCGTGATCATCCGCGACGAGAAGACGCGCCCCTGCGCCCAGGCCCTGATCCAGACCGCCGCCTCGCCCACCGGCCAGCCCTGGGCCATCAAGCTGCGTCCGCAGGGCGGCGCCGAGACGAAGAGCAACATCGAGGTGTGGCTGCCGCGCACCGGCGGGCCGCTGGCGAACTGAAGGCATGGGTGCGCTGAATCACTGAAATGAAACCTGCGTTCTCCGCGATGCGAGCCAAGCCGCTATCATTGACCTGTGTACGTTTTAACGTACGCTAACCGGCACCTTAGGAGAACTCGATGGCCACACTCGTCACCGCCAGCCAAGCACGCGCCAGCCTGTATCGGCTTATCGACCAAGCTGCCGAATCCCACCAGCCCGTGCTGATCTCCGGCAAGCGCAGCAGCGCAGTCTTGGTATCGGCCGAGGACTGGCAGGCGATTCAGGAGACCCTTTACCTTCTGTCGGTTCCCGGCATGCGTGAGTCCATCAAGAAGGGCATGGCCGAGCCTTTGGATAAGAGCGCAAAGGCAGTTGCCTGGTGAAGTGGACCGTGGTTTATGCCAAGCATGCGTTGAAGGATGCGAAGAAGCTATCGGCTGCGGGGCTGAGGGAGAAGGCTCAAGAGCTTCTCGAAGTCTTGGCCAACGATCCATTTCAGAATCCGCCTGCTTATGAGAAGCTTGTAGGGGACCTTGATGGGGCCTATTCGCGCCGAATCAACATTCAACATCGACTTGTCTACGAAGTATTCAAGAAGAAGCGCACCGTGCGTGTGCTGAGAATGTGGTCGCACTACGAATGAAGCCGGCGACGAAGCCCCGGCAAGGCACCCATCCGAGCTCGATGAGCCGGTTCCAGGCCAAGCGATCACGGATGACGGTTTAGGAGCAAAACCATGGCAACCAACGGCAGGCCCGTCGTGATCGTGCGGCCGGAGCAGCTCGGCTTCGGCGACAACAGCGTGAGCCCCTCGGACTTCGGCCGGCACATGCTCGCGGAGGGGGACTCGTGGTTTTCGTTCGGCTCGCTCCTGGGCAACAACCTGCTGAACCGGCTGGTCTTCACGCGCAGCACGCTGGTGACCAGCACCGCACGCCCCAGCGACACGCTGGCCCACATGGTCGACTGGTGGCGCGACCCGGCCTTCGCGACGCTGCTCGCCGACGGGCCCCGCAGCTGGCCCTTCGATGCCATCCTGCTGAGCGGCGGCGGCAACGACCTGATCGACGCCGTCAGCGATCGCCTGGTCGGCCAGCAGCTGCTGCGCCTGCTGCCGGCCGGCAGCGACCCGGCTTCACCCGAAGACTGCATCCGTCCCGAGGCCTGGGCGGCGTTCGAGACCTATCTGCGCGCCAACTTCGCGATGGTGTCGCAGCTGGCCGCCGGCAGCCCGCACAACGCCGCCACGCCGATCTTCGTCCACACCTACGACTACGCCACGCCCAACGATCTGCCCGCGGCGCCGGGCCGCGGGCCCTGGCTGCTGCCGGCGCTGAGGGCGCACGGCATTCCCGAGCCGATGCACCAGCCCCTGGTCGACCACCTGATGGAGCGCCTGGCCGGCGTGGTGCGCACGCTGGGCCTTGCGAACGTGCACGTGATCGACACGCTCGGTACGCTGACCCGTGCGGACGCCGGCGCCACCGGCGACAGCAACGACTGGCTCAACGAGATCCACCCCAATCCGCAGGGCTACGGCAAGCTGGCCTTGGTGTGGCGCGCCGCCATCGAAGCCGTCGTCGCGCCCTGAATGCCCGCGCGGACCAGGCGCAGCGCGTGGCGCGCGATCACGGCCTCCTCGTCGGTTGCGATCACCCACGCGCTGGCCGGCGAGCCGGGGGCCGAGATCACGCGGTCCTCGCGTCCCTCGGGCTGGGCGGCGGGGTCGAAGTCGATGCCGAGCCAGTCCAGCCCGCCCAGCACGGCGGCGCGCACCCGCGCCGAGTTCTCGCCGATGCCGCCGGTGAAGACCAGGGCATCGATGCCGCCGAGGGATGCCGCGAGCGCACCGGCCTGGCGACGGATGCAGGCGCAGAAATACGCGATCGCCTCGCTCGCGTGCGGGTCCTCCGAGGCCTCCAGCTCGCGCATGTCGTGCGAGATGCCCGACAGGCCCTTGAGGCCCGACTCCTTGTAGAGCAGGTCGGACAGGCGCGCCGCGTCGTAGCCGTGCGTTTGCAGCAGGTGCAGCAGCACGCCCGGGTCGATGGCGCCGCTGCGCGTGCCCATCGGCAGGCCGTCGAGCGCGCTGAAGCCCATCGTCGTGTCGATCGAGCGCCCGCCGCGCAGCGCGCACATCGAGGCGCCGTTGCCCAGGTGGGCGACGATCACCCGTCCTGCGGCCTCGTGCGGCGCGAGCTCGGCCAGGCGCCCGGCGACGTACTCGTAGGACAGGCCGTGGAAGCCGTAGCGCCGGATGCCGGCCTCGAAGTAGTCGCGCGGCAGTGCGTAGGCTTCGCTCAGGAAGCCGCCGCCGCGGTGGAAGGCGGTGTCGAAACAGGCGACCTGCGGCACGCCGGGGAAAGCGCGCAGGGTGGCCTCGATGCCGACGATGTTGTTCGGCAGGTGCAGCGGCGCCAGCGGCACCAGGGTGCGCAGCGACGCCACCACCGCATCGTCGATCAGCGTCGAGGCGCTGAGGCGCGCGGCGCCATGCACGACGCGGTGGCCGATGGCGGCGAAGCGCAGCTGCGGGAACTCGGCCTGCATCAGCGCGAGGATCGCGGCCAGTGCGTCGCCATGGCCGACCCGGTCACCCGCGGGCAGGTCGTCGTCGTGCAGCACGCGGCCGTCCGCGGCCTTCGCCGCGAGGTGCGCGCCGGCACCCAGCCCATCGACCTGGCCTGCGGCCGCGCGGCGCAAGAGGCCATCGGCGCCGATCGAGAACAGCGCGAACTTGATCGAGGACGAGCCGGCGTTGAAGGTGATGATGTGATCGGACATGAGGCTTGCCTGTTCGTGTGGCCGTCGCGGTTTCAGTCCGAGCCGGGCCGCCACACCTGCGCCAGCACCGCGAGCCGGCTCTTGAAGCTGTGCCGCTCGTCCGACAGCGCGTCGATGAAGTCCGAGAGCCGCTTGGACTTGATCATGGTGTAGAAGGTGAGCCAGGTGGTGAATCCGCCCACCACGCCGAACCACAGCAGTTTCTTCCACAGCGGCGAATCGGCTTCGGCCAGCAGGTTCATCCCCAGGAAGCCGGTGGTGACCGTGCCGATCAGGCCGAAGAGCGTGACCACCGTGAGCCGCACCACCGTGTTGGCCTGGCGGCGCAGGCTGTCGGCGTCGAGATAGGTGTTCATGTCGGCGATGCGCTCCTTGACCTCCTCGTAGAGCGGATCGAGCCCCAGGTGCGTGGCGCACAGGTGGGACAGCGCGCGCACCTGCGCCTGCTCCGAGATCTCGTGGAACCAATAGCGGTGCGTGAAGCGCAGGAAGCTCTCGAAGCTCGAGCGGATCGCGCGCTTGAAGTTCTTGACGCTCGCGATGTCGTGCACGTCGAGCCGGCGCAGTGCCTCGACCAGGCGGTCGGAGAACATCAGCAGCGCCGCTTTCTGGAAATGCGCGATCAGGAACAGCAGGAAGTGCTGGTGCCGGAACTGCGCCAGCACGCCGCGGTCGCGGCAGCAGAAGAACTCGGAGTCCGCGGTGCCGATCACGACCAGCGAACGGCCGCTGCACAGGTAGCGCGTGTTCGGCGCGCTGCCGGCGTCGACCCAGAAGCGGTCGTAGCAATAGCGCCGCTCGAAGTCCGCCAGGTGCTCCTCGGCGAAGGGCAGGGGGCCGCTGCCGCCGACCGCGGGCTCGGCCGCGCCGGTGACGAGCGCCAGGCGGATGAAGTCGGCACGCGAGAGCCGGCGCGGATCGTCGAGCGCGAGGTAGGCCATCAACGGCATGCGGTAGTACTCGAGCTGGCGAAAGCGCAGCGCGCCCGGTTCCCCCGAATGGTCGCTCACCAGGGGCAGCATCAGCCAGGCCCAGTGGGCGGCGATGCGCGGTGCGCGGTGCTCCGCCACATGCTCGAGGAAGAGGTCGCGCTGCTGCGCATCGGAGCTCGCGAGCACGCGCCCTTGGGCATCCAGCCACTCCACGCTGGCCATGCAATGCAGCGCCGCGCCCTGGGCATCCCAGCCGCCCGGGTAGGCACGGCCGAAGCGGTAGAGGACCTCCTGCGCCTGCGGCAGGCTCAGGTCGTCGGTGCCGACTTCCATGTTGAGCATCACCACGTCGACGTCGAAGAAGAAATACAGATCGGTGTGCACCACCTGCAGCGTGACGGGCGCATCGCCCGGGCGCGCCATGACGCGCACGGCGGCGATGTCGCGCCGGCGGAAGACGCGCATCGGCGACTCTCCGCCCGTGCCGCCGGCCTCGCGGCCGCGTCGGCCTTCGCCGTAGAGGAAGCGTTGCACGTAGGGCAGGAAGCTCACGAACTCGTTGTAGTGACGCTCGTGGAAGCCTTCGCTGCTGCCCGTGTATTCGTCGACTTCCTCGCGCCAGGGCGAGGCATCGCCCGATTCCTTGAGCACTTGCCAGGGACTGCGCCGCTTCTGCTCTGGTGGCGCCTGCGTCGGCATCAGGCGCAGCGGCCACAGCAGGGTTGCGCGCAGGTGGCGCACGGCGGGCGCCGTGCCGGCGTTCGCCGCCTGCGCCGCAGCTTCTAGGGTTGGAGTGATCTGCTGCATGCCGCGAGTGTAGGCATGCGGGCGAGGAAGCGGATGGGGGTGTCTAGGGAAATCCCTGATTGGTGCTGAAACCGGTTTCAGTAAACTGGACCCACCCTCCGGAATGCCCTTCTTCGGTGCCTTCGCAAGCGCGAATGCACCCGCCCCGAACCCCCATCCCCCGTGAACTACCAATTCCAGTTCGACGCCGTCTTCGCCGCCTGGCCGCTGCTGCTGAAGGGCACCTGGATCACCATCCAGCTCTCGCTCGTGGCCACGCTGCTCGGCTTGGTGGTGGCCATCTTCTGTGCCTGGGGCAAGACCTCGGGGCCGGGCTGGCTGCGCTTCGTCGTCAACGCCTACATCGAGGTGATCCGCAACACGCCCTTCCTGGTGCAGCTGTTCTTCTTTTTCTTCGCGCTCCCGGCCATCGGCCTGCGCTGGTCGCCCTACACCGCGGCGCTCACCGCGATGGTGGTCAACCTGGGCGCCTATGCCACGGAGATCATCCGCGCGGGCATCGAATCCATTCCCAAGGGCCAGATCGAAGCGGGCAGGGCGCTCAACCTCAAGCCCTGGGAGATCTTCCGCTTCGTGATCATCAAGCCGGCGCTGAAGGCCATCTACCCCGCGCTCACCAGCCAGTTCATCCTGCTGATGCTGAGCTCCGCGGTGGTGTCGGTGATCTCGGCCGACGACCTGACCTCGGTCGCCGCCAACCTGCAGTCGCAGACCTTCCGCAGCTTCGAGATCTACATCGTCGTGGCCGGCATCTACCTGGCGCTCGCGCTCGCGTTCTCGGCGCTGTTCAAGCTGATCTACCGGCGCACGCTCAACTACCCGGACCGTCGCTGAGGCCCTGTCAAACATGCGTACCTTCGGCTTTCCCGACTTCCTCTTCATCCTCGAAGCGGCCAAGTGGACCTTGTCGCTGTCGCTGATCGCCTTCATCGGCGGTGCGATCCTGGGGCTTTTGATCGCGCTGGCGCGCACTTCGGAAAGCAAGACCGCGCGGCTTCTGTCCACCGGCTTCATCCAGATCTTCCAGGGCACGCCCCTGCTGCTGCAACTGTTCCTGATCTTCTTCGGCGCGCCGGTGATCGGCTTCGACATCAACCCGTGGGTCGCCGCCGGGGTGGCGCTGGTGCTCAACAGCGCGGCCTTCCTCGGCGAGATCTGGCGCGGCTGCATCGAGGCGATTCCGCGCGGCCAGACCGAGGCCGCGCACGCACTCAATCTGGGCTATGCGAGCCGCATGCGCGACGTGGTGCTGCCGCAGGCCTTCAAGATCGCGCTGGCGCCGACCGTGGGCTATGGGGTGCAGATCATCAAGGGCACGTCGCTCGCCGCGATCATCGGCTTTACCGAGGTCACGCGGGCCGGCCAGATCATCAACAACGCGACCTTCCAGCCGCTGTACGTGTTCACGACCGTGGCGGCCATCTACTTCGCCATCTGCTGGCCGCTGTCGCTCATGGCAGCGCGCATGGAGCGCCGGCGCGCACGGGCGCTCGCTCGCTGATTGCGCCTTCTTCTTTCCTCTTCACGTCCTCAATCACGGAGCCTTCCACATGACCCTCTTCACCACCCGCCGCGCCGCCATCGCCGCCCTCGGCCTCGGCGCCGCGCTGACCGCCTTCGCACCGCTCGCCTCGGCCCAGTCCATGGCCGACATCAAGAAGAAGGGCGAGGTCACCATCGGCATGCTGGTCGACTTTCCGCCCTACGGCACCACCAATGCGCAGAACCAGCCCGACGGCTACGACGCCGACGTCGCCAAGCTGCTGGCCAAGGACTGGGGCGTCAAGGCCAACATCGTGCCGGTCACCGGCCCGAACCGCATCCCCTTCCTGCTGACCAACAAGGTCGACCTGCTGGTGGCTTCGCTGGCGGTGACGCCCGAGCGTGCCAAGCAGGTGCAGTTCTCGCAGCCCTACGCGGCCGCGACCATCGTTCTCTACGGCAAGACCGGCAGCAACATCAAGAGCGCGGCCGACCTGAAGGGCGTGCGCGTGGGCGTGGCCCGTGCCAGCACGCAGGACGTGGCCGTGACCAAGGCAGCGCCCGAGGGCACCGAGATCCGCCGCTTCGACGACGACGCCTCGGCCATGCAGGCGCTGATCTCGGGGCAGGTCGACGCCATCGGCTGCTCCGTCACCGTGGCGGCGCAGATCGCCAAGCGCGTGCCGGCCAACACCTTCGAGAACAAGTTCACCCTGGTGCAGCAAGCCATGGCGATCGCCATGCGTCCGGGCCAGGACGAGCTCCTGAAGAACGTCAACGAGTTCGTGTCGAAGAACACGGCGAACGGCGAGCTCAACAAGCTCTACAACAAGTGGCTGCAGACGGAACTGCCGAAACTCAACTGAGCGTCTCCATGAACCACGCAGTCGCTACCCACGCCGGTGCCGAATCGATCATCCGCATGGATGCGGTGAACAAGTGGTACGGCACCTTCCAGGTGCTGACGGGCATCGACCTGTCGGTGCGCACCGGCGAGCGCATCGTGATCTGCGGGCCTTCGGGCTCGGGCAAGTCGACGCTGATCCGCTGCATCAACCGGCTCGAGACGGTGCAAAAGGGCAGGATCGTGGTCGACGGCATCGAGCTCACGGCCGGCGGCAAGAACGTCGATGCGGTGCGTGCCGAAGTCGGGATGGTGTTCCAGCAGTTCAACCTGTTCCCGCACCTCACCATCCTGCAGAACTGCACGCTGGCGCCGATGCGCTCGCGCGGCATGTCGAAAGAGCAGGCCGAGGAGGTGGCGATGAAGTACCTCACGCGCGTGCGCATTCCGGAGCAGGCCCACAAGTACCCGAGCCAGCTCTCGGGCGGGCAGCAGCAGCGCGTGGCGATCGCGCGGGCGCTGTGCATGTCGCCCAAGATCATGCTGTTCGACGAGCCCACCTCGGCGCTGGACCCCGAGATGGTCAAGGAAGTGCTCGACACCATGATCGGCCTGGCCGAGGACGGCATGACCATGCTGTGCGTGACGCACGAGATGGGCTTCGCGCGCAGCGTGGCAGACCGCGTGATCTTCATGGCCGATGGCAAGATCGTCGAGCAGGCGCCGCCGGGGGAGTTCTTCGGCAGCCCGAAGCACGAGAAGACGAAGCAGTTTCTCGGGCAGATCCTCAGCTCGCATCAGGCGCACTGAAAAGCTCAAATGAATGTATTGATCTCCCTGTCGTCCTTTGGCGCTGCCGAGGTGGGGCGGCACGGGCAGCTGTGGTGTGCGCGGCTGGCGCTGGAGGCGGGAGCGGATGGCGTGGAGGTGCGGGAGGAACTGCTGCGCGACGCGGCGGGCGAATTGCCTGCGCTGGCCGGCCTGGCAGCGGTCTACTCGAGCCCCCAGGGGCTGTGGGCGCATGACGGAACCCTGGATGAAGGCGCGCTCGTACGCGGCCTGGCTGCGGCCGGCACACTGCGCGCGCACCGGCTCAAGATGTCGATCGGGGGCTTCGGCGCAGCTTCGCATGCCTCGCTGCCGCGGCTGAAGTCGCTGCTCGATGCGCAGGCGGTGGAGCTGTTGATCGAGAACGACCAGAGCGTCGGCGCCGGCACGCTGCCCGCGCTGCAGGCTTTCTTCGGTGCGGCCGACGCGGCCGGGCTCGACCTGGGCATGACCTTCGACATGGGCAACTGGCATTGGGTGGGCGAATGCCCGCTCGCGGCCGCCCGGGCGCTGGCGCCGCGCGTGCGCTACGTGCACTGCAAGGGCGTGCAGCGCCTGCCCGCCAAGTGGGTGGCGGTGGCGCTGGCCGACTCGCTCGCGCCCTGGCGCGCCGTGCTTCGGGTTTTGCCTGCCGATGTGCCGCACGCCATCGAATACCCTCTGGTCGGCGACGATCTGCTTGCCGTCACGCGCGAGCAGGTCGCGCACATCCGTTCGCTGAAAGTCCTGCCATGACCAGTTCCGAATTCGATGTCGCGCTGTTCGGCGAAGCCATGCTGCTGCTGGTGGCCGACCAGCCCGGTCCCATCGAGAACGCCACCGTCTTCCACAAGCGCACCGCCGGCGCCGAAACCAACGTCGCGATCGGCCTCTCGCGGCTGGGCCTGAAGGTCGGCTGGGCCAGCCGGCTCGGCACCGACACGATGGGCCGCTCGCTGCTGGCGACCATGCAGGCCGAGGGCATCGACTGCTCGCATGTGACCAGCGACGCGGCGCAGCGCACCGGTTTCCAGTTCAAGGGCCGCGTGACGGACGGCAGCGACCCGCCGGTCGAGTACCACCGCAAGGGCTCGGCCGCAAGCCACATGGGGCCGGCCGACGTGGACGAGGCCTGGCTGCGCTCGGCGCGCCACCTGCATGCGACCGGCGTGTTCGCCGCCATCTCCGACACCTGCCTGCAGGCTTCGCTGAGGACCATGGAGGTGATGCGCGCGGCCGGGCGCAGCATCTCCTTCGACCCCAACCTGCGGCCCACGCTGTGGTCCTCGACCGAGACCATGCGGCACTGGATCAACGAACTGGCCGCGCGCGCCGACTGGGTGCTGCCCGGCCTGGAAGAAGGCCTGCTGCTCACCGGCCAGAGCACGCCGGAGGGCGTGGCGCGCTTCTATCGCGAGCGCGGCGCGAGGCTGGTGGTGGTCAAGCTCGGCGCGCAGGGCGCCTACTACGACAGCGACGCGGCGGGCAGCGGCCGCGTCGAGGGCTTTCCGGTGGCCAAGGTGATCGACACGGTGGGCGCCGGCGACGGCTTCGCGGTGGGCGTGATCAGCGCGCTGCTCGAGGGCCGGACCGTGCCCGATGCGGTGCGCCGCGCCGCCTGGATCGGTGCCCGCGCAGTGCAGGTGCTGGGCGACACGGAAGGCCTGCCGACGCGGGCGCAACTGGACGAGGCACGGCTGTGACGCGCAAGAAGGTCCTGGTCTTCCGCGAGCTGCCCGAGGACCAGCTGGCCCGCCTGCAGGCGGCGCACGAGCCCACGGTGGCCAACCCGCGCATCGCGGCGCAGCGCGGCGCCTTCGAGGCCGCGCTGCCCGAGGCCCGGGCCCTGATCGGCTCCAGCTTCCCGGTCGACGAGGCGCTGCTCGCGCGCGCGCCGAAATTGGAAGTGATCTCCAGCGTCTCCGTGGGCGTGGACAACTACCCGCTGGCGGCGCTGCACGCGCGCGGCATCCAGCTGTGCCACACGCCGGGCGTGCTCGACGAGACGGTGGCCGACACCGTCTTCGCACTGCTGATGGCGACCAGCCGCCGCGTGGTCGAGCTTTCCAGCCTGGTGCGCGAAGGCCGTTGGACGAAGAACATCGGCGAGGATCTGTTCGGCTACGACGTGCACGGCAAGACGCTGGGCCTGCTGGGCTTCGGCCGCATCGGCCAGGCCATCGCCCGGCGCGCGGCCCTGGGCTTCGGCATGCCGGTGCTCTACCACGCGCGGCGCGCCGTCGACCTGGCGGCGCAGGCGCCCGAGCTGCTGGGGCGGGCGGCGCACACGCCGCTGGACGAGTTGCTGGCGCGCGCCGATGTCGTGGTGGCCATGCTGCCGCTGTCGGACAGCACGCGCGGCATGATCGATGCGCGCGTGTTCGGCCGCATGAAGCCGGGCGCCATCTTCATCAACGGCGGGCGCGGCGCCACGGTGCAGGAGCGCGCTCTGCTGGCCGCGCTCGACCAGGGCACGCTGCGCGCCGCCGGGCTGGACGTCTTCGCGACCGAGCCGCTGCCCCTCGATTCGCCGCTGCGCACCCACCCGCGCGTGACCCCGCTGCCGCACATCGGCTCGGCCACGCACGAGACGCGGCATGCGATGGCCGAGCTGGCCGTCACCAACCTGCTGAAGGCGCTCGCCGGCGAGCGGCCGCTGGCGGTCTACGACACGGCATCGCCATGAGCAGACGGGCCGCTCCCCAGGCGAATGCCGCAGCCCAAGGCGAAGGCATTCCGATGAGCCTGAAGAACAAGACCGCGCGAGCCACCATCGCCGACGTGGCGAAGGAAGCCGGTGTCTCCAAGGCCACCGTCTCGCGCTTCCTCAACCACCGCGATCGCCTGCTGAGCGACGACATCGCCGCGCGGGTCGAGGCCGCGGTCGCGAGGCTGGCCTACACGCCGAGTCCGATGGCCCAGGCCCTGAGCCATGGACGCTCGCGCCTCATCGGCCTGATCGTGGCCGACATCACCAACCCCTATTCGGTGGCCGTGCTGCGCGGCGCCGAGAAGGCCTGCCAGGAGGCCGGCTACCTGGTGATGCTGTTCAACCTCGGCAACGACATCGACCGCGAGCACGAGGCCATCGATGCGCTCGCGGGCTACCATGTGGACGGCTTCATCCTCAACACGCTGGGCCGAGGCGCCGGCCTGGTCGATGCCGACGCGCTGCACGGCAAGCCCGCGGTGCTGGTGGACCGGAGGCACGAGGGCATGCACACCGACTTCGTCTCGCTGGACAACGCTGCCGCGATGAAGGCCGCCTGCGACCACCTGGTCGAGGGCGGGCACCGCGAGCTGCTCTACATCACCGAGCCGCTGCAGGGCGTGAGCTCGCGGCGCGAGCGGACGGCGGCCTTCGCCGACTGCATCGCGGCGCACCAGCCGCGCGTTGCCGGCGAGGTGTTCGAAAGCACCGGCGAGGACAACGACGCGCTCGACGCTGCCCTGCGCGCCCTGCGCAAGCGCGCGAGGGGCGGGCGCCGCGCCGCCGTGCTGTCCGGCAATGCGATCGTGACCCTGCGGGTCGCCTCGGCGATGGCGCGCCTGGGCTGGCATTTCGGTGTCGAGCTCGGCTTCGTGGGCTTCGACGATCCCGAATGGGCGCCCCTGATCGGGCCGGGGCTCAGCGCCGTCGCCCAGCCCACCGACGCCATCGGCCGCACCGCCGCGACCTGCCTGATCGAACGGCTGCGCGGGCTCGACGGGCCGCCGCGGCAGCTGCTGCTGCCGGGGGAACTCGTGGTGCGAGGCTCCTCGGGCGCGGCGTGACTCCCTCTCCCCCTGGGAGAGGCCCGGCTGAGGGCACCGGACCTTCGATGTGAACGCAGCGCCCACCGGCGCAGTCGCTTCGCGCATCAAGCTGTATCGAGCCGCATTGTTGGCAATCGGGAAACGGACAACTTCCCCGCGACGTCTTTGAGAGGCAATGTCCCGCCGTCAAACTCGGCCCTCATTGCAACGAGCCCGGGCCATCCCCAAGGCCCTGGCTTTTCTTTTTGAAGACCCTGCCCATGAATGCTCCCTGTACCACCTGCGACGATGCCGTGCTCGCGCCTGCGCGCACGCAAGAGCCCACGCGGTCCACCTGGCTCGCGGTCGGCTCCATCGCCGTCGGCACCTTCGCCATGGTCACGACCGAGTTCCTGCCCATCGGCCTCTTGACGGATATTGCGGCCGGCCTCGGCGTCTCCGACGGCACGGCCGGCCTGATGGTCACCATGCCCGGCGTGCTGGCCGCCTTCGCCGGCCCGGCCCTGATCGTGGCCTCGGGCCGGCTGGACCGGCGCACGGTGATGATCGCGCTCAGTGCGCTGCTGGTGGCCTCGAACTTCCTGGCCGCGCTGGCGCCCGACTTCGCCACCATGCTGATCGCGCGCCTGCTGCTGGGCCTGTGCATCGGCGGCTTCTGGACCTTCGCGCCGGGCGCGGGCACGCAACTGGTGCCGGATGCGTCGAAGGCGCGTGCCATGGCCGTCGTGCTGGCCGGCATCTTGGGCGCCACCGTGTTCGGCGTGCCCCTCACCGCCTTCATCGGCAACCTGGCCGGCTGGCGCGCCGCCTTCGGGGCGACCGGTTTGCTCGCGACGGTGGTGCTGCTGATGCAGATCTGGCTGCTGCCTTCGATGCCGCCGGCGCGCGCCATCCGGCCGCGCGACCTGCTGACGCCGCTCACCCGCCGCATGGCGCAGGTCGGGCTGTTGGCCGTGCTGTTCCTCATCGCCGGCCATTTCGCGGCCTACACCTACCTCAAGCCGCTGCTGCAGCAGAGCTTCGGGCTCGGGCCCGACGCGGTGACGAGCTTGCTGCTGGTCTACGGCGCGACCGGCTTCGTCGGCACCTTCTTCGGCGGCAGCCTGGTGGCGCGCAGCGTGCGCGTGGCCGCGCTGGCGGCGGCGCTGCTGCTGGCTGCGGCACTGGTGCTGTCGACACTGGTTGGCAGCGGCATGCTGGGCGGCGCGCTCGTGGTCGTGGTCTGGGGCGTGGCCTTCGGCCTGATCCCGGTGGCGCTGACCGGCTGGATGATGCAGGCGGTGCCCGATGCGCCCGAGGCCGGGCAGGCGCTGCTGGTGAGCGGCTTCCAGGTCGCCATCGCCAGCGGTGCGCTGGCCGGCGGGCTGGTGGTGGACGGCTACGGCATCGCGAACACGATGCTGATGAGTGCCGCGCTCGTGCTGGTGGCCGCGGCCGTCATCGGCATGCTGGGACGGGCGCCGCGCACGCTGGCCCTGAGCGCTTCGGCCGAGCGGTCGTAGCGGCGTGGTTCAGGCGTTGGCGCTTGTCGTTGCGACCCGCCGGACGGACAGGGTCCAACGACGCCTCCGTGCTCGATGGCGCCGAGGATGCGGCGGACCTTCTCGCCACCGAATTCGTTGATGGCGAACTCGGCGGGCGTCTTGCCATCGAGCAAGGCATGAGGCGTTGCCATCCAATCCGGGGCGTTCTCTCCGAACACCACGATAGCGCGGTCCAACAGGTCTGCGTGTCTGAGTACCTGTTCCGTCATGATCGGTTCAGAGACGGCTGGACTGCGCCCTTACTCGACCTCGGCGATCAGCTCGATCTCGACGCAGGCCCCAAAGGGAACCTGCGCCACGCCGAACGCGCTGCGTGCATGCGCGCCCTTCTCGGAGCCGAAGACTTCGGCGAAGAATTCGCTGGCGCCGTTGGTCACCAGGTGCTGCTCGGTGAAGGTCGGCGTCGAGTTGACCAGGCTCATCACCTTGACGATGCGCTTGATCTTGTTCAGGTCGCCGATGGCCGCCTTCAGCGTGCCCAGGAGGTCGATCGCGACGGCGCGCGCGGCCTGCTTGCCTTCCTCGGTGCCGAGCCCGGCGCCGAGCTGGCCGACCCAGGGCTTGCCGTCCTTCTTCGCGATATGGCCGGAGAGGAAGACCAGCTTGCCGGTCTGCACGAAAGGCACGTAGGCGGCGGCGGGGATGGCGACCGGCGGGAGGGTGATGCCGAGGCTTTTCAGTTTGTCGTCGATGCTCATGAGGGTTCCTTGTCGGGGTCTTGGAATGGGGATTGTGTCTGGGTCTGGGACTGCACCTGCTGCACCGCCGGCGCGGCCTCGGCCCGCAGCTCCTCCAGCGGCCGCACCGTGACGCCGACCGACAGGGTGTGGCGCGCGCCGCCGTGCAGCACGCCGCGCATCGGCGAGACATCGGAGTAGTCGCGGCCGATGGCCAGCGCCACGTAGTCCTCGCCGGGCTGGCGGCCGTTGGTGGGGTCGAAATCGGCCCAGTCGCCCGGCCCGTCGGCGCCCGGGATGTAGACCGAGACCCAGGCATGCGAGGCATCGGCGCCGAGCAGCCGCGGATGGCCCGGCGGCGGCTGCGTCAGCAGGTAGCCGCTGACGTAGCGCGCCGGCAGCCCCAGGGTGCGCAGGCAGGCGATCATGATGTGCGCGAAGTCCTGGCACACGCCGTGGCGCTGGGCCAGGGCCTCGATCGCCGGGGTGCTGATCTCGGTGCTGCCGCTGTCGTAGACGAAGTCGGTGTGCATGCGCAGCGCCAGGTCCATCGCGGCGTCGAAGAGCGGGCGGCCCGGCGCGAAGCTCGGCCGCGCATAGGCGGCGAAGTCGTCATGCCGGGGCACGTAGTGCGAGGGGAAGACGAATTCGGCCGCGGCATCGAAGCGCGTTTCCTTGGCGTAGCGGAAGCGCTCGCGCACCTGCTCCCAGGGCAGCTCGCGCGCCGCGGCGGGCGAGAGCACGGGCGTGGAGGTCTCGACCACGCTCTCGGCCGTGACCACCAGCTCCTCGTGGGTGGAGTCCAGGGCGAAGAAGGCCCGCGCGTTGCCGTAGACGTCGGGCGACTCGCTGCGTTGCGCGGGCTCCGGACTGACCGTGAGCGCGTGGCTCACCAGCCGCTGCGACGGCGTGGCCCGCGGCTTGAGGTGCGCCAGGTGCTGGGCGGTTTCGACGGCGGGCGAGTACGCGTAGCGCGTTTCGTGGGTCACGTGCAGGAGCATGGTCGGCCCTATGCCCCGACGGAGTGGAGCGATTCCAATGTCAGGGTGAAGTAGCGGATGCCGATCGCATCCGACACATGGTAGGCCGCGGTCTCGCAGGTCTCGAGCAGTTGCGCCAGCGCGAGGTAGTCCGCGTGTGGGCCGGCCTCGCACAGGTGCTCGAGGGTCCAGGTGCCCGGGTCGGGCAGCTCGTGCGACAGCGCCGTGAGCTTGCCCGGCGCGCTGCCCGCGAGCCGCGCGATGCGCCCGCGCAGCGTCTGCGTGACCCAGGCCAGCGAGCGCGGGTTGTCGCCGTCCAGCACCAGCAAGTCGACCAGGGTGGCGACGTCGCGGCGCTGCTGGTAGCGCGCGTGGAAGGTGATGGTGCTGTCGAACAGCGCGACCATGGCCTCGAAGCCGTTCATGTCGTGTACCGAGCCGAGCTCGAAGCCGGCGGCCAGCGAGCTGGAGAGGAAGGCCAGGCGCTCGATGTGGCGGCCGATGGAGAGCAGGCGCCAGGCATCGTCGCGCGTCATGCGGTCGGTCTGGGCGCCGGTCATGGCGGACAGGGCGGTGCTGGCGGACTCGAGCATGCGCAGCGCGGCGGCGCTGGCGTAGCCGCCTTCGCCGCGCTCGCCGGCCTGCTCGGCGCTGCGGCGCAAGAACTCGGCCTCGGCGCGCACGATCTGGTTCCAGTGGTCCGGCGACAGGCGCTCGCGCACCGCGGCCGCGGCCTGGCGCACGCAGCGCAGGCTGTAGCCGACGCTGCCGCCCTCGTCGATGTCGCCCAGCTCGGCGATCAGCGCGCGCTCGAAGACGCGCCGCGAGCGCGGCAGGCTGGGCACGTCGCGCGGCACCAGCGCGTTGCGCCGCGCCATGTCGTGCAGCCAGGTCAGCAGGCTGGGCGACGAAGGGTCCTCGCCGCCGAGCAGATCCAGCGTGAGCCGCGCCAGGCGCACGGCGTTCTCGGCGCGCTCGGTGTAGCGGCCCAGCCAGAACATGTTCTCGGCCGCGCGGCTGGTGACCGGCGCGCGGTGTCGTGCCAGGGAGGCCGGCGTGCTGTGGGCCTGCAGCAGGGTGGTGCGGTCGACTTCGCCGTGGGTCTGCACCCACACGTCGGCACTGCTGCCGCCGCGCTGCATCGAGGCGATCTGCGCGTCGGCCGCCGCCAGCCGTGCCAGCCCGCCGGGCAGCACGCGCCAGGACTGCGGGCCGACGCAGACGGCGAAGACGCGCAGCAGCACCGCGCGCGGCGCGATGTGGCCCGCGCCGAGGTCCTGGCTCCAGGTCGGCATCTGCGCGATCGGCAGGTAGTTCTGCACCGTGTATTCCTCGCCCTCGCGCACGATGCGGCCGGCCCATTCGTCGAGCTCGCGGCGGCTCAGGCGGCTGCCGAGCTGGGTCTCGAAGCCGGCATGCCCGTCCTCGCCGGCATAGGTGGGCTTGATGGTGCAGCCGGCCAGTTGCGGCAGCACGGCCTCCATGGCGGCGCGCTCGCCGCACCACCAGGTGGGCAAGGCCGGCAGCAGCAGCTTTTCGTTCAACAGGCGGCGCGCCAGTGCGGGCAAAAAGCCGAGCAGCGCAGGCGATTCGAGGAAGGCCGAGCCGGGCGTGTTGGCCACCAGCACGTTGCCGGCGCGCACCGCCTGCAGCAGGCCGGGCACGCCCAGGGTGGAATCGGCGCGCAGCTCCAGCGGGTCGAGGAACTGGTCATCCAGGCGCTTGATCAGCCCGTGGACCGGCCGCAGGCCCTGCAAGGTCTTGAGGTAGAGCCGCTGGTCGCGCACCGTGAGGTCGTTGCCCTCGACCAGCGTGATGCCCAGGTAGCGCGCGATGTAGGCGTGCTCGAAGTAGGTCTCGTTGTAGGGTCCGGGCGTCAGCAGCACGATGTGCGGCGGCTGGCCGGCGGGGCACATGTGCTGCAGGCCCTCCATCATCGCGTTGTAGGTGGCGGCCAGGCGCTGCACGTGCAGCGCCTCGAAGGCTTGCGGGAACTGCCGCGCGATGGCCAGGCGGTTCTCCAGCAGATAGCCCAGCCCCGAGGGCGCCTGGGTGCGCTGCGACACCACCCACCAGTTGCCGTCGGGGCCGCGCGCGAGGTCCAGGGCCGCGATGCGCAGCCAGGTGTCGCCCGGCGGCCGCACGCCGTGCATGGCGCGCAGGTAGCCCGGGTTGCCGTGCACCAGGGCGGGCGGTAGCAGGCCTTCGGCCAGCAGATTTTGTGGGCCGTAGACGTCGGCCAGGACGCGATCGAGCAGGCGCACGCGCTGCAGCGTGCCGGCCTCGATCGCGGCCCAGCTCTCGGGCGGAACGATCAGCGGGAAGAGATCGAGCGACCAGGGCCGCTGCGGGCTGTCGGTGTCGGCATACACGTTGTAGGTGACGCCGTTGTCGCGGATCTGGCGCTCCAGGCTGATGGCGCGGCGCGGCAGGTCGCTGAAACCGTCGGTGCCGAGTTGCTCGAAGAAGCCGGCCCAGTGCGGCGCCAGCGGAGCGCGTTCATCGGCCGGGGCTTCGGCCGGGCTGGCCGGGGGCGGGGACGATGCGTCGTGCAGCGGCGCCGGCTGCGAAGGCACGCCGAGCCG
>DATFFA010000183.1:0-8788 GCA_035250605.1 Variovorax sp. | reverse complement strand
CGCGTTGCTGCGGGCCTGCGCCAGCCATTGGGCCAGGGTGTCGGCCGGTACCGTGCGCACGGCGACCGTGACGCCCTCGCCCGACGCAGCGGGTTGCAATTGCGCGTTCGGCCCCAGGCTCTGGCGCACCGAGCTTTCGAGTGCGCGCACGGCGTCGTCGCGGCTGGCGCGCGGCTGGGCCTGCAGCGCCTTGGCCTGCGTCTGCAAGGTGGTCATCTGCTGCAGCTGGGCGTCGAGCTTGGCATGCTCCGCCGGTGCCGCGGACAGCGTGCGCAGGGCCGGGGCCAGCCCCACCCACCACAGCAGCGCCAGCAGCACCAGCGCGGCTGCCGCGCCAATGAGGCGCTGTTCGCGCTGCTCCAGCTCGGGCCACCAGGCCTGCCAGCGCGCTTCGAGCGTTTCGATCCAGTTCATCGCGGTGCCTCCGCCTGGACCAGCAGCAGGTCGCCCTCGCTGCGGGCGCTGTAGCCGCGAGCCGAGAGGGTGGCCGCGACGTTGCCGGCCTCCGAAGGCTGAAGGCCCAGCCCGCGCAGCCGCAGCTGGCCGGCGGTGTAGTCGATGGCGCTGGGGACCCGGCCCGGCGGCAGGCTGGTGGCGACGGCACCGAGCATGGGCTCGAGGTCGATCGCGGACACGCCGCCCGTGGCCTGCTGCAGCGTCGCCACCTCGCGCACCATCTGGGCCGGTGCATCGACCACCAGCTGCACCGAGGGGAAGGTCTGCTTCAGGATGTTGTTCACCGCGGCCCGCTTGCCGTCGAGCGCACTGCGCTCCTTCCAGGCCCAGGCGTTGAGGCCGATGAGCTGCGTGAGCACCAGCACCAGCGCGCCCCAGCGCGCAAGCCGCCATTCGGGGCCGTGCCATGCCGCGCGCCAGATCGCTGCCAGCTTCTTGCTGGCGCGGGCGCGGCCCGTGGAGGCGAGATCGAACTGGGCGAGGTCCCAGGGCGAGCGGCTGGCCTGCAGCCAACGCGAAGCCGGCTTGACGATCGGCACGCGGCGCCCGAGCAGGCTTTCCGCGAGCTCGGCCACGGCCGGCTCTGCCAGCATGGCCGTGCCCTCGGGCACCGTGCCCACCAGCGCGGCACCGGCGGCATCGAGCGGCAGGGGAGTGACGCCTTCGGTGTCGCAGACCACCAGCTGGGCGGTACCGGGCTCGCCGACGGCGAAGATCATCGGCGGCGCGCCCGCCGGCTGCGGCGTGAATTCCGGAACGATGCGGGTGACGCGGCGTCCCGCGCCTTCGAGCGCCTGCACCACGCCGCGCAACCAGAGGCGGTTGCAGGCGGCCACCCAGACGGGAACGCCCGCGCGGGCGTCGGGCTCCAGCGCGAAGTGCAATTGCTCGGGGTCGTCGAGCAGCCGGTCTTCGAGCAGGCCGTTGAGCACCGAGCGCAGGCGCACGTTGCCGCTCATGCTGCCTTGCGGCAGCGTGAGCTGGTGCCAGGACAGCGCGGCCGCCGGCACGCCAAGGGTCAGCTCGTCGCCGCTCGGCAGCAGGGCCGGCGGCGCGCTGCCCTGGGAGCGCAGCTTGCGGCCGTCGCTGGACCACAGCGCCCAGGCGTAGTCGCCGCCGGCAGGCGCAGGGGGAAGAGGGGCGGTGACGAGCAGCAGGGCCATGATCGATAGGGGGTCGCCATTGTAGGAGGATGGTTCACATCTCTCGCTACAAACTTGATAGCGTCTTCAGCACGCGGCGTGGGCGCTTCGACGCATTTAATCCGATAAGCGTGACCAAAGGTTTCCGCCTCAAGACTTCGGCGTCGTGGACGTGGCGCCGGCACCACGTTCGCGCCAGACGATTCGAAGTTCGAGGTTGTCGCGTTGCAGCAGCGAGTGCTCCTCGACCCAGGCATTGTCCAGCCTCAGCCTGCCTTGCACTTCGAAAAAGCGAGTCGCCACGGCGTGCTGGGTGCTGTTGAATTGACCGGAGCCTTGGGCGATGACCTTGTTGGCATCTTCCAGGGTGCGGAAGTAACGCGACGCGCGCTGCGCGACCACGCGCTTGGCCGTCGCCAGGTCGAGCGAGGGCACGCTGGCGGCCATCGCTTCGGCGCTGGCGGTGTTGATGTTGAGCGGCATGCGTTCGGGCAGGATGGTGACGTAGGGCTCCAGCGCGGCGACGGTGGAGGGCGACAGCCCCAGCCAAACCAGTTGGGCGGGGCGCTGCGGCAGCAGCGGGCCGGATGCGGAGCTGTCCGGGGTGGACTGTGTGCCGCCTCCTCCTAAAGTGCCGGTGCCTGTGCCTGTGCCTGTGCCTGTGCCGGTGGTGGTGCCGGTGCCGGTGGTGGTGCCAGTGGTGGTTCCAGAACCCGTACCCGTGCCCGTGCCCGTTGCAGCGGCCGGGGGCAGGGCACGCCTGAGCTGGGCCGCGAGCACCGGCACCTCCTGCACGGGCAGCCCCAGCAACTCGAACAGCTTGGTGAAGGCGGCGATCTCGGCCGGCACCGGGACGCCGTTCGCCACCAGGTTCATCACGTTCAACTTGGATTGGGCGTCGACGATGCGCCCCTGCAGAAAAGCCTCGGGCAGCCCCTCGAGCGCATCGCTGGCGATGTTCTTGTCGGCCGCGAGAAAGCTCGACAGCTTGGCTTCTTCCAGCGGCACGGCCCAGGGCTCTGCCAGGTGGTCCGCGCCGCCGCCGGCGGCCGTCGTGGCGCGGGCATCCTCGCGCAGGATCAGGCGCGACCAATCCAGCGCGCCGGCCAGCACCCAGGCCGATTGCACCCGCCCCCGTTCGGCCGCCTCGATTTCGACGGCGCGCCATTGCTGCCAGAGGGCCGCCGCCGCGAAGGTGGCGACCAGCGTGACCGTGAGCATGGCCGTCAGCAGCGCCGCGCCGCGGGACCGTCGTGATGCGATAGGGGCAGGCTGCTTCATGAGGACTTGGCCGCCGAGGCGGTGGGGCGCACCCAGTCGCGCGTGAGCAGACCGGCGAGCGCCGGGCCGGGCGGCAGGCTCAGCACCAGGCGCACGCCATCGGGCAGGGGCGTGTTGGCGCCGAGTGCGGCGCCACCGACCGCCGGCCCCCACGCGTTGTTGCGAAAGTAGAAGAGCTGCCAGGCTTCCAGCGGCACCAGCCCGATTTCGGTGCCGCGCAGCTCGTTGGTGCTGCCGCCGGCGTCCTGGGCCCAGGCGGCGGCGCGATCCCAGGCCTGCTGCCATTCGGGGCGAGTCGTGAGGGCAGGTGATTGCCAGCGGTACCAGCGTCCCATGCCGGTCGCATCGGCCCGCAGGGTCCAGGCCACGACATAGACCGCAGGCAGGGCCGTGTCGGTGCTGCGCCGCGTGAGGCGCAGCACGCGGCCATCCCAGTCGATGGGGCGCGTCTGCGACAGGGTCACCGTGGCGTCGAGGTCGGCCGTCCATTGGGACAGGGTGGTCTGCAGCGTGAGCACGGCGTCGCTGCGCTCGCGGTTGATGGACTGGGCGCGCGCCATGCCCTCGAGGCCTTGCCAGCTGACCAGCGCAAGCAGCGCCATGACGGCGATCGCCACCAGCAGTTCGATCAGCGTGAAGCCGCGGGTGGCGCGCGTCCTTGCCATCAGAAGCGTCCCACGACGGTGGACAGGCGCAGCACCGGCGCCTCGAAAGCGTCTCGCACCTGCACGTCGACGCGGCGGAAGTTCGGGTTCAGCGTGGGCGTGGTCGAGACGGTGACGGCGAAGTTGGTGTTGGCCTGGGTGCAGACCAGCCCGGCATCGCCAATGGCGGGCATCTGGCGCGCGAGGCGGGCCTTGATCAGCTCGTTCTCGGCACAGAGCTGGGCCAGCAGCAGGTCGGACTGGCGCTGCCCATTGCGCGTGAGCGCGTTCGTGGCCTGGGTGCCCGCCGCCAGCGCGATGGCGATGATGCCGAGCGCGACCAGCACCTCGACCAGGGTGAAACCGCGGCTTGCGCTGCGCTTCATCGCAGAACCTCCGCGCTCTGCGCTGCGACGCTGTTCGGCTGGGGCGCGGCCGCGCGTCTCATGGCGAAGCCACCGCAAAGGGTCGCAAGCCATCGGTCGCGATGCGCAGAGTGCGCGCAGGCGGGCCCTCCGCCGTGAGCAGTACCTGCTGCGCCGCAATGATCGGATCGGGGCCCAGCTGCAGCGCCGCCACCGGCGAGCCGTCCGCCATCAACGGCTGCGCCGTGATGCCGGCCGAGAGCCATTGGGTGGGCAGGGTGCCGGACGGCAGGCCGTCGAAGCTGAAGTTGGCCGCCTCTTGCGGCGTGACGCGCCAGCGCACCGCCATGCCGCTGGCGCGCGACTGGGCGCGCGCCGCTTCGAGCAGTGCCGAAAGACGCTCGGCTTCGCGGTCCAGGCTTTCCTGGCCGGTATCGCGCAGCGCGAGTCCGACGCCGGCAGTGGCGATCGCGATGATCGCGATCACCACCAGCAGCTCGATCAGGGTGAAGCCGCCGGCGCGACGGCGGCGGGCGCCCTGCCAGCAGTGAGCGACGCGCCTATTGCCAGCTGCCGATGTCGGCATTCTTGCCCTCGCCGCCGGGCTGGCTGTCGGCACCGAGCGAAAAGACGTCGATCTCGCCCTTCAGGCCGGGGTTCATGTATTGGTAGGGGCGGCCCCAGGGGTCGTTGGGCAGCTTTTCGACGTAGGGCTTCCAGTTGGGCGCGGCAGGGCCCGTCGTCGGGCGTGTGAGCAGTGCCTGCAGGCCCTGCTCGGCCGTCGGATAGCGCTGGTTGTCGAGGCGGTAGAGCTTGAGCGCCTGCATCAGGTTGTTGACGTCGGTGCGCGCAGCGGTCACGCGCGCGTCGTCGGCACGCTCGATCACGTTCGGCACGATCAGGGCTGCGAGCACGCCGATGATGACCAGCACGACCATCAATTCGATCAGCGTGAAGCCGCGCTGCACGGCGCGCGCGAGAGGGCGGTGAAGAGAGGGCATGAAGGTGGGAGGAGGGACTGGTAAGAATGCGCGTTGGCGCCTGTGCTGCATGATAATCCGGCCCCATGTCAGCTTCCTATGCCCCCGCCCGCTGGCCTTCGGCCACCGCGACGACTGCGCTTTGGGCGCTGGCCGCCGCAAGTGTCGTGTTCTGGGGGCTGCGGCTGATGTCGCCGTCGGATGCCGTCGCGCCGCCCGCGCTGAGCAGCAACGCCGCGGCGACCGTGGATCCGGTCGCGGTCGCGCAGATGCTGGGAGCGGTGCCGAGCCAGGCCGCGGTCGTGGCCACGCCTGACGCCGCCAGCCGCTTCCAGCTGCTGGGTGTGGTGGCCGACGCCGATCAACAGGGGGCCGCGCTGATCGTCGTGGACGGCAAGCCCCCGCGGCCCTTCCGCGTCGGCGCCAAGGTGGCCGATGGCTACGTGCTGCATTCGGTCAGCGCCCGTGCCGCCTCGCTGGGCGCGAGCGTCGATGCGGCGCCGGCCTTCACGCTGCAACTGCCGACTCGGCCGCTGGCCGTCAATGCACCCCCGCCGCCCGCCGCCGCCGACGCACCCCCACCCGTGGTTGCGCCGCCGCCATCTCCACGAGGCGGCGTCCGGCGCTAAGGCGTTCAGGCCTGCAGGAACAGCCGGTAGACGGGATTGGCGGTTTCCTCGACGAAGGGATAGGCAAGCGTCCGCAGGAATTCCTCGAAGGCCGCGTGATCGACTGCCGGAACCTGCAGTCCGACCAGGATGCGGCCGTAGTCGGCGCCCTGGTTGCGATAGTGGAAGAGGCTGATGTTCCAGGTCGGGCGCATCAGGCTCAGGAACTTGAGCAGCGCGCCGGGCCGCTCGGGGAACACGAAGCGCAGCAGCCGCTCGTCGTGCGCCAGGTTGCTCCGGCCGCCCACCAGGTGGCGGATGTGCTCCTTGGCGAGCTCGTTGTGCGTGAGGTCGATGCACCCGTAGCCGTGGGCGAGGAAGGTTTCCGTGATGGTCTGCGACTCGCCGCGCGTCTGGGTGGTCAGGCCCACGAACACATGCGCTTCCTTGGCGTCGCTGATTCGATAGTTGAACTCGGTCACGCTGCGCGAGGCGCCCGGCAATTGGCCGACCAGCTCGCAGAAGCGCCGGAAGCTGCCGCGCTCCTCGGGGATGGTGACCGCGAACAGCGCTTCGCGCTCCTCGCCCACTTCGGCGCGCTCGGCGACAAAACGCAGCCGGTCGAAGTTCATGTTCGCGCCGCAGAGGATGGCCGCGTAGGTCTGGCCCTTCGTGCCGTGCGCCTCGACGTATTGCTTGATTGCTGCCACTGCCAGCGCGCCGGCGGGCTCGACGATGCTGCGGGTGTCGATGAACACGTCCTTGATGCCGGCGCAGACGGCGTCGGTGTCGACGCTGATGAATTCGTCCACCAGTTCGCGCGAGATCCGGAAAGTCTCCTCGCCGACCAGCTTGACCGCCGTGCCGTCGGAGAACAGGCCGACGTCGGACAGCGTCACCCGTTCGCGCGCTGCGACGGAGCGCATCATCGCGTCGGAGTCGTTCATCTGCACGCCGATCACCTTGATCTCGGGCCGCACGGCCTTGATGTAGTTGGCAACGCCCGAGATCAGTCCGCCGCCGCCGATGGCGACGAAGACCGCATCGAGCGGGCCCTGGTGCTGGCGCAGGATCTCCATTGCGATCGTCCCCTGGCCGGCGATGACATCGGGGTCGTCGAAAGGGTGGACGAAGGTAAGGCCGTGCAGCTTCTGCTGTTCCAGCGCGTAGCCATAGGCGTCGGAGTAGCTGTCGCCATGTAGCTGCACTTCGCCGCCGAGGCTGCGCACGGCGTCGATCTTGAGTTGCGGCGTGGTCACGGGCATCACCACCACGGCGCGCGTGCCGAGCTTGCGGGCGCTGAGCGCGACACCCTGGGCATGGTTGCCGGCCGATGCGCAGATCACGCCCTTGGAAAGCTGCTCCGGGCTCAGGTGCGCCATCTTGTTGTAGGCCCCGCGCAGCTTGAAGCTGAAGACCTCCTGCTGGTCCTCGCGCTTGAGCAGCACCGTATTGCCGAGCCGCGCGCTCAGGGCCTGCGCCGGCTCGAGCGCGGACTCCACCGCGACGTCATAGACACGGGCGGTGAGGATTTTCTTCAGGTAGTCGGCGGGCGAAAGCGGAACGGACGGTTTGGACATAGGGCCGCGATCATAGGCTTGCCATCCTCGCGCGGCCCGCAGGCGCGGGCAAGAAAAAAGCCCCGGGCCTTGCGGCTCGGGGCTAAATCCACCAATTGGGAGGGTGGAGGAGACAACCGGCGCACACGAATTCGTGTGCGATGAAATAAAGTATACCGACTCATTGTTGCATTGCAACAAGCGAGTGACGCTTTTCCAACACAAATCGACGCCGGCGTGATTTTCCTTGTCCCGCGTCGCGACTTCTGGAGCCTGCAAGGATGGAATGCACAGTGAGCTGGACCGGCAACGCGGGGGCGCGATCGGCCATGGGCTTCGTCGCCGAGACCGGCAGCGGCCATGTCCTGATGATGGACGGCGCGCCGGACGCGTCGAAGCCGGAAAACGGCGGGCAGAACCTCGCGGCCCGGCCCATGGAAACCGTGCTGGCCGGCACCGGCGGATGCACCGCCTACGACGTGGTCCTGATCCTCAAGCGCGGCCGGCACCAGGTCGAGCGCGTCAGCGTCAAGCTGAGCAGCGAGCGCGCAGAGAAAGATCCGAAGGTCTTCACCAAGATCCACATGCACTTCACCGTCGCAGGCAAAGGCATTCCGGCGGCGGCAGTCGAGCGCGCGATCGCCCTGAGCCACGATACCTACTGCTCGGCCAGTGTCATGCTGGCCAAGACAGCCGAGATCACCACCAGTTTCGATCTGATCGAAGCCTGAGTGCGACCCGGCGTCGCTCAGATGCGGTGGGCGACGGTGGTCATTACGCGCGAGGCCAAACGCATGAGCGCCTTGGCCGGCGCCGGCAGTTCCTGCGCGCCTGCGCTCCAGGCGTGCGCCGCATGGCGAGCCTCGTCCAGTTTCATCTGATTGACGATCGCCCGCGAGGCCGAATCGCCTGCGGGAAGACGGTCGAGGTGGCCGTCCAGATGGGCCTCGACCTGCCGCTCCGTCTCCGCCAAGAAACCCAGACTCAGCGGATCGCCGAGCCGGCCGGCCACAAGACCAAGCCCGAACGCTCCCAGATACCAGAGCGGATTGAGCACCGACGGGTGTGCTCCCAATTCGTCCAGCCGCTGCTGCGTCCACGCAAGATGATCGGTTTCCTCACGCGCAGCCTCGTCGAATTGTGCCCGCAGCTTGGGATCGCGCGTGACGGCTGCCTGCGCTGTATACAAGGCCTGGGCACAGACCTCTCCGACATGATTCACGCGCATCAACGCGCCGGCTTCCCGGCGTTCCGCTTCACTCAGCTCGCCATACGGGCTGTCCGGCAGCGGCGCGGGGCGGGTCGCATGGGGCTTGGCAAACAGCGTGCGCAGGGCTGCATCCACGGTGCCAAGAACGGCGTCGAGCGAGGAGGTCATGGGGCGATTGGAACCCATGCGCAATAGGTCACTTGCACGGCAGGTCTTGTTTCATATCGCGAGATCTTGCAGGCAGTTAGTGCTTTGTTGCACCACTGCAACGAAACGGCGGAGCCGGCTGCGTTTTCGGGCGATTTGTTTTGCCCAGACGAAGCCGCTCTGGTGCAATAGCGACAACTTCCCAAAAGGAGGTTGGCCCGGGGTCCGGTGGGTGCACAGAAGTGCCAGTCACGGTGAGCCCTTCGCACCGGAGCCCTATGTTTAACCTTGGAGAAACTTGCAATGAAAAAATCTCTAGTTGCCCTGGCTGCTCTGGCTGTTGCCGGTGTTGCCTCGGCGCAGTCGTCCGTGACGCTGTTCGGCGTGGTTGACGCT
>DATFFA010000182.1:0-13546 GCA_035250605.1 Variovorax sp. | reverse complement strand
GCTGGGCATTCGTCCCGAGTACGTCACGCTGTCCGAGCCCGGCGCGGCCGGTGCGGTGGCCGCGACCGTCGTGCAGGTGCAGGACGTGGGCACGCACCAGATGCTGACGGCGAGGGCGGGGGAGAGCGTGATCAAGGCGCGTCTCCCTTCCGATGTGCAGGTGCCGGCGGCGGGTTCGCCGGTCTGGCTGAAGGTGGTGGATGCGCATACGTGCTTCTACCGCGACGAGGAGTTGGTGGCATGAGCGCAGCGCAGAACCGCTTCAAGCAAGCTCGCGCCCCCTTGGGGGGCAGCGAGGACACGAAGTGCCGAGCGTGGGGGCAGACATGAACGGAACAACCAAGCCCATCAACCAGAAGGCCTGGTGGCTGGTGCTGCCGGTGCTGTTGTGCGTGGCCTTCTCGGCCATCGTGCCGCTGATGACGGTGGTCAACTACTCGGTGCAGGACATCATCTCGCCGGAGCGCCGCGTCTTCGTCGGCACCGAGTGGTTCGCCGCGGTGATGCGCGACGACGAACTGCACGGAGCGCTGTGGCGTCAGCTCGGCTTCTCGCTGGCGGTGCTGCTGGTCGAGATCCCGCTGGGCATCTGCCTGGCCCTGTCGATGCCATCGACCGGCTGGCGCTCTTCCGCCGTGCTGGTGATCATTGCGCTGTCGCTGCTGATCCCCTGGAACGTGGTGGGCACCATCTGGCAGATCTACGGCCGCGCCGACATCGGCCTGCTCGGCTGGGCCCTGCAGAAGCTGGGCGTCGACTACAACTACACGGGCAGCGCGACCGATGCCTGGCTCACGGTGCTGGTGATGGACGTCTGGCACTGGACGCCGCTGGTGGCGCTGCTGTGCTATGCCGGCCTGCGCTCCATCCCCGACGCCTACTACCAGGCCGCACGCATCGACGGTGCCAGCCGCTTCGCCGTGTTCCGCTACATCCAGCTGCCCAAGATGCGCGGCGTGCTGATGATCGCGGTGCTGCTGCGCTTCATGGACAGCTTCATGATCTACACCGAGCCCTTCGTGCTCACGGGCGGCGGGCCGGGCAACGCCACCACCTTCCTGAGCCAGTACCTCACGCAGAAGGCCGTGGGCCAGTTCGACCTGGGCCCGGCGGCGGCCTTCTCGCTGATCTACTTCCTGATCATCCTGCTGTTCTGCTTCGTTCTCTACAACTGGATGCAGCGCGTCGGAACGCAGGCGGTGGAGGAACCCCAATGAATGAACAACGCTTCCGCAAGCGCAGCATTTTCCTGCTGCTCTACATCCTGTTCGCCCTGTTGCCCATCTACTGGATGGTCAACATGAGCTTCAAGACGAACGAGGAGATTCTTTCGAGCTTCTCCTTCTTCCCGCAGAACTTCACCTGGGCCAACTACGCGCGCATCTTCACGGACGAGTCCTGGTATTCGGGCTACATCAACAGCCTCATCTACGTGGGCATCAACACCGTGGTCTCGCTCACGGTGGCGCTGCCGGCAGCGTATGCCTTCTCGCGCTACTCCTTCCTCGGCGACAAGCATGTCTTCTTCTGGCTGCTGACCAACCGCATGACGCCGCCGGCGGTGTTCCTGCTGCCATTCTTCCAGCTCTACACGACGGTGGGGCTGATGGACACGCACTTGGGCGTGGCGCTGGCGCACCTGCTCTTCAACGTGCCGCTGGCGGTGTGGATCCTGGAAGGCTTCATGAGCGGCATCCCCCGCGAGATCGACGAGACGGCCTACATCGACGGCTATTCCTTCCCGCGCTTCTTCCTCACGATCTTCCTGCCGCTGATCAAGGCGGGCGTCGGCGTCGCGGCCTTCTTCTGCTTCATGTTCAGCTGGGTCGAGCTGCTGCTGGCGCGCACGCTGACCAGCGTGAATGCGAAGCCCATCGTGGCGACCATGACGCGCACCGTGAGCGCCTCGGGCATGGACTGGGCGACGCTGGCGGCGGCGGGCGTGCTGACGATCGTGCCGGGCGCGATCGTGATCTGGTTCGTGCGGCACTACATCGCGAAGGGCTTCGCGATGGGGCGGGTCTGATCGACTCACTCCCTCTCCCGCGAGCGGGAGCGGGGACAAGAAGAAAGGAGTTTGGAATGTTCGAATGGATGGTCTGGACCACCCCGGTGGCGGTCTTCTTCAGCTGCATCGCGCTGATGCTCGTCGGCATGACCGTATGGGAATTCAAGTCGCCGACGACTCTTCGCCGCGGCTGGCTGCCCATGGAGACGACGCGCGGCGACCGCCTCTTCATCGGCCTGCTGATCGCGGCCTACATCAACCTGATCTTCATCGGCCTGGCCGGCAAGTTCCAGGAATGGCTGGCGCTGGAGGCCGAGCCCTCGATCTGGATCAGCTTCGTGCTGTCGATGCTCGTGCTCGCCCTGGTGATGCGCAAGGGCTGAATTCTTTTCACGCTGTCCGGCTCTTCGCTTTCCCGGGGCCGGGATCTGCACAACACCGGGAAGCACCTAGAGGAGACATCCATGAAGATTCGCTATACAGCGCTGGCACTGGCAGCGGCGGCGCTCGCCATGCAGAGCGCCTCGGCGGGTGAAGCCGAGGCCAAGAAATGGATCGACAGCGAATTCCAGCCGTCGACCCTGAGCAAGGACCAGCAGACCGCGGAGATGAAATGGTTCATCGACGCCGCCAAGAAACTGCAGGCCAAGGGCGTGCGCGAGATCTCGGTGGTGTCGGAAACGATCACCACGCACGAGTACGAGTCGAAGACATTGGCTCGCGCCTTCGAGGAGATCACCGGCATCAAGGTCAAGCACGACCTGATCCAGGAAGGCGACGTGGTCGAGAAGCTGCAGACCTCCATGCAGTCGGGCAAGTCGATCTACGACGGCTGGATCTCCGACTCCGACCTGATCGGCACGCACTACCGCTACGGCAAGGTCATGAACCTGACCGACTACATGGCCGGCAAGGGCAAGGAGTACACCAATCCCGGGCTGGACCTGAAGGACTTCATCGGCACCAAGTTCACGACCGCACCCGACGGCAAGCTCTACCAGCTGCCCGACCAGCAGTTCGCCAATCTCTACTGGTTCCGCGCCGACCTGTTCGCGCGCCCGGACCTGAAGGAGAAATTCAAGGCCAAGTACGGCTACGACCTGGGCGTGCCGCTCAACTGGAGCGCCTACGAGGACATCGCCGAGTTCTTCAGCGTGGACGTGAAGACGATCGATGGCAAGCCGATCTACGGCCACATGGACTACGGCAAGAAGGACCCGTCGCTGGGCTGGCGCTTCACCGATGCGTGGCTCTCGATGGCCGGCACCGCCGACATCGGCACGCCCAACGGGCTGCCGATCGACGAGTGGGGCATCCGCGTGGGCGACGACAAGTGCACGCCGGTGGGCGCCAGCGTGTCGCGCGGCGGCGCCACCAACTCGCCGGCGGCGGTCTACGCGCTCACCAAGTACGTCGACTGGATGAAGAAGTACGCGCCGCGCGAAGCCACGGGCATGACCTTCGGCGAAGCCGGCCCGGTGCCCGCGCAGGGCCAGATCGCGCAGCAGATCTTCTGGTACACCGCCTTCACTGCCGACATGACCAAGCCGGGCCTGCCGGTGGTCAATGCCGACGGCACGCCCAAGTGGCGCATGGCGCCCGGCCCGAACGGCCCGTACTGGAAGCAGGGCATGCAGAACGGCTACCAGGACGTCGGCTCGTGGACCTTCTTCGCCGCCCACGACGAGAACCGCACCGCGGCCGCCTGGCTCTATGCGCAGTTCATCACTGCCAAGACCACGTCGCTGAAGAAGACCATCGTCGGCCTGACGCCCATCCGCGAGTCCGACATCCAGTCGAAGGCGATGACGGACATGGCGCCCAAGCTGGGCGGCCTGGTCGAGTTCTACCGCAGCCCGGCGCGCGTCGCCTGGTCGCCCACCGGCACCAACGTCCCCGATTACCCCAAGCTCGCGCAGCTCTGGTGGAAGAACGTGGCCGAGGCCGTGACGGGCGAGAAGACCCCGCAGAAGGCGATGGACAACCTGGCCGACGAAATGGACAACGTCATGAGCCGCCTGCAACGCGCCGGCATGGCCAAGTGCGCGCCCAAGCTCAACGCCAAGGGTGATTCCGGCAAGTGGCTGAGCGACCAGCACGCGCCGTGGAAGAAGCTGGCCAACGAGAAGCCGAAGGGCGAGACCATCGACTACGACAAGCTGCTGACGGCCTGGAAGGAAGGCAAGGCGCGCTGATCATCTGCGCGTCTCTGCCGGGGCTGCTGTGCATGGGCACAGCAGCCCTTTTTGCTTTGGGGTCGCGGCTTTGCTAGCCTCGCGCGATGCTCGGGCGACGCCAATTCATCCTTCTGGCCGCGGCGCTGGCCGGCCGGGCCCATGCGCAGCAGGCCGAGGACGCCATGGCCGAGCGCTTGCGCGCCGGCCGCTGCGCGGTGTTGTGGCGCCATGCGCAGACCACTTCCGGCGTGGGCGATCCGCCCGGCTTCAGGCTGGACCGGTGCGACACCCAGCGCAACTTGAGCGATGCGGGCCGGGCCCAGGCCCGCGCGGCCGGCGAATGGTTTCGCAGCCGCGGCCTGCGGCCGCGCACCGTGCGCTCCAGTGCGTGGTGCCGCTGCAGGGACACGGCGCAGCTGGCTTTCGGTGCGCATGAACTGTGGACGCCGCTCAACTCCAGTTTCGGCAATGCGCAAGTCGCGCCCGAGAACCGGAAGCTTCTGTTGGAAGGCCTGGCACGCATTCCGGCCGGCGCCTTCGAAGTCTGGGTCACGCACCAGGTCAACATCACGGCATTCACCGGCGAGTCCGTGGCGATGGGAGCGGCCGTGGTGGTGGACCGCGCCGGCCAGGTCATGGCGCGCGGGCAGTTCGGCGCCTGATCAGGCGATCGCGCGCTGCAGGTTGAGGCGGGCCTGCGACTCGAGGCGCGCGCGAACCGACGGCGTGAGGTAGAGCGGATCGCGCGCCAGGAAGCCGCCGAGGATGCGGCGCCGCCGCGGCTCGAAGACTTCGGGCGGCACATGCGCGTACTCGATGCGGATCTGTCGTTCGTACTCGGCGAAGCGCGGCGCCGGCGCGCCGAGGATGGAGAGGTCGATGTCGACCAGCAGTTGCGCATCCGCCTCCTCGGGCTGCGCCTGGTGACGCGTGGCCATGACCAGGGCATGCACGCGCTGCGCAGCCTCGGCGTCGACGCCGGCATCGCGCAGAGCCTGCCGCGCCCAGTCGGCGCTGCGTGCCTCGTTGTCGTGGCGGTGCACGTCGTAGATGGCGTCATGGAACCAGAGCGCCAGCGCGATCTCGGCAGGGCGCCCGGCATGGCTGCGCTCGAGCGCCAGGCCTTCGAGGCATTCGTCCAGATGCTGCAGGGTGTGATAGGCGCGATGCGCCTCGCCGTAGTGTGCGAGCAGCGCGCCGAAGAGGGCGTCATGGGGGGCGCTGTCCGGCACCTGCACGCCCAGCGCACGCCAGGCCTCGACCCAGGCGGCATGGCGCGCATCGGCCTGCATCAGTTCTCCATCGCGGCGCGCACCTCGCGCCCCAGCTCGATCACCGACATCGCGTAGTAGCTGCTCCAGTTGTAGCGCGTGATGACGTAGAAGTTCTGCGTGCCCGCCACGTAGCTGGGCGCGTCGGCGCCGTTCTGCAGCTCGATCAGCGCCAGCAGTCCCTGGTGCCGCAGCGCCTCGCCCTCGAGCACCGCGCCGCCGGCCACGAAGCTGTCGGCGCTGAAGCTTGGCAGGATGTCGGGCGCCAGCAGCACCTCCTTCTTGAGCCGCGCCTCGTCGAAGCCCACCGGGTAGATGGGCTGCATGCCCGGCTGCCACCCGAAGGCCTTGAAGTAGCTGGCCACGGAGCCGATCACGTCGGTCGGGTTGTCGACCAGGTCGATGCGGCCGTCGCCGTCGTAGTCGATCGCGTACTTGGCGATGCTGCTGGGCATGAACTGCGGCATGCCCATCGCGCCGGCATAGCTGCCGACCGGCACCATCGGGTTCTCGGCGGTGCGGCTCTCGGTGCTGAGGAAGCTTTCGAGCTCGCCGCGAAAGAAGGCCTGGCGCTCGGCCGCGCGCGGATGGCCCTGCGGAAAGTCGAAGGACAGGGTGGCGAGCGCGTCGATCACGCGAAAGTTGCCCATGGTGCGGCCGTAGATGGTCTCGACCCCGACGATGCCGACGATGATCTCCGCCGGCACGCCGTACTCGGCCTCGGCGCGCGTCAAGGTTGCGGCGTTGGCGCGCCAGAAGCGCACGCCGGCGCCGATGCGCACCGGGTCGATGAAGCGGCTGCGGTAGACGCGCCAGTTCTTCGCCGTGCCGCGGGGCGCCGGCAGCATCAGCCGCGGCACGTTGGGCAGCAGGCGCGCATTGCCGATGGTGGCGCGCACCCAGGCGCGGTCGAGGTTGCGCCGGGCGGCCACGTCGTCGGCGAACTGCATCGCGTCGTCGCGCGTGGCGTAGGGCGTTTCGCCGCGCACCACTTTCTGGGCCGAGGCGGGGAGGGCGGGTAGGGCGGCGCCCAGCAGGACGAGGGCCAGGGAGAAGGCAGTCGGGAGGAGGCGTCGCATGGGTGCCGATTGTGCCGTCCGACCGCGAGCGCCCGGCGCGCGACACAAGTGGTTTCAGCGCGGCCAGGGCAGGTGACGGAACTCGGCGCGCAGGGCCGCCAGCGTGGGGCCGGGCGTGGCGGCATAGCGCTGCGCCTCGAGGCGCAGCAGCCACTCCTGCGCGGCCTGCGCGCCGTTGCCGAATCGTTCGGCAAGGCGCTGGGCCATCTGGCGCGGCGGCGTGCCCTCGGGCAGCTCGATGCCGGCCTGCCCGAGCCGCGTGCGCGCCTGGCCCAGCAGCCGGAGCCAGGGGTCGTGCCGGCTGCGTTCCCACAGCGTCCAGCCGGCGCCCGCCAGGCTGGCCAGCACCACCAGGGCCAGCAGAACGATCGCCAGGTCCTGCAGGCTGGGTGCCTCGAAGCCCAGGTTCTTCAGCAGGTCGAGCTGGCGGCTCTGGGTGTAGCTGAGCACCCACTGGTTCCAGCCGTTGTTCACCGCCTCCCAGGCGGCGCGCAGGTTCTGCGCCAGTGTGGGACTCATGGCGACCATCGCGCCGGCGAACAGGCCCGGCTGCGGCACCAGGCGCTGGAACTGGCCGACCCGGTCGGGCGAGACGGCGCCGGTCGGATCGACGCGCATCCAGCCCACGCCCTCCTGCCATACCTCGGCCCAGGCATGGGCGTCGCTGTGCCGCAGCGTCCAGTAGTTGTCGACGCTGTTGAGCTCGCCGCCCTGGTAGCCGGTCACGATGCGTGCCGGGACGTCGAGCGCGCGCATCAGCACCACGAAGGCCGAGGCGATGTGCTCGCAGAAGCCGGCCTTCCTGTCGAACCAGAACTCGTCGGCCGTCTCCTGCCCGTAGAGGCCGGGCTCCAGCGTGTAGCTGTAGCCGCCGGTGCGCAGGCGCTGCAACGCAGCCTCGACGAAGGCGCGTGTGTCTGCGCCGGCGAGGGCGGGGTCGCGCTTCATCTGCGCGGCCAGTGCCGCGGTGCGCGGGTTCGAGCCCGGGGGCAGCGCCACATAGGGCCGCAGCCCGGCGCCGCGCCGCTGCGGCCCGCTGTCGAACTGCGTGTAGCTCTCGGCGCGGTAGCGCACCAGGTCGTTGATCGGCCGGTTCGCGAGCCATTGCAGGTCGGCCGTGCCGAAGAGCTCGAAGCCCGCCAGCTCCGGCTTCTGCGGCGTGGCGTCGAGCGTCAGCAGCCAGGGGCGGTTGCTGGGCTCCAGCGTGACCTGGTAGCCGATGGGCTGGCCCTGCACGCGCAGGTTCTGCGCGGTGCCGCGCGACAGGAGCGGCGAGGCAGTCCATTCGCGGCCGTCGAATTGCGACAGCACCGGGCCGCGGAAATACAGGTTGCGCTGCGCCGGCACGCGGTCGCCGTCGAATTTGATGCGCGCGGCGATGCCGTCGTCGAGCGCCAGCTGCGCGATGCTGCCCACGCGCATCGTGTTCGACAGGCCGCTGCGCCCGGCCATGGCATCGCCGGGCGTGCCCCACAGCGGCGCCATGCGCGGGAAGAGCAGGAACAGCACCAGCATGATCGGCGCGCCGAGCAGCGCCATCCAGCCGGCGGTGCGCGCCGCAAGCATCAGGGGCGGCCGGCCGACCGGCATGTGCGCATTGACGAGCGCCGTCAGCAGCCCCAGCAGCGCCAGCAGCATGGCGAAAGCCGTCAGGAGCGACTGCGAGTAGAAGAAGTTCGTGAGCATCGTGAAGAAGCCCAGGAAGAAGACCACGAAGGCATCGCGGCGCGCGCGCAGCTCCAGCGTCTTGAGGGCCAGCAGGATCACGATCAGCGTCACGCCGGCATCGCGGCCCAGCAGCGTGCGGTGGGTGGCGTAGGTCACGAGCAGCGTGACCGCGAGCAGGCCGAGTCGCCACCACTTGCTGGGCAGCGGCCGGGCCTGCACCGCGAGGCTGCCCCGCCAGAGCAGGACCACGGCCGCGAGGGTGCTGCACCACCAGGGGATGTTGGAAAGCTGGGGCAGCAGGATGAGGGCGATCACGCACAGCAGGAAGAGCGTGTCGCGGGCTTCGCGGGGGAGGGCCTGGAGCTTGAATGCGGAGCTCAACATAGCGCCAGCACCTCCAGGCAACGCCGCCTGTGCGCCTCCCCTTGCGCAGGCGCTACCGTCCGCCCGGCAACGCGCAAGCCATAGTCCACGCCCAGCCGATCCGCCATCAGCACCCACGCGCAAAGCCGCGACAGGCGCCCCTCCGGATCGGCCAGCCCGGTCGCCTGCGCATCCAGCCACAGCTCCTGCCGCTGCGCCTGCTGGGTATCGCGGCTCACGAGGTCTTCGGAGCCCACGGCTTGCGCTTGCGCCGCGCGCTTCCAGACCACCAGCTTCAGCGGATCGCCGCGCCGGTAGGCACGCACCCCGTCGTACTCGCCGGCCACGCTGGCGCGCAGTGCCGAGGAGGCGGCCTGGCCCGCCAGCGGCTCGCCCGCCGGCAGCGGCGGCGGGTGCGACTCGGGCGCGGGATAGACCAGCACCTGCGAGGCCGGCCGCCACACGGTCCAGACGCGGAAGGTGCCGAGCGGGAAGCGGGTCTCGGCCGTCAGCGTGGGCGCCGGATGCAGCCCGCGGCGATCCGGCTTGAAAGCGACCTCGACCGTCGCGCTGCCCTGCGCCGGCACGTCGCTCCACGACCATTGCCCGCTGTGGCGCACCGCCAGCCCGATGCCGTAGCGCGTGCTGCGCCGCGCGTTGTTCAACACCACGCGCAGCACCGCCGCCGCCCCCGCGTACTGCGGATCGGGCGCCATCAGCCGCAGGCCCAGGCCGCGCAGCGTGCCGTGGCCCACGTGCATCCCGACGGCCACGCTGCCCGCCAGCAGGAAGGTCAGCAGGTAGCCCAGGTTGAGCTGGTAGTTGATGGAGCCGATCAGCAGCAAGAGCAGCGTGGCGCCCAGCATCCAGCCCGCCGTCGAGGGCACGATGTAGACGTTGCGCTGGGTGAGCTCCAGCGTGTCGGAGGGCGGCCGGCGCGACAGGAACCAGCCGTCGATGCGCGAGCGCAGTGCCGCCGTCATGCGTCAAGGGAGCGGGACGGCGGCGACCATGGCACGCACCTGCTCGACCGCGCCGCGCCCGGCATCGCCGACCGGCGTGAGCCGGTGCGCGATGGTCTGCGGCAGCACCGCCTGCACGTCGTCGGGCGCCACGTAGTCGCGGTTGGCCAGGAGCGCCTGCGCCTTGGCCGCGCGCAGCACCGCGATGCCCGCGCGCGGCGACAGTCCCTGCAAGAACCAGCGGCCCGAACGCGTCGCGGCGATCAGGTCCTGCACGTAGTTGAGCAGCGGCTCGGCCGCATGCACCTGCAGGACGCGCTGCTGCAGCGCCGTGAGCTCGCCGGCGGTCAGCAGGGCCGGCAGGCGGGCCAGCATTTCGCGGCGATCGGCGCCGGCGAGCAGCTCGCGCTCGGCCGCGCGGTCGGGGTAGCCCAGCGAGATGCGCATCAGGAAGCGGTCCAGCTGCGATTCGGGCAGCGCGAAGGTGCCCAGCTGGTCGTGCGGGTTCTGCGTCGCGATCACGAAGAAAGGCGAGGGCAGCGGGCGGGTCTCGCCCTCGACCGTGACCTGCTTCTCCTCCATCGCCTCGAGCAGTGCGCTCTGGGTCTTGGGACTCGCGCGGTTGATCTCGTCGGCCAGCAGCACTTGCGCGAAGATCGGCCCGGGGTGGAAGACGAAGGCCTGCTCGACGCGGTCGTAGATGGCCACCCCCGACAGGTCGCCCGGCATCAGGTCCGCCGTGAACTGCACGCGCGAGAACTGAAGCCCGAAGGTGTGCGACAGGGCATGCGCCAGGGTGGTCTTGCCGACCCCCGGCACATCCTCGATCAGCAGGTGGCCGCCGGCCAGCAGGCAGGCCACGCAATCGCGCACCTGCGCCTCTTTGCCGACGATCACCGTGTTAAGCTGGCCGAGCAAACTGGCGAGCTTCGCGGCGACGTCCATTTTTGTATCCATATGCAAACAATACCGTAAGCCTCGCGGCCCCATTGCGCGTGAGGCCACGACGCGATTCGATCATGGGCAAAACCGGCTATTTCACACACCGCGACTGCTGGAAGCACGAGATGGGCCCCGGCCATCCCGAATGCCCCCAGCGGCTCGATGCCATCGAAGACAGGCTGCTGCTGACCGGCGTGACCGATGCGCTCGAACGCGGCGAGGTGCCGCTGGCCACGCTGGCCCAGATCACGCGGGCGCACAGCGTCGCACATCTGGAGCACCTGGAAGCCCTGAACGATCGGCTGGTCGCCGACGAGCCTGCCGGCGGGCCGTGCTATGCGGCCATCGATCCCGACACGACCCTCTGCCGTTCCACCGTTCTCGCGGCCCGCCGCGCCGCCGGCGCAGCCGTCGCCGCGACCGATGCGGTGATCGCGGGCGAGTTCGACAACGCCTTCTGCGCCGTGCGTCCGCCCGGCCACCATGCCTGCCACGACCGGGCCATGGGCTTTTGCTTCATCAACAACGTCGCCGTGGGCGTGCGCCATGCGATCGAGGTGCATGGGCTGGAGCGCGTGGCGATCGTCGACTTCGACGTGCACCACGGCAACGGCACCGAGGACATCTTCAGCAACGACCCGCGCGTGCTGATGGTGAGCTTCTTCCAACACCCTTTCTATCCGTACAGCGGCACGGATCATCCGGCGTCCAACATGCTCAACCTCCCCGTGCCGGCCTACACCAAGGGCATGGACGTGCGCGAGCTGATCGAGGCCTGCTGGATTCCGCGTCTCGACGAATTCCGGCCGCAGATGATTTTCGTGAGCGCCGGTTTCGACGCGCACCGCGACGACGAGCTGGGCCAGATGCGGCTCAACGAGGGCGACTTCGCCTGGATCACCGAGCGCATCCGCGACGTTGCGCGGCGCCACGCCAAGGGACGCATCGTCTCGATGCTGGAGGGCGGCTACAACCTCGATGCGCTGGCCACCAGCGTCGAGGCGCACGTGCGGGTGCTGGCGGATCTGTAGGCCGATGAACCTGGAAGACTTCCGCCAGCGGCTCAGCCAGATCCACGCCGAAACCCTCTGGGTCGAGATTGCCGCGCTGGTCGCTTGCGTGGCCCTGGCCTGGGGCCTGTGCCGCTGGTTCGGCCGCGACCAGCCCAAGGATTCGATCTGGTTCGGCGAGCGCACCTTCGACGGCCTGCTGTTCCCGGTGCTGGCGCTGCTGCTGACCGACCTGGCGCGCCGCTTCGTGCTGGATTTTCAACCGGTGCTGGTGCTGCGCATCGCGGTGTCGGTGTTCCTTTCGCTTGCGGCGATCCGCTTTTTCGCGCGCGTGCTGCGCGCCGTGTTTCCGGCCTCCGCGCTGGCGCGGCTGGTGGAGCGCACCATCTCGTGGGTCGCCTGGGTCGCGGCCGTGCTGTGGATCGTCGGACTGCTGCCGGCGGTGCTGGCCGAGCTCGACAACATCAAGCTCGCTTTCGGCAAGAACCAGGTCAGCCTGCGCACCATGCTGGAGGGCACGCTGTCGGCCGCGCTGGTGCTGATGGTCGCCTTGTGGGTCGCGTCGACGGTGGAGAAGCGCATCCTGCGCACCGCGGTGACCGACCTGTCGATGCGCAAGGTGGCCTCCAACGCGGTGCGCGCCGTCCTGCTGCTGATCGGCCTGCTGTTCGCGCTCTCGGCCGTGGGCGTGGACCTGACCGCGCTCTCGGTGCTGGGCGGCGCCCTCGGCGTCGGCCTGGGTTTCGGCCTGCAGAAGCTCGCGGCCAACTACGTGAGCGGCTTCGTGATCCTGCTGGAGCGCTCGATCCGCATCGGCGACAACGTCAAGGTCGACGGCTTCGAGGGCCGCATCACCGACATCAAGACCCGCTACACGCTGGTGCGGCAGGGCAACGGGCGCGAGTCGATCGTGCCCAACGAGTCGCTGATCACGAGCCGGGTGGAAAACCTCTCGGTGTCCGACCTCAAGTTCAACCTCACGACCAGCATCGTCGTCGGGTACGACAGCGACGTGGCCCAGGTGCAGGCCGTCCTGTGCGAGGCCGCCGCCGCGCAGCCACGCGTGCTCGACGACCCGGCGCCCGTCGCCTTCCTGACGAACTTCGCGCCCGACGGGCTGGAGTTCACGCTCAATTTCTGGATCGCCGATCCGGACAAAGGCAAGGACAACGTGCGCTCGCCCATCAACGTCGCCATCCTCGAAGGGCTGCGCAGGGCGAAGATCGACATTCCCTATCCGCAGCGCGTGCTTCGCGTCGAATCGTTACCAACTGGCGTGCCTTCCGTCGACCAAGCTCGCCTATAATCGCAAAAAAGCACGACCGTTCTTTTCTTGCGCCGCGGCGCCCCATGATTGAAATGAACAGCTCGCGCGGAGGCCGGCGCCTAAAATCTTCGGTTCCTCTGCACCCCCGGTTTCGCAATTCAATGGAGTCAAGCCAATGAAGGTCCTGGTCCCCGTCAAGCGGGTCGTCGATTACAACGTCAAGGTGCGCGTCAAATCCGACGGCACCGGTGTCGACATCGCCAACGTCAAGATGAGCATGAACCCCTTCGACGAGATCGCCGTCGAAGAAGCGGTGAGGCTCAAGGAGAAGGGCGTTGCCACCGAGATCATCGCCGTGTCCTGCGGCGATGCGAAGTGCCAGGAGACCCTGCGCACCGCCATGGCCATCGGTGCCGACCGCGGCATCCTGGTGGAGACCACCGAAGAGCTGCAGCCGCTGGCCGTGGCCAAGCTGCTCAAGGCGCTGGTCGACAAGGAAGCGCCCCAGCTCGTCATCCTCGGCAAGCAGGCCATCGACGACGACGCCAACCAGACCGGCCAGATGCTCGCCGCCCTGGCCGACTTGCCCCAGGCCACCTTCGCCTCCAAGGTCGAAGTCGCTGGCGACAAGGTCAACGTGACCCGCGAGGTCGACGGCGGCCTGGAAACCATCGCGCTCTCGCTGCCCGCGGTCATCACCACCGACTTGCGCCTGAACGAGCCGCGCTACGTCACCTTGCCCAACATCATGAAGGCCAAGAAGAAGCAGCTCGACACCCTCAAGCCCGAGGACCTGGGC
>DATFFA010000181.1:0-45516 GCA_035250605.1 Variovorax sp. | reverse complement strand
GCCCCCCGAGGCGGCCGCGCCCGGCCTGGGGCGGCCCGGCGCCGGGCTCGCCGACGCGAAATGCCGGGCAAAGCGTTCGGCATCGATGGTCGCCGAAGTCACGATCACCTTGAGATCCGGCCGCCGCGGCAGGATCTCGCGCAGATAGCCCAGCAGGAAGTCGATGTTGAGCGAGCGTTCGTGCGCCTCGTCGATGATCAGCGTGTCGTAGGCCTTGAGCAGCGGGTCGGTCTGCGTCTCGGCCAGCAGGATGCCGTCGGTCATCAGCTTCACGGAGGCGTCGCGCGACAGCCGGTCCTGGAAGCGCACCTTGTAGCCCACCACCTCGCCCAGCGGCGTCTTGAGCTCTTCGGCAATGCGCTTGGCCACGGATGAAGCCGCGATGCGCCGCGGCTGCGTATGGCCGATCAGCCGGCCCCGGCCGGGCGGCGCGTTGAGCTTGCCGCGGCCCATCGCCAGCGCGATCTTGGGCAACTGGGTGGTCTTGCCGGAGCCGGTCTCGCCGCAGACGATCACCACCTGGTGCGCGGCGATGGCGGCCATGATTTCGTCGCGCCGGGCCGACACCGGCAGGGACTCTGGAAATTCGATTCGAAGCGCAGTCGAGGACAAGGGCGGCAGTTCGGGGAAAATCGTCGATTATCTTGCGACCTGCCTTCCTGCCTGTCCGATCCCGCCCATGTCCACCGTCTTCAACTTCACCTTCGTCCCCTGGTTCCGCTCGGTGGCGCCCTACATCCACATGCACCGCGGCAAGACCTTCGTGGTCGCCATGGCGGGCGAGGCCATCGCAGCCGGCAAGCTGCCCAACATCGCGCAGGACCTGGCGCTGATCCAGAGCATGGGCGTCAAGGTGGTGCTGGTGCACGGCTTCCGGCCGCAGGTCAACGAACAGCTGCGCGCCAAGGGCCACGAGGCCAAGTACTCGCACGGCATCCGCATCACCGACGAGGTGGCGCTCGACTGCGCGCAAGAGGCCGCCGGCCAGTTGCGCTACGAGATCGAAGCCGCCTTCAGCCAGGGCCTGCCGAACACGCCCATGGCCGGCTCGACGGTGCGCATGATCTCCGGCAACTTCATCACGGCCCGGCCGGTCGGCGTGGTCGACGGCGTCGACTTCCAGCATTCGGGCCTGGTGCGCAAGGTCGATGCCGCGGGCATCCGCCGCGGGCTGGACTTCGGGGCCATGGTGCTGATGTCGCCCTTCGGCTTCTCGCCCACCGGCGAGGCCTTCAACCTGACGATGGAGGAGGTCGCGACCAGCGTGGCCATCTCGATCCAGGCCGACAAGCTGATCTTCCTGACCGAAGTGCCCGGCATTGCGCAGGACCCCACCCAGCCGATCAGCGAGGACAACCCCATCGACACCGAGCTGCCCCTGGACAGCGCGAAGAAGCTGCTGGCCTCGCTCTCGTCCCCGCAGAAGCCGACCGACACGGCCTTCTACCTGCAGCACTGCGTCAAGGCCTGCGAAGCGGGCGTGGAGCGCAACCATATCATTCCGTTCGCGGTCGACGGCTCGCTGCTGCTCGAGGTCTACGTGCACGACGGCATCGGCACCATGGTGATCGACGAAAAGCTCGAATCGCTGCGCGAGGCGACGGCGGACGACATCGGCGGCATCCTGCAACTGATCGAGCCCTTCGAGCGCGACGGCACCCTGGTCAAGCGCAGCCGCACCGAGATCGAGCGCGACATCGGCCAGTACACGGTGATCGAGCACGACGGCGTGATCTTCGGCTGCGCCGCCCTCTACCCCTATCCGGAAGCCAAGACCGCCGAGATGGCGGCGCTCACCGTGTCGCCCCAATCGCAGTCGCAGGGCGACGGCGAACGCATCCTCAAGCGCGTCGAGCAGCGCGCCAAGGCCAGCGGGCTCGAAAGCATCTTCGTGCTCACCACCCGCACCATGCACTGGTTCCTGAAGCGCGGCTTCCAGCAGGTCAACCCCGACTGGCTGCCCGAGGCACGCAAGCGCAAGTACAACTGGGACCGCAAGAGCCAGGTGCTGGTCAAGAAGCTCTGAACGGCAACGACATGAATCCCCTGCTCTCCAAGCTGCAACCCTATCCCTTCGAGCGGCTGCGCCGGCTCTTCGCCGATGTCACGCCGAATCCGGATTTCGCGCCCATCAGCCTGGGCATCGGCGAGCCCAAGCATCCGACGCCGGAATTCATCAAGCAGGCACTGTCGGCCGGCCTGGGCGCGCTGGCGGTCTATCCGGCGACCGCCGGCGACCTGAGGCTGCGCCAGTCCTTCACCGCCTGGCTGCAGCGCCGCTACGCGCTCGAACTGGACCCGGCCACACAGGTATTGCCGGTCAACGGATCGCGCGAGGCGCTGTTCGCGCTCGCGCAGACGGTGGTCGATGCGTCGAAGAAGCCGGGCCCGGTGGTGCTCTCGCCCAATCCCTTCTATCAGATCTACGAAGGCGCTGCCCTGCTGGCCGGCGCCGAGCCGTACTACGTGCCGAGCGTGCCGGCGCGCAACTTCGCGGTCGACTGGGACAGCGTGCCGGCCGCGGTGTGGGAACGCACCCAACTGGTCTTCGTGTGCTCGCCCGGCAACCCCACGGGCGCAGTGATGCCGATGGAGGAGTGGCAGAAGCTCTTCGCCCTGTCCGACCGCTACGGCTTCGTGATCGCGTCCGACGAGTGCTACAGCGAGATCTACTTCCGCGACGAGCCGCCGCTCGGCGGCCTGGAGGCCGCGGCCAAGCTGGGCCGCAGCGACTTCCGCAATCTCGTCGCCCTCACCTCGCTGTCCAAGCGCAGCAACGTGCCGGGCCTGCGCAGCGGCTTCGTGGCGGGCGATGCCGCGATCATCAAGTCCTTCCTGCTCTACCGCACCTACCACGGCAGCGCCATGAGCGGGGCCGTGGCAGCGGCCAGCATGGCTGCCTGGGGCGACGAGGCGCACGTGGTGGACAACCGCGCCCAGTACCGCGCCAAGTTCGCCGCCGTGACGCCTCTGCTCGAGAAAGTCCTGGACGTCCGGCTGCCTGACGCGAGCTTCTATTTGTGGGCCGGCATCCCCGCCGCGTGGCAGGGCGACGACGCCGCCTTCGCCCGGGCGCTCCACGCTCAATACAATGTCACGGTGCTGCCCGGCAGCTACCTCGCGCGCGAGGCCAACGGTGCCAACCCGGGCCGCGGCCGCATCCGCATGGCACTGGTGGCCGACACCGCCGAATGCACCGAGGCCGCGCAGCGCATCGTGAACTTCATCCAGAACCGAGCCCATCCATGACCCAGCAACTCCAGCAGACCATCGACGCCGCGTGGGAAGACCGCGCCAATCTCTCCGCCACCAGCGCTCCGAAGGAAGTTCGCGATGCGGTCGAGCACGTGATCGCCGAGCTCAACAACGGCCACCTGCGCGTCGCCACGCGCGAGGCCGTGGGCCAGTGGACCGTGCACCAGTGGATCAAGAAGGCCGTGCTGCTGTCCTTCCGCCTCAAGGACAACGAGCAGATGCAGGCCGGCTCGCTCGGCTTCTACGACAAGGTGCCGACCAAGTTCTCGCACCTCTCGGCCAACGAGCTCAAGGAAGCCGGCGTGCGCATCGTGCCGCCGGCCGTCGCACGCCGCGGCAGCTACATCGCCAAGGGCGCGATCCTCATGCCCTCCTACGTGAACATCGGCGCCTACGTGGGCGAAGGCACCATGGTCGACACCTGGGCCACCGTCGGCTCCTGCGCCCAGATCGGCGCCAACGTGCACCTCTCGGGCGGCGTGGGCATCGGCGGCGTACTGGAGCCGCTGCAGGCCGGCCCGACCATCATCGAGGACAACTGCTTCATCGGCGCGCGCTCCGAAGTGGTCGAAGGCGTGGTCATCGAAGAGAACTCCGTGCTCTCGATGGGCGTGTACATCGGCCAGAGCACCCCCATCTACGATCGCGCCACCGGCGAAGTCTCCTACGGCCGCGTGCCCGCGGGCTCGGTGGTGATCAGCGGCACGCTGCCCAAGGACAACGGCAAGTACAGCCTCTATGCCGCGATCATCGTCAAGCGCGTGGACGCGCAGACGCGCGCCAAGACCTCGCTGAACGACCTGCTGCGCGACTGAGCCGGCGAGCCGCCACTTTTTTTTCACAACACGCTGGAGGAGAGAGCCGATGAAGACGATGGAGCGAATTCTTCGCCTGATGGCCGAGCGCAAGGCATCCGACATCTACCTGTCGGCGCAATCCCCGGCGCTGATCCGCATCAACGGCAACTGCGTGCCCATCAACGCGCAAGTGCTGCCGCCCGAGGCGCCACTGGCCCTGCTGGCCGAGGTGGTGCCCGAGCAGCGCATCGCCGAACTCGAGCTTACCGGCGAGCTCAACATGGCGATCGCCCTCGAAGGCGCGGGCAACTTCCGCATCAGCGGCATGCGCCAGCGGGGCAGCTATGCGGTGGTGGTGCGGCATATCGCCTCGGTGATCCCCTCCTTCGACGAGTTGAATCTGCCCGAGATCCTCAAGACGCTCGTGATGGAGAAGCGCGGCCTGATCCTGATGGTGGGCTCCACCGGCGCCGGCAAGAGCACCACCCTGGCCTCCATGCTGGACTACCGCAACGAGCACGCCAGCGGCCACATCCTGACGGTCGAAGAGCCGATCGAGTTCACCTTCACCAACAAGAAATCGATGGTGAACCAGCGCGACGTCGGCAGCGACACGCAGTCGCTGCAGATCGCCCTGAAGAACGCACTGCGCCAGGCGCCCGACGTGATCCAGATCGGCGAGATCCGCGACCGGGAGACCATGACGGCCGCGATCGCCTACGCCCAGTCGGGCCACCTGTGCGTGGCCACGCTGCATGCCAACAACAGCTACCGCGCGCTCAACCGCATCCTGAGCTTCTACCCGGTGGAGGTGCGCCCCACCCTGCTGAACGACTTGAGCGGCGCGCTGCGCGCGATCGTCGCGCAGCGCCTGCTGCGCACGCCCAACGGCAGCCGCGTGCCGGCGCTGGAGGTGATGCTCAACACCGCGCTGGTGGCCGAGCTGATCGGCAAGGGCGACTTCTCCGGCGTCAAGGAGGCCATGGAGCAGTCCATGGCCGAAGGCTCGCAGACCTTCGAGGAAGACATCGCCCGACTCATCACCGAGAACCGCATCACCCGCGAAGAAGGCCTGTCGCAGGCCGACTCCCCGACCAACCTGATGTGGCGCCTGCAGAACCGCAAGGCCGCGCCGGCGCGCAAGGAAGAGCAGGCCTTGCTCGACCAGGTTGACGAACCCTCCTTCACGGACATCACGCTCGACGTCCGCCACTAGCTTTTCTATGTCCCGCACGCTGCAACTCGCCGAACAACTGATCTCGCGCCCTTCGGTCACTCCCGACGATGCGGGCTGCCAGCAGATCCTCGGCGAGCGGTTGGCGCGGCTGGGCTTCAGGCTCGAGACCCTCGAAAGCGGCCCCGCCGACTTCCGCGTGACCAACCTGTGGGCCGTGCGCCCCGGCAGCGCGGGCGCCGAGGCCGCGCGCACGCTGGTCTTCGCCGGCCATACCGACGTCGTGCCCACCGGTCCGCTGGAACAGTGGAACAGCCATCCCTTCACGCCCACCCACCGCGATGGCCGGCTCTACGGCCGCGGCGCCTGCGACATGAAGACCTCGCTGGCCGCCTTCGTGGTCGCCATCGAGGACTTCCTGGCCTTGCGGCCCGACCCGCGGCTCACGCTGGCCTTGCTGCTCACCAGCGACGAGGAAGGTCCCGCCGTCGACGGCACGGTGGTGGTCTGCAAGGCGCTGGCCGCGCGCGGAGAACGCCTCGACTACTGCATCGTCGGCGAGCCGACTTCGGTCGAGCGCTGCGGGGACATGATCAAGAACGGCCGCCGCGGCACCATGAGCGGCCGGCTCACCATTCAGGGCGTGCAGGGCCATATCGCCTACCCGCACCTGGCGAAGAACCCGGTCCATGCCTTCGCGCCCGCGCTCGCCGAACTGGTCGCGATCAACGACGCGGGCGGCTGGGACGCGGCGCCCAACGCCCACTTCCAGCCGACCAGCTGGCAGATCAGCAACATCCACGCAGGCACCGGCGCCAGCAATGTGATCCCCGGCAGCGCGGTGGTCGATTTCAACTTCCGCTTCTCGACCGAGGCGACGCCCGAGTCGCTGCAGGCGCGGGTCAGGACGGTGCTCGATGCGCACGGGCTCGACTACACCCTGTCGTGGACCGTGGGCGGCCTGCCCTTCCTCACTCCGCCCGGCGAGCTGGTGGCCGCGGTGCAGCAGGCCATCCGCGACGAGACAGGCATCGAGACCGCGCTGTCGACCAGCGGCGGCACCAGCGACGCGCGCTTCATCGCGAAGATCTGCAAGCAGGTGGTGGAGCTGGGCCCGGTCAACGCCAGCATCCACAAGATCGACGAGCACATCGCCGTCGCCGAGATCGAGCAGCTCAAGAACATCTACCAACGCACGATCGATCGGCTCGACGCGCAGTTTTCGGCATGAGCGCCACGCAGAACCGCTTCAAGCGAGCTCGCGTCCCCTCGGGCGGCAGCGAGAACACGCAGTGCCGAGCGCGGGGGCTGTAGTGACCACGGTGATCGAACTGATCGAGGCCGGCGAAAGGCAGCTGGCCGCGGCTGGCGTCGCCTTCGGCCACGGCACCGGCAATGCCTTCGATGAAGCCGCCTGGCTGGTGCTGTGGCGCCTCGGCCTGCCGCTCGACGGCCTGGACGAAGCGGCCGAGCGCCCGGTCTCGCCGGCGGACGCCGCCCGCGTGGCCGAGTTGCTGGCGGCCCGCATCGCGACGCGCAAGCCCGCGGCCTACCTCACCCGGGAGGCCTGGCTGCAGGGTGTGCCCTTCTACGTGGACGAGCGCGCCATCGTGCCGCGCAGCTTCATCGCCGAATTGCTGGCCGACGGAACCATCGACCCCTGGCTCGGCGAACACACGCAACGGGTGCTGGACCTGTGCACCGGCAACGGCAGCCTGGCCGTGCTGGCGGCGCTGAGCTATCCGGACATCCGCGTGGATGCGGCCGATCTTTCGACCGAGGCCCTCGAGGTCGCGGCCATCAACCTCGCGCGCCACCAGCTGGACGATCGCATCACGCTCGTCGAATCCGACGGGCTCGCCGCCCTGCGCGGCCCCTACGACCTGATCCTCTGCAACCCGCCTTACGTCAATGCGCAGAGCATGGCCGCCCTGCCCGCCGAATACCGCGCCGAGCCCGAGCTGGCGCTGGCCGGCGGCGCCGACGGCATGGACTTCGTGCGCCGGCTGTTCGCCGACGCCCCGTCCCGCATGAGCGAGCACGCCGTGCTGGTGCTGGAGATCGGCAACGAGCGCGAGCATTTCGAGGCGGCGTTCCCGAACCTCGAGGTGGTGTGGCTCGCCACCAGCGCCGGCGACGACCAGGTGCTTCTGGTCACCCGCGATTCCCTGAAATGAAAATACCCCCACGCTCATTGCTTCGTGTATCGCTGCCCCCTCAGGGTGCGCTCAGCGCCCTTCGGGCGGCCGGGCGGACGCTGACATGATCACCTTAAGAAACGTCATCCTGCGCCGCAGCGCCAAGGTCCTGCTGAACGGCGCCAGCGTCACCATCAACCCCGGCGAAAAGGTCGGGCTGGTGGGGCGCAACGGTGCCGGCAAGTCCACCCTGTTCGCCCTCTTCAACGGCACGCTGCACGAGGACGGCGGCGATTTCTCCGTGCCGTCATCATGGCGCCTGGCCCAGGTTGCCCAGAACATGCCCGAGACGGCGGAGTCGGCCACCGACTTCGTGGTCGGCGGCGACACCCGGCTGGTGGAGCTGCGCGAGGCGCTCGCGCTCGCCGAGGCCGGCCACGCCGCCGATCCCGACGATGCCGACATCGGCATGGCCCTGGCCCACGCCTACACCGACCTGCACGACGCCGGCGAGCACGACGCCGTGCCGCGCGCGCAGGCGCTGATCCTCGGCCTGGGTTTCAAGGTCCACGAGCTGGACCAGCCGGTCAACAGCTTCTCCGGCGGCTGGCGCATGCGCCTGCAGCTGGCGCGCGCCCTGATGTGCCCGAGCGACCTGCTGCTGCTCGACGAACCGACCAACCACCTGGACCTGGACGCCCTGGTCTGGCTCGAGGCCTGGCTGCAGAAGTACCCGGGCACCATGATCGTCATCAGCCACGACCGCGAGTTCCTCGACGCCGTGACCGACGTCACCCTGCACATCGCGCACGAGCAGCTCACCCGCTACGGCGGCAACTACAGCGCCTTCGAGACGCTGCGCGCACAGCAGCTCGAACTGCAGCAGTCGGCCTTTGCCAAGCAGCAGGACAAGATCGCCCACCTGCAGAAGTTCATCGACCGCTTCAAGGCAAAGGCGAGCAAGGCCAAGCAGGCCCAGAGCCGCGTCAAGGCGCTGGAGCGCATGGAGAAGGTGGCGCCGCTGCTGGCCGAGGCCGACTTCAGTTTCGAGTTCAAGGAGCCGGGCAACATCCCGAACCCGATGCTCACCATCAGCGCGGCGAGCTTCGGCTATCTGCAGGACGGCGAGCCGCCCAAGATCATCCTGACGGGCGTCAACCGTTCGGTGCTTGCCGGACAGCGCATCGGCATCCTCGGCGCCAATGGCCAGGGCAAGTCCACGCTGGTGAAAACCATCGCCCGCGAGATGGGCGCGCTCGCCGGCACCGTGACCGAGGGCAAGGGCCTCAACATCGGCTACTTCGCGCAGCAGGAGCTTGACGTGCTGCGCCCCCAGGACACCCCGCTGGAGCACATGGTGCGCATGGCACGAGAGCTCGGCCCCAACGCGCGCGAGCGCACCGGCGAGCAGGATCTGCGCGGCTTCCTCGGCAGCTTCAACTTCAGCGGCGACATGGTGAAGCAACCCGTCGGCACCATGAGCGGCGGCGAGAAAGCCCGCCTGGTACTGGCCATGATGGTCTGGCAGCGCCCCAACCTGCTGCTGCTGGACGAGCCTACCAACCACCTGGACCTGGCCACGCGGGAGGCCCTGGCCGTGGCGCTCAACGAGTTCGAGGGCACGCTGATGCTGGTGAGCCACGATCGCGCCCTTCTGCGCTCGGTCTGCGACGAGTTCTGGCTGGTCGGCCGCGGCCGGGTCGGCGACTTCGACGGTGACCTCGACGACTACCAGCGCTACCTGCTGGACGAGGCGAAGCGCCTGCGGGAAGAAGCCAGGCTGGCCACGCGCGAGGCAGCCGAGACCGCGGCGGCCCCTCCGGCCACCGCGCCTTCGCCGCAGGCCGCGGCGCAGGAGCGCCAGCAGCGCAGCAACCAGGCCAAGCCGCTGAAGCGCGAGCTGGCGCAGATCGACGAGCAGCTGGCCGCCGCCCACGCCGAAAAGACCTCGCTCGAAGCGCGGCTATCGACCCCGCTGCCCGCCCTCGAGATCGCCGAGACAGGTCGACGGCTCAAGGCCCTGAACGACGAGATCGGCCGCCTCGAGGAGCGCTGGCTGTCGCTGTCGGACGAGATCGAAACACTGGCCGCCAACTGACGGGACGTGGTAGCCTGCGCCGAACCATGCCTTCGGCCCTCGAACTCGCCCGCGGCGATCCGCAGCTGATCGCGGCCATCCAGCGCAGCCGTCGCATGCTCGGCCGCAAGGCGCTGATCGCGGCCGCCGCCAGCGCCGTGCCCATTCCCGGGCTCGACTGGGCCGCCGACGCCGCCCTGCTGTCGCGGCTGATCCCCCGCATCAGTGCGGAATTCGGCCTCTCCGTGACCCAGATCGAAGGGCTGGCCCCCCACCAGCGCGAACGCATCCAGCATGCAGCCGCCGCGGCCGGCGCCCTGCTGGTGGGCAAACTGGTGACGCGCGAGCTGCTGATCAAGCTGGCACGCCATGCCGGCATCCGCATGACGGCGAAGCAGGCCACCAAGTACGTGCCCGTTGCAGGCCAGGTCGTCTCGGCCGCGATCGGCTATGCGGCCCTGCGGGCGCTGGGCGAGCTCCATATCCGCGATTGCGTCAAGGTCGCGCAATCGGTCCGCCACTTGCTCCCGGTGTCGGAGGCCGAAGGGAAAGCGCCCCCCATTGGCGCACCGAGTACCCCCCGTCGCCGCTTTGGATGGCCACGCCTGCGCCCCCATTGAGCCGGCGCCGCCCGTCCGCCGTCGGTTTGCCCCCACGCGCTGATGGCATACCATCTTACGAAATCTGGCCTGGCCGACTGTCAAGCTCATAATGCCGGCCAAGAGACCGGGAAAACGGCGGCCCAGTGTCAAGTCAGGGATCGAGGTGAGGAGTTAACAGATGAATGAGACAGATCTCGCAGCATCGTTGGAACGGCTCATGGCTCGGGTCGACTACTACCTGCATTGCGAGTTGGACGAAGAGTACGACCACGATCGGCCTGACACCGCGCGCCGTCAACTGGAAGCGGCCCTTCGACAGGAACTGCTCCGCGCAAGTGCCGTCGGCCTCGTCTCCGCGATTGCAGGTGGCCAGCCGGTGACGGGCGGCAACGACCCCGACTGAGTTCTCGCCGAATTCGTCCCGGAGCCCGGCCGCCCTGCACGGCCGCCGGAAATTTCGCGTTCCGGATGATCCACTACGCGCGAAATGGAAGTCTTTTTCCCATTCCTGCGTCACTCACAGAGTGCTGATCAGACGGAACAGGATCGGAATGGAGACACAGAGAACACCGAGCATCACGTTGCGGCGCCAAGCCATGGCGTTCTCGGTGCGTTGGGCGGAGCGGTAGGACGCCAGGAAGGCGCGCTGCTCGTCAGAATTCGCCTGGTCCTTCCACCATTCATGGGTTGTTGCTGCTTGGGTGTCAGTCTTCATGTAGGTCATTGTGCTTACTTAATGCATTTCAATCTAGGTAGAAATGCACGCTTTAGTTTAATGATTCGACCTACATCAGCGAGAGGAGGGCTGTGTTATCCCGTTGCACTTGCGCAGGACCAATCGCGCTAGAGTTTTTTCCGTGGACGCTTGGCAACCCAATTTCAACTGGATCACCGAACTGCTGGCCGTCGGCGGCAGCTACCCCTCCGAATGCGCGGAGCTGCTCGCGCGCGAGCATCGCATCCAGGCCGTGATCGACCTGCGCGGCGAGGCCGTGCCCGACGTGCAGCTGTTCCGCCGGCACGGCATTGCCCTCCTGCACCTGCCCACCTCGGACATGCACCCGGTGGAGACGCCGGACCTGGAGCACGGCATTCGCTTCGCCAACGAGTTCCTGGATCAGGGACAGCGTGTGCTGATCCACTGCGAGTACGGCATCGGCCGCTCCGCGACGCTGGCGCTGTGCGTGCTCGTGCACCGCGGCCACGCTCCGCTCGACGCACTCGCCCTGATGAAGAAGCAGCGGCCCGTGATCGCGCCTTCGCCGCCGCAGTTTGCCTGCTGGTCGGCCTGGCTGGACAGCCACCGCTTCTCGAGCGATGTGGAGTGGGAGCTCCCGAGTTTCGAGGACTTCAAGGCGATGGCCTACGTCCGGCCCAAGCGTTGAGCTCCCGCGGGCTGGAGACCTGAAGCCTGCCTCGGAAGGATCGTTCTGAACGCCGGAGCCCGCCTTCCCGCCACCTCGCCTCGCCTTCATTCTTCGGCTGTTCGCCTACAGACGAGGCTTGACGCTTCCTTGATGCTGGAATTAAAACTTAAGCACTCAATTCAAGGCGAGGTCATGGACGCATGCGACCAGGCAGAGTTGGAACGGTTGCGCTCGAAGATGGTGAGCAGCAGGGCCGCCACTGTGGCTTGGCGCGAACTGCTGATTGAATCCGTGGGGGACCGTCTATGCGGGAGCGGCGAGGGCCCGACGCCCGACCAGCTCCAGACCTTGGCGTCTCTGGAGCGAGCGGAGCAACAGGCCGTGGAGCGCTACCTGTTGTGCCTCGTCTCCGCCTCGATGAAGCGAGACCGGCAGCCGCGTTGACCCTCCTCGTCCATTTCACCGAGGAGCAGATCCGGAAGACTCGCAGGCCGTCCTACCGCTGGGCCGTGACGCACTCCGGCGCTGCGCGATCGAGCGCCTTCACCAACTGCTCGGCGAGGCGTCTGCTGTAGGCCTGGGTGGGGTGCAGTCCGTCCTGCAGATCGGCAGGCGTCATGCCGACGGCACCCCAGTCCGCGAAGACCACGCCCTCTTCGGCCGCGATCCGCCGCGCCATCGCGTCGTAGGCGTCGCGGGCGCCGACCTGCGCGCGCGACAGCCCCGTGACGATGGGCGTCTTGCCGAGCGTCTTGATGCGCCGGATCATCTTGCGCAGCGGCTCCGCATAGTCGAAGCGCTGGCTGGCGTCGTTCATGCCGTGCTCGATCACCACGAGGCGGGTCATGATGCGATCGCGCAGGAACTCGCTGGAGCGGTAAACGACGAAGTCCCCCGGCACCGTCTTGTCGACCACGAAGTAGGCGGGGCGCAGGCGCTCGATCACCTCGGCCGGGTGCTCCTCCAGTCGCATCTTGCCGGCCGGATCCGCGACCCCATGCAAGATGCTGTCTCCGTAGAGGGTGACGCTGCAGTCGTGGCGCGGCTTCCGAGCGGCCGCTGGCTGCGGCAGGTCGACGATGGGAGGGAGTGGCTTGGACGCGCTGCAGCCTGAAAGAAGGACTGCAGCGGCCAGCGCGAAAACGCGCTCGAGGTGTGTAAGTTTCATCCAGGCGGCACGATACATCAGATGCCGGGGATCGCAACGCAGTGCTGCTTGGCGATGTACGGTCGCTTTCGAATTCTCATAGGCAGCGCCAACGTGCCGCTGACGCTCGCCTCTGGGCGGCCATGCCTTCGGCTAGACTTCGCCAATGCGCCGCCGGCTCGCCTTGCTACTCCTGCTGATCTCTGCCTTCTGGCAGACCTTGGCCATTGGAGGCTATGCGCAGGCGTTGGGCGACGTCGAGGAGGCTGCGCATGCGGTCCTTCATTGGCAAGAACAGCCGCATCATCACCACGATGACGGTTCGGTCTCGCAAGACGACTCGGACGAGTCCGTTCAACACGTCGTGGCAGACGGGTGTCTGGGCGGTGCCGCCGTCATGCTGGCGAGCGCTTCGCTGTTCACCCCTTCGGCCATGGATCGGCCCTTCTTGGCAAACGAGCCCGCACCTCCCTGGCCGTATCTCGACGGCCTTCGACGACCTCCTCGACTGACGACTTGAAAACGCCTCTGCTCAGTGCCGCATCCCGCGTGCGCTGAGCCGTTTTCACGCAATCCATCATCGTTCGGATATTCCGCCACGCGCGCGCGTGAGCATGGCAGTCGACCCCCCTTCAGATCCACTGCCGCAGAGAGATGGCATTGCTGGATGTCGCTCAACGCCGTTTCACGGTGGTCCGTGTCGCCCGGCATGCGGAACGCGTTGCCCTGTAACAGACGCCGAGGCGCTTCGGGTCGGCGACAGGGTCTATGTCAACACCAAGGAATGCAAGGCACCTATGAAGGTGCCGGGCAGTCCCCCATCCCAGGAATCTTGTGAACCCAGTTCCATGGTCTGTTTCCTGCGCCCTTGCAGGAATTGTTATTGCCATGGCGGCCCCGGCGCTGGCTCAACAGCCGCGGCCGTCCGCGCCGCTCAGCAGCGCATCGGTCACCGTCACGCTTTCCCAGGCCAGCGAAGCCGCTTGGCAACGCGCCGTCCAGTCCCGCGAGAGCGACTCGCAGGCCCGCCGCGCGCGCGCCGAGCAGACGGCGGCCTCCAGCCTCTGGGCAGCGCCACCGTCGGTCGAAATGAATCACCTCAACGATCGCTTCCATTCCAGCGCCGGCCGTCGGGAAACCGAGGTGGGCTTGGTCTGGCCGCTTTGGACGCCCGGCCAGCGTGATGCGCGCGCGGCAGTGGCCGACGCAGAACTCAGGCTCGCCCAGTCGACGATGGACGCCACGCGCTTGCGCATCGCTGGGCAGGTTCGCGAATCGGCCTGGCGACTTGCGGCGGCGCTGGCCGAAGCGGCAACTGTCGCTGCCCAGGCGCGCTACCTGAACGGAATTGCCGACGACGTGCAGCGCCGCGTGAGCGCCGGCGATCTGGCACGCGCGGATGCCCTGGCAGCGCGCGGAGAACTGCTGGAAGTGGAAGCCGCGCGCAGCGAGGCCGATCAACGTGTGAACGCGGCGCGTGCCCAATGGCGAACGCTGACCGGGCTCGATGCGATGCCGGCGCTGACCCCGCCCTCGGTCACGGCCGATTTGGACGGCACTCAGCCCGCCGGCGATCACCCGGAACTGCTCGCAGCCACGCAGGCGGTGGAGCGGGCGCGCAAACGGGTCGATGCGGTCAACGCGTCGCGGCGAGATCCGCCGGAGCTCTCGCTGCGCTACCGGGAGGAAGCGCCCGGCCTGGGTGACGCGACCCAACGCGGCATCGGCATCGGACTGAAGATTCCCCTGGGCACAGAGGGCAGGAATGCGCCGCTGCAGGCGGCTGCCTTCGGTGAACTCGATGTCGCCGAGACCACCGAGCTGCGCCTGCGCGAGCGCCATGCCGCCGATGTGGCCATCGCCCGCGACGGCTTGCAAAGCGCAGCGCGGCAACTCGACAGCACGCGCACCCGAGCACAACTGCTGCGTGAGCGCGCGCAGCTCATCTACCGCTCCTTCAAGGCCGGAGAGAGCTCCCTGCCGGAGCTTCTGCGCGCCGCGAATGCCGCGGCCCAGGCGGAAGCCGCGCTTGCGCGGCAGCACGCCGCGCTCGGCCTGGCGCACGCCCAACTTCAACAAGTACTCGGACTCTTCCCATGACATCGCCCTCTTTCATCACCAGAGGCCAGCTGAGCCGACTGGTGCTGGCAGCCACGCTTCCTTTCATGCTACTGCTGGGCGCGGGGGCCGCGGCCGCGCCCGGAGCGCACGGTCCCAACGGCGAACATCTCGACGCCCCGGCCCAGGCAACCGCCGGCGGCAGCGGTCCACCTCGCATCGAGGCCAAGTCAGAAACGTTCGAGCTGGTCGGGTACCTGCGCTCCGATGAGTTCTCGATGCTCATCAATCACTTCGAGACCAGCGAACCGGTTCTCGACGCAAAGGTCGAAGTCGAAACTGGCGGACTGAAGGCTGCCGCCAAGTTCCATTCGGACATGGGGGACTACGCTGTCGACGATGCCGCCTTCTTGAAGGCGCTGAGAGCGCCCGGCGAGCACGCGCTCGTGGTCACCGTGATCGCCGGCACGGACTCGGACCTTCTCGACGGAACTCTCAAGAGCGACGGCGCCGCCGCCGGCGCTGGCGGTCATTCACACGACGATGAGCACGGCCGCGGCCTTCCTGCAACAGCGTGGATCCTGTTGACTCTTCCGGTCCTGGGCGTGGCCATCTATTTCCTCAACCGCCGGTCCAAGGCGACGGCCGGAGCAGCGCAATGAACTCACGATTCCCTGTCTTTCTGCGCCACCCGACACTGCGTTCGTCGGCGCTGATCGCGCTTGCTCTTGCTCTTGTGCTGAGTTGCGCAGCGCTCGGATCGGCATTCGCATCCCCGGGCGCTCATGGACCCAATGGCGAGCACCTGGATGCGGCGGGAAGCGCCAGCGGCACCTCGGGCCTCGCCCGCCTGCCCGATGGCGGCGTGCAAGTGCCGATGCTGGCTCAACGTCGCCTTGGCGTGAGGACCATCCTGGCCATGCAGACCGAGGCAGCCGCCACGATCGAATTGCCGGGCCGAATCGTCGTCGATCCGAACGCCGGCGGCCGCGTCCAGGCCGTGCATGGCGGGCGCATCGAGCCCGGTCCGCGCGGCTTGCCCGTGGCCGGCCAGGCGGTGCGGCAAGGCGACGTGCTGGCCTATGTGAAGCACCATGCCGAACCCTATGCGCAGGCGAACCAGCAAGCGCAGCTGGCGGAGCTGCGCAGCAGCCGGCAGTTGGCGGCCCAGCGTGTCGAGCGCCTGCATTCGCTCGAAGGCACGGTGCCGCGCAAGGAGATCGAAGCCGCTCGCGCCGAGCTGCAGAGCCTGTCCGCGCGCGAGAAGAGCATCGGTGCAAGCCTGGGCGTGCGCGAAGCGCTCGCTGCCCCCGTCACCGGCGTGATCGCGCGGGCCGACGCGGTGGCCGGCCAGGTCGTGGAGGCGCGCGATGTCCTGTACGAAGTGGTCGATCCGTCGCGTGTGCTGGTCGAGGCAACGACCGCTGACGCATCCCTGCCCGCACGCCTCGGGGACGCCTCCCTGCAGGGCATACTGGGCGTGAAGCTCAAGCTGCTCGGTGCCGCGCGCTCACTGCGTGACGGCGTGCTGCCGATCACCTTTCAGGCGCAGGCCGACAAGCCCGGCGCCGCGATGCCCCTGGCGGTGGGCCAGCCGGTCACGGTCCTCGCGTCGCTCGACGAGCGCATCAAGGGCTTTGTCCTGCCCGCTCAGTCCATCGTGCGCAACAACTCCAACGAGCCAATCGTGTGGATCAAATCCGGCGCCGAGCGCTACATCCCGCAGCCGGTACAGTACCGGGCGCTCGACGCCAGCACCGTGATCGTCATCCAGGGCCTCGGCGCCGACAACCGCGTGGTGGTGCAAGGCGCGTCGCTAATCGCGCAAATCCGCTGAACGGAGCCGCCGAATGTTCAACTGGATCGTTCAAAGCAGCCTGCGCAACCGACTCTTCGTGCTGGCCCTGGCTGCGCTGCTGCTGGTCTACGGCGCCGTGACGGCGTGGGGCACGCCGGTGGACGTGTTCCCCGATCTCAACAAGCCGCTGGTCACCGTGCTCACCGAGGCCGGCGGCATGGCGCCCGAGGAGGTGGAGCAGCTCGTCACCTTTCCCATCGAAACCGCGCTCAACGGCATGCCGGGCGTGACGCGGGTGCGTTCGACCTCGGGCGTGGGCCTGTCCATTCTCTATGCGGAGTTCGACTGGGGCACCGATGTGTACCGCAACCGCCAGCTGGTCGCCGAGCGCCTGGCGCTGGTTCGCGAGCAATTGCCGGGCGGCATCACGCCCATCATGGGCCCGGTCTCCTCAATCATGGGCGAGGTGATGCTGATCGCGCTGCCCCTGGCCGAAGGCAAATCCGCGGCCGACCCGATGCGGGCGCGGGAATATGCCGACTTCGTGCTGCGGCCGCGCCTGTTGTCGATCGCCGGCGTCTCCCAGGTCATTCCGATCGGAGGCGATGTCAGGCAGTTGCGCGTGGAGCCCGACACGGCCCGCATGGCGCAGTTCGGCGTGTCGCTCAGTCAGGTCGAGCAGGCCTTGCGCGGCTTCGCAGGCAATGCCGGCGGCGGGTTCATCGATCTCAACAGCCGGGAGTTCCTGATACGGCATCTCGGCCGCACCAATCGAGTCGAGGACCTGCAGGGCATCGCCGTGGCGTGGAAAGACGGGCGCCCGGTGCTGCTGGACCAGGTGGCGAACGTGAGGTTTGCCGCCGGCATCAAGCGCGGCGATGCCGGCTACAACGGTGCGCCGGCAGTCATTGTGAGCGTGCAGAAGCAGCCCGCCGCGGATACGGTGCAGCTTACCAAGTCCATCGAAGCCGCCCTCGACGAACTCAAGCAGGGCTTGCCGCCCGGCCTGACCGCACCCAAGGTTCTGTTTCGCCAGGCCGACTTCATCGAAGCATCGATCCGCAACGTGAGCGAGGCGCTGCGCGACGGCGCCATCATGGTGGCCATCGTGCTGTTCGCGTTCCTGTTGTCGGCGCGCACCACGCTCATTTCGCTGGTGGCCATCCCGCTGTCGCTGGCGGTCACGGCACTGGTGTTCAAGCTGCTCGGGCAGTCGATCAACGTGATGACCCTGGGCGGCCTCGCGATCGCGATCGGCGAACTGGTCGACGATGCGGTGGTCGACGTGGAGAACATCCTTCGCCGGCTCAAGCAGAACCGGGCCACCGGCGATCCACTTCCGACGCTGGAGGTGGTGCGCCGCGCCAGCGTCGAGGTGCGATCGGGCATCGTCTATGCGACCGTGATCGTAGTGCTGGTGTTCGTGCCGCTGTTCGCGCTGCCGGGCATCGAGGGGCGGCTCTTCTCTCCGCTGGGCATCGCCTATATCGTGTCGATCCTGGCTTCCATGCTGGTGTCGATGACCGTCACGCCGGTCCTCTGCCACTACCTGTTGCCCAAGATGGAGCGCCTCGGCCACGGCGACAGCCCGTTGGTCGTGCGGCTCAAGCGATGGGACGAAAAGGTCCTTGCGTGGTCTTTCGCTCGCGCCAGGCTTCTGATCACGATCGCCGCGGTCGCGGTTGCTGCCGCCGCGGCAAGCGTGCCCTTCTTCCCTCGGGCCTTCCTTCCCGCCTTTAACGAAGGATCGCTGGTGCTGGGCTTGGTCTTCAATCCCGGAACTGCCCTGGCCGAGGCGAACCGCATGGGTGCCCTCGCGGAGACGCTGATCGCCGACGTGCCCGAGGTGGTCCAGGTCGGGCGGCGAACCGGGCGCGCCGAGCTCGACGAACATGCCGAGGGCGTGCACTCCGCCGAGATCGATGTCGACCTGAAGCGTTCCGACCGCGGCCGTGAAACCGTGATGGCGGACATCCGGGCCCGGCTCTCGGTGCTCCCGGCGCAGGTCGCCATCGGACAGCCGATTTCTCACCGGCTGGATCACCTGCTGTCCGGCGTTCGCGCGCAAATCGCGCTGAAGATCTTCGGCGACGACACCGACACCCTGCGCGGCCTGGGTGAGCAGATGCGCCAAGGGCTGTCGGGCGTTCCGGGCCTGGTGGACCTGACCGTGGAAAAACAGGTCCTGATCCCGCAGATCACCGTGAAGCTCGACCAACGCAAGCTGGCGCAGACAGGGCTTTCGCCGGGCGAAGCGATCCGGATCCTCCAGGCCCTGACCGACGGTGCGCATGGCGCCCAGATCGTCGACGGCCAGCGCCGCTACGACCTGGTGCTGCGCCTGCCGGACGGACGCCGCAGTCCGCAGGATCTCGCGGCCACGCTGATCGATACGCCGGCCGGCCGCTTGCCCGTGTCCACGATCGCGACTGTCGAAGAAACCGACGGCCCCAACCAGATCGGGCGGGAGAACGGGCGCAGGCGCATCGTCGTCTATGCCAACACCGATGGATCCGACATGGGCAAGGTCATCGAGAACATCCGGGGCGTGATGGCCAGGACCTCGCTGCCACCGGGGACCTTCGTGAGCCTCGAAGGGCAGTTCCAGGCCCGGGAGCAGGCGATGAACCTGATCGTCGGCCTGTCGCTGGTCTCGCTCGCGATGATCTTCCTGGTGCTGTACGCGCGCTACAAGTCCGCCGTGCTGGCAGGCATCGTGATGGTCAACATTCCGCTCGCGCTCATCGGCAGCGTGGTGGCGATGTGGCTGGGCGGCGTGAGCCTGTCGGTGGCGTCCATGGTCGGCTTCATCACGCTGGCAGGCATCTCCGCGCGCAACGGCATCCTGAAGATCAGCCACTACATCAACCTTTGCAAGTTCGAGGGCGAGACCTTCAGCCAGGCGATGGTGGTGCGCGGCTCGCTGGAACGCCTGACGCCCGTGCTCATGACGGCGCTGGTGGCGGCGTTCGCGCTGACGCCGCTGCTGCTGGCCGCCGACGCGCCGGGCAAGGAGATCCTGCACCCGGTGGCGGTGGTGATCTTCGGCGGGCTGGTCAGCTCGACCCTGCTCGACACCTTGCTCACGCCGGTGCTCTTTTGGATGTTCGGCCGGCGCGGGATGGAGCGGCTGGTCGAGGACGACAAGGAGACCGAAGCCGGGCCGCGCCCGATCCCGCAGGAAACCTATTGAGCCAGCAAAGATTCCATAGGCTGTCGGCGCCGCCTGTCCAAGCGCGCCACAAACGAAATGAAGGAACTGATTCCATGAACATCAAGAGAAAATCCGTGGGCTATCTGGTCGCGGCGGTGGTGATGAGTACCTCGGCCCTGGCCGCCACGCAGGCGTTCGCGCACGGCGCGGCCAAGCCGAAGCATGGCGGCGTGGTGCAAAGCGCCAGCGACCTGTCCTTCGAGCTGGTGCCCACAGGCGAGGGCGCCACCCTCTACGTGATCGACCACGACGACGAGTTCGACACTGCCGAAACCAGCGGCAAGCTCACTGCACTGAACGGCGCTGAGAAGTCCGAGGCCGAGCTCAAGCCGGCCGGCGGAAACAAGCTCGAAGCCAAGGGCGTGAAGCTGGGCAAGGGCTCGAAAGTGGTCGCCGTGCTGACGACCCCAGCCAAGAAGGCGATCACCGTGCGCTTCACGATGAAGTGATGCATCCATGGGCGGCCATGCTGCTGCTCCTGGCCGGCGACGTGACGCTGGTGCTCGACACGGGCTTCAGAGACGCATCGTTCGTTCAGTCGAGCGTCACGACCGCGACGTAGAGCTCCACCACCAGCCAGCCGACCAACGCCGCAGCGCCGATGGCCAAGAGCACCGAAGCGGTTGCGCGCCCGGTACGAAGAGACGCCTTGCTCGCCATCGAGCGACCAGTCCCCCAATAACTTGAAAGTCGCTTCATGAAGCGATTGTTGATCGCTCGCTGCGCAACGCAAAGGCACGCTGCGCGCAGGGTCTCGCCGGCGCGCCCGGGGCACGTAGAGGACCGCCCTACTCCTTCGCGAGGAGCGGAACGCCAGCGCTCCTGCAAGCTTCGATGCCGCCTGCGACAAATCGCGCGTCGAAGCCTCGTGCGCGCAATGCGAGTGCGGTGGACCGCCCGATGTCCAGACCGTGCGCACAGTAAACGAGGGCCGGCTTGCTGCGATCGAGCTCGCTGCTCCAGGACGCCACGCGGGCGGGATCGCGCCAGGCAGCGCCAACCACTTTGTCGCCCGCCGCGAAGAAGGTGGCTGCCCGCCGCACATCGATCAGCTGGTCTGCGGCAGCCGCGGCAGCCGCGGCAGCCCAAGCCGCGGCGTCTACAGCGACCGCTGCGCCGTATCGTTCGTGGACGGCCTCCCACCGGATGTTCTTGAAGAACGCATCGACATAGGCGCCAGCTTTCGAGCCGAAGTCCATGTGGTATGCATGCTCGTACATGTCGAGCACCAGGACCGGCGTGGCCCCGGCCATCAAGTGCGTGTGGTCGGCAGCCCAGTGGTTCACCAGACGACCCTCGCGCGTGGACCACGACAGCAGCGCCCAGCCGGAGCCGCCGCCCATCGCGTTGGCCAGCGCCATGAACTCGGCGCGCCAGCGGTCCACCGAGTCGAAGTCGCGCTCCAGCGCGATCGACAGGCCGCCGTCCGGCAGCACGCCGTCGCCGCCCAGGTTGTCGAAGTACAACTCATGCAGCCAGGCGGAATTGAAGGCGATCAGTTCCTCTCGCTTGAGCCCGTTGACGACGAACACCGGCGTGTGGGCCCAGTCAAGCTGAGACAGTTGCTGGCGGATCGCGTTCAGCCGTTTCACCGCGCCGGCGTAGTTGTTCTCATGGTGGCTCGCCACCAGCCGCTCGGACAGCCCGTCGAGGCGAGAGAAGTCGACGGTCAAGGGACGCGGTTGCAGATCCATGGGACCTCCTTCAGACGCGGGTGACGATGGCGCTGCCGGCGTCCGCAGCTTCGGTGGTGACGATGGCGGTCATTGGACGTGTGCTTCAGGCTTTGGTGCGCGCGGCTTCGCGCTCGAAATGCGCGTACAGCGAATCCAGCACGCCGCCCATCTCGGCGAGCAAGGTGTCGTCGTCCGGCAGGCGTTCGCGCGCGCCGGCGAGCACGGCTTCGAAGCCCGCCCCCTCGGGCGCCGAGCCGCCTCCCGTGTCGAGCGAGCGCACCATCGCACCCAGGCGCATGAGCGCCGGGTCGTCCTCCAGCCCGAAGCTCGCCACCAGGGTTTCGAAAGTCACTCTCTCGCCGACATGGGTGAAGCTGGCGTCATCGAAGTCGAAGCCGAGCGCCTTGCGCGGACAGTCGGCCGGTCTGGCGAGCCACTGGAAGCGCGCGGCGGGGTCGATGAAGCGGCGAATCAGCCATGCGCTCGCCACGCGGTCGACCCAGAGGCGGCGGCGTGTGGCCCAGAGGCGGCCTTGGTAGTCGGCGATGTTCAGACGCGGGATCCGGCCCTCGATTTCGTGTGGCTCGTCGGGCGACAGCAGGGCCTCGATTCGCCGGCTGATGTCGGTCCACGCGGCTTCGGCTTCAAGGCTCGCTTCGCCGGGGAAGAAGTCCGTGGCCAGGAGTGCTTCATAATCGCGGCGCAACTTTTTTTGCAGACGCGTCAGATCGTTGACGCCCATGGAGGCAAGCGTCGCACCTGCTTCCTTCCACGCCTTCAGGAGCGCCGCGTAGTCCTCGCTGCGATCGAAAAGCTGCGGGTAGGCGGCGGTGTCCGAGGCGTTCGCCGGCGCCGTCAGCATGAGCCAGGCGCTGCCGCCTTCGCGAGTGCATTCGTCGGCCAGTTCCTGCAAGGCATCCCGATGCATGGCATTGAACGGCAGCAGGTAGGCGCCGTCGCGCAGCGCAGCGCAGCCAAGCGTCTTGAGTGCGCGCCAGATACGCATGCGGGCCGTCGCGCCCTGGGTCGGCAACGAAACGATCAGCAACAGCCACCGCCCGGTATCGCTGGAGACATCATGAGATTGCATGTAGAGAATAATACATGCATGTCGCGATCGCTACAAAACAGCATGATCCCAAGCTTGGAGACGCAGTGAATACGAAGTCCTTGCCTCGCCTGCCATTCGGATTCGGTTGGCTCCTGCCGGTGGATGTCGACCCCGTAGCGCTGCCTTTGCTCGTCGCCAGGGCGCTACGCGCTTTCGGTGACGGCTACATGGCGGTGCTGCTGCCGGCCTATCTGCTGGCCATCGGGCTTGGCACGCTGGAGGTCGGCATCGTGAGCACGGCGACGATGCTGGGCTCGGCGTTGGCCACGCTGGCGGTCGGCGCGTGGGGGCACCGCTTCCCCGGCGGGCGCTTGTTGCGCTGCGCGGCCCTGCTGATGGCGGCGACCGGGTTGGGATTCGCCGGCTTGTCCTCGTTCTGGCCTTTGTTGATAGTGGCCCTGGTTGGCACGCTCAACCCGAGCTCGGGCGACGTGAGCGTTTTTCTTCCGCTCGAACACGCGCGCCTCGCCTCGGCGGCGGAAGGCCACGCACGGACCGCGCTGTTCGCACGCTACAGCCTCGCGGGCGCGTTGTGTGCAGCGCTGGGTGCCTTGGCGGCTGCGGTGCCGGACTGGCTGATTCGACATACAGAGTGGGGGCGTCTTGACGCACTGCGCGGCATGTTCCTGGCGTATGCGGCCATCGGCCTGGCAGTTCTATGGCTGTATCGCGCGCTACCGTTACCCGATAGCCACGCTGGTGGGAACAACCTGCCTGCTGCTCCGGCGCCGCTGGGGCCCTCGCGTGGAGTCGTGATGCGCCTGGCGGCGCTCTTCAGCGTCGACGCTTTCGCGGGCGGCCTGATGGTCAATGCCTTGATGTCGCTCTGGCTGCTGGAGCGCTTCGGACTGTCGCTCGCGCAGGCCGGCGTGTTCTTCTTCTGGACCGGCCTGCTGAGTGCCGCATCCCAGCTCGCGGCGCCGCGGGTCGCTCAGCGCATCGGGCTGTTGAACACCATGGTTTTCACCCACTTGCCAGCCAACATCTGCCTGGTGCTGGCTGCGCTGGCGCCGAGCCTTCCGATCGCCTTGGGGCTACTGTTCGTTCGCAGCGCCTTGTCATCGATGGATGTGCCCACGCGTACCGCCTACGTCATGGCTGTCGTGACGCCGGGGGAACGCGGTGCCGCCGCGAGCTTCACGGCGGTGCCGAGGAGCCTGGCAGCTGCGCTCAGCCCGACGCTGAGCGGTGCACTTTTCGCGGCAGGCTGGATCTCGATGCCGCTTATCGCATGCGGCGTGCTGAAAATCGGCTATGACTTGGCGCTCTGGCGAGCGATGCGGCGCCGTCCAATCGACAGGCGGTGAGGGCGAGGCTCTACGACCAACGCCCGCTCCGCTTCATTGCGGACATTCACGATGACATCTCGGAAGATTGGAGTGGGCCTATAGCGAACCTTGGAGGTGCCACGATGAGGGGCCCTCTCAAGCCATTGATTCGCTTGAGGAATTTGGTAGGACGTACAAGATTCGAACTTGTGACCAACGGATTAAAAGTCCGCTGCTCTACCAACTGAGCTAACGTCCCACGCTTCTTTTTTGCTCCGCCGGCGTCAAATCCGGCAAAGCCCGAGATTATAGCGTCCCGCCGCGCGCAATCCGATCGAGAACCCATCCCGCCGCGCATTGCCCGAAGGTCGCCGTCACGCTGACCACCGAGCCGTAGCCATGGCAGTTGAGCGAGCCGTCGCCCGCGTCAATCGCGCAAGATGCATCGGGCGGTGCGACGCTTTCGCGGCTGAAGACGCAGGTCACGCCGATCTTGCGGCCCTCGCGCGGCGCGCCGTGTTCCTTGCGCAGCCGCTGGCGCAGCTGCGCCAGAAGGGGGTCGTGCGTGACCGCGGCGAGGTCGTCGATGTCGACCTTGTGCGCGAGCCGCTTGCCGCCCGCCGCGCCCACGGTGATGAAGCCGGCGCCGGTCTCGCGCGCCCAGGCGGCCATGGTCAGCTTGGCCCGTACTTGGTCGCAGGCGTCGACGACGGCGGCAACCGGGCCGTTCGCAGCCACGGCGCTCGCGAGCTGCGCCAACCAGTTGCCGGGCTCGACGAAATCGTCGATGGCCAGCACCCGGCAGGCCGGATGAATATGCGCGATGCGCTCGCGCATGGCCTCGACCTTGGCCTGGCCCACCGTGCTGTCGAGCGCGTGGATCTGGCGGTTGATGTTCGATTCGGCGATGTGATCGAGATCGATCAACGTCAGCCGACCCACGCCGCTGCGCGCCAGCGCTTCCACGGCCCATGAGCCGACGCCGCCGATGCCGGCGACAAGCACATGGGCGTCGCGGATGCGGGCAGCGCCCGGCACGCCATACAGCCGCTCCAGACCGCCGAAACGGCGGGCCAGGTCGGCGTCGTCCAGTTCGACGACGGGCGTGGCCGCGCTCACGTTCGCGAGCCCCTGCTTCAGCGCAGGCGCGAGAGGCGCTCGCGCCCGGCCTGTGCGGCCTCGGACTGCGGATAGGCCTTGGTCAGGTCTTCCAGCGTACGGCGCGCCGCGCGCGTGTCCTTCAGCTCGATCTGGCAATTCGCGATCGACAGCACGGCCTCGGGTGCCTTCGCATGATCGGGCGCCAGCGACAGCATCGAGCGGAAGTTCGCGATGGCCTCGTTGTAGTTTCGCGTGGCGTACTGCGCATTGCCGAGCCAGAACAGCGCCGAGGCGTTGTAGCCGCTCTGCGGATAGCGTTTCACGAATTCGGCGAAGGCCGTCTGCGCCTGCGCGAACTGGCCGCTGCGGAAGATGCCCAGGGCTGCGTCGAAGTCGGCCTTCTCGCGCGGATCGGCCGAGAACTCGCGTCCGTCGACTGTGACCTTGGTCGGCTCGCTCTTCTTCAGGCGGTCGTCGATCTCGCCCTGGCGCTGCTGCATCTCGGTGACCGTGCGCGTGAGCTGCTCGTTCTGGCCGGTCATGCGCTGCAGCTCGCTGCGCATCTGCTCGATCTGCGTCTGCAGCTCGAGCAGGCTGCGCCGCAGCTGCGCGTTCTCTTCGTTCTGACGCTGCTCGGCCTGCTGGCGCATTGCCTCGACCCGCTGGCGCAGATCGAGGATGGCCCGCCGTGCCTCGTCGTCCTCGAACAGCGCGGCCTGCGCGCCGAGAGAGGCGCACAGCAAGGCGACGGCAAGAGCCGCGCCACGCAGCGGGGCGGCGACTCGCATCATCGACGGTAGGTGATCTCGGCGCGGCGGTTCTGCGCCCATGCGTCTTCTCCGCTGCCCTGCGCGGCCGGCTTTTCCTTGCCGAAGCTCACGGCTTCGATCTGGTTGTCCGACACGCCGAGCAGGCCCAGCGCACGGCGCACGGCCTCGGAGCGCTTCTGGCCCAGCGCCAGGTTGTACTCGCGGCCGCCGCGCTCGTCGGTGTGGCCTTCGATCGAGATGCGGCGTTGCGTGTTCGCCTTCAGGAAGCGCGCATGGCCGTCGATCAGCGACTGGAACTCGGGCTTGATGGTGTAGCTGTCGAAGTCGAAATAGACGATGCGCGCCACGCCCACCGGTCCCTGCGCGGTCTGCGCGTTCGGGTCGATGGTGACCGGCGCCACCCCGCTGGCTGCACCGCCGGAGCCTCCCGTGCCGCCTGAGCGATCCACCACCGGCGCATCGTTGAGCTTGGTGCCGGACGAGCACCCGGCGATGAGCGCCACGATGGCCAGCGAATAAATCGTACGTCTTAACATTTCGAACTCCTCAGGTTGATCATTCATTCATTGCTTTTGAAACGGACCCCAGTCCGGTTCGCGGATGTCTCCTGCCTGCCCGGCCAGTCGTGCTTTTATTTTTCCGTCGAGCGTGGTCGTCATCAGCGCCTCGCGGCCTCCCAGCCGGGTGGCGTAGACGATCAGCTTGCTGTTGGGGGCGAAACTGGGATTCTCGTCGGCCGTGGTGTCGGTGAGCGCAGCCACATTGCCGGTCGCCAGTTCCATCACATGGAGTTTGAAGGCGCCGCCCACCCGCGAGATGTAGGCCAACCACCGGCCATCGGCGCTGATGGACGGAGAAATGTTGTAGGTGCCGCTGAAGGTCACGCGCGTGGGATTGCCGCCGCCGGCGCTCATCTTGTAGATCTGCGGCGCGCCGCCGCGGTCGCTCACGAAATAGATGGTGCTGCCGTCGGCAGAGTACACCGGCTCGGTGTCGATGCTGTTGCTCTGCGTGAGCCGGCGCGGCTCGCCGCCGCCCGAGGGAATGGTGAAGAGTTGCGAACCGCCATCGCGGCTCAGCGTGACGGCCAGGGTGTTTCCGTCGGGAGCCCACGCAGGCGCGCTGTTGGAGCCCTTGAAATTGGCCACCAGCCGGCGCTGCCCGCTGGCCACCGTGTGCACGTAGACCACCGGCTTGCGGGACTCGAAGGACACGTACGCCAGTTGCCCACCGTTGGCGGACCAGACCGGCGAGATGATCGGCTCCGGGCTCGCGAGCGCGGCCTGCGCGTTCTCGCCGTCGGCATCGGCCACCCACAGGCTGTAGCGAGTGCCGCCCTTGGTCACGTAGGCGATGCGGGTCGAGAAAATGCCTTTCTCGCCGGTGAGTTTTTCGTAGACGTAGTCGGCGATGCGGTGCGCCGCGAGGCGCAGGTCGCCCTGCGGCACCGTGTAGCTCTGGCCGCCCAGGTCCTGCCCGCGCACCACGTCCCAGAGGCGGAACTTCACGTCGAAGCGGCCATCGGCCAGCCGGGTCACGCTGCCCGCCACCAGCGAGTCGGCCGTGCGCTGGCGCCACAGGCTCAGGTCGGGCCGCGAACCTTCGTCGAGCGATTGCCCGCTGGCATCGACGCCGCGGAACTGACCGCTGCGTTCGAGGTCGGCCTGCACGATGGCCGAGATCTTCTGCGGCGAGGCGTCCTCACCCTTGAACGGGACGAGCGCAATCGGCAGCTGCGTCAGACCCACACCCGAGACTTCGACCCGGAACTGGGCAAAAGCGGGAGCGAGGGGAGAGGCAGCCAGGGCCGCGATCAAGGTGCGGCGAACGGAGAACGATGAAGAAGGGGTTGGGGAGATTTCTTGCAACTGCTTTTTCATGCGGTTCGGAGAGCTTTCCGGGCATTTAGTTTCCTGCCCGGATGAAACGAGGCCACATGGTACACACTGCGATGCGCCAGCCGTCACAAAACGTGTATGTGCCGGCGCGGTCCTACAGCAAGGCGCCATCTTAGAATGCGCCGCCATGCAGCCTTCCCCCGCCGCCGAGACCGCGCGCCCCCCTCTCACGCGCCGGCTCGCGCGACTCATGACCTGGTTCGGAGGCTCTCGCCACTGGTGGGCGCTGGGCCTCGTCTGCGCCCTCATCGCCGCGGTGACCGAGCCCCTGATGGCTGCCATGCTGAAGCCCTTGCTCGATCGCGGCTTCACGCGCGGCCAACTCCCGCTGTGGGCCATTCCGGCCGCCGTCATCCTGCTGTTCACGGTGCGCGGCCTGGCGCAATTCATCTCGCAATACGCGCTCGCGCGCATCGCGAACGAAGGCATGCAACGCCTGCGGCGCGTGCTGTTCGAGCGCCTGCTGGCGGCCGAGCTCGCCCTCTTCTCGCGCCAGTCGGCCAGTTCGCTGTCGAATACCGTCGTCTACGAGGTGCAGACCGGCGCGATGCTGCTGGTGCAGGCGCTGCTGGGCTTGTCGCGTGACGGCTTCACGCTGATCGCGCTGCTGCTCTACCTGGTCTACCTCAACTGGAAGCTGACGCTGATCGTCGGTGTGCTGGTGCCGTGCGTGGGCTGGATCATCAAGGCCTTCTCCAAGCGTCTCTACCGCCTGACCCAACTCGGCCAGCAGGCGACCGACGAGCTGGCCTACGTGGTCGAGGAGAACGTGCTCGCCCACCGCATGGTCCGGTTGCACAACGCCGAGGCCAGCCAGACCCGGCGCTTCGACCGGCTGAGCCACGACCTCAACCGCCTTGCCGTGAAGTCCACCATCGCCTCGGCCGCGACCACGCCGCTGACGCAGATCGTCGCGGCGGTCGCGCTCTCCGCGGTGGTCATGATCGCGCTCTGGCAAAGCGGCAAGCAGGGCTTCACGGTGGGCGGCTTCGTGGCCTACATCACGGCCATGCTGATGCTGATCGCGCCGATCCGCCGCCTGGCCGACATGACCAGCCCCATCACGCGCGGCCTGGCGGCGCTCGAGCGCGGCCTCTCGCTGATCGACGAGGTGGCGCCGGAATCGCAGGGCAGCTTCGAGTCGCCGCGCGTGGCCGGCCGCATCGAGCTGCGCGCGGTGCGCGTGAACTACCGCGGCGTGGAGGAGGCCCGCGCGCTCGACGGCGTCAACCTGACGATCGCGCCCGGCGAAGTGGTGGCCTTCGTCGGGCCCTCCGGCTCCGGCAAGACCACGCTGGTCAACCTGTTGCCGCGCTTCGTGCTGCCGAGCGCGGGGCAGGTCCTGCTGGACGGGCATGACGTCGGCGACTGGCAGCTCAAGAACCTGCGATCGCAATTCGCGATGGTCAGCCAGGATGTGGTCATGCTCAACGACACGCTGGCCGCCAACGTGGCGCTCGGTGCCGAGCTCGACCGCGAGCGCGTGCTCGCCTGCATAGAAGCCGCGAACCTGGCGGCACACGTCGAGGGTCTGCCGCAAGGGATCGACACGGTGCTGGGCCACAACGCGACCCAGCTTTCGGGGGGCCAGCGCCAGCGCCTCGCCATCGCGCGCGCGCTCTACAAGGATGCACCGGTGCTGCTGCTCGACGAAGCGACCTCCGCGCTCGACACGGAATCGGAGCGCCTGGTGCAGGAGGCGCTGCAGCGCCTGATGCGCAACCGCACCACCCTGATCGTCGCGCACCGCCTCTCGACCATCCAGCACGCCGACCGCATCGTGGTGATGGAGCACGGCCGCATCGCCGAGCAAGGCAGCCATGCGCAGCTCATGGCGCTGGAGGGGCTCTACGCGCGGCTGCAGGCCCATGCGGTGCGCACGGCGCCGGAGGGCGGCGAGCCCAGTCTCTGACAAGCCTTCGGCATATTGCGCCCGCCGCATCGGGCGAGCAGAATTTTTCCTTCGACCCGGCTTTGAAACACGTCGGGCGGCACGCGCCACGCGCCGCCTGCCCGACCTCGGAGAAGGAAACGCCATGTCGTATGCAGCCCCCTTCCGGCGCCGCTTGCCCGCACTGGCCGCCTGCGCTCTCGCTTCGTGTGGCCTGCTCGTTGCCGACGACGTCGGTGCCGGCCGCGACCGAACGTCGAGTTTCGATCCCCTGCTTTCCGAACCGGGCCGCGCCTGCGGGCCGGTGGTGGCCGGTCCGCCCGCCCTGCTCAAGGCGCTGGTGCGCGTCAAGACCGAAACCGCACCCTTCCAGCCGCAGCCGATGAAGGCCGCGGCCGGGGAGGTGCCGCTCTACAAGGACCTCGGCTCGCTCGCGTTCAGGATCAGCACGCGCTCGCCCAAGGCCCAGGCGTACTTCAACCAGGGCTTGCGCCTGTCCTTCGGCTTCAACCATGCCGAAGCCCAGCGTGCCTTCCAGGCCGCGCAGAAGCTCGACCCGGCTTGTGCCATGTGCTTCTGGGGCGAGGCGCTCGTGCTCGGCCCCAACATCAACGTGCCGATGATGCCGGAGGCCAATGCGCCGGCGTTTGCCGCGCTGGCCAAGGCGGTCGAGCGCAAGGCCGGTGCGACGGAGCGTGAGCAGGCGCTGATCGCCGCGCTCGAAAAGCGCTACGCCGCGCAGCCGCCGGCCGACCGCTCCGGGCTGGACGCCGCCTATGCGGACGCGATGAAGGCGGTGGCCGAGCGCTACCCGGCCGAGGACACGATCCAGACGCTGTTCGCCGAAGCCGCCATGGACACGCAGCCCTGGGACTACTGGGAGGCCGGCGGCGCCAGGCCGAAGGGACGCGGCGCGGACATCGTCGGCGCGCTGGAGACCGTGCTCGAGCGCAACCCCAGGCACCCCGGCGCGATCCACCTCTATATCCATGCGGTCGAAGCGTCCACGCAGCCCGAGAAGGCACTGCCCTATGCCAACCGTCTGGCGGCGCAGATGCCCGGCGCCGGGCACATCGTGCACATGCCGGCGCATATCTACTTCCGCGTGGGCATGTACCGCGAGTCGCTGGAGGCCAATCGCAAGGCGATCCAGGCCGACGAGAAGTACTTCAAGACCTCGCCCTCCGACCCGCTGTACAAGACCGCCTACTACCCCCACAACATCCATTTCGTGATGGTGTCGGCGCAGATGGGCGGCGATGCGAAGACGGCCATCGACGCGGCCGCGAAGCTCGACGCCTCGATGCCGGCCGAGCTGGTCAAGGCCTTCCCGATCCTCCAGCCCATCAAGGCTTCGCACTTCACCACGCATGCGCAGTTCAGCGATGCCGACACCATCCTCACGCTTGCCGCGCCGCCCGGTGACGCGGTGATCGTGACCACCATGTACCACTACGCGCGCGCGGTCGCCTTCGCAGCGCGCAAGGACAAGGCCGGCGCACAGCAGGAGATCGATGCCATCGCGAAGATCGAGCAAGGCGCCGACTTCAAGCCCTTCGAAGCCTGGCAATTGCCCGCCAAAGAGATCGTTCGCACCGCCGGCCTGGTGGCCACCGGGCGGCTCGCCGATGCAAGCGGCGATCTCGACGCCGCCGCCAAGGCCTACGAGGAAGCCATCGCGATGCAGGACGGCCTCAGCTACACCGAGCCGCCCTACTGGTACTACCCGGTGCGCCAGTCGCTCGGCTCGGTGCGGCTGCGCCAGGGCCGGCTCGACGAGGCGCAACAGGCCTTCCGCGATTCGCTGGTTCGCGTGCGCAACAACGGCTGGGCACTCGCGGGACTGGCCGAGGTCGAGCGCAAGCGGGGCGATGCGAAGGCCGAGCGGGCGGCGCGGCAAGCCTACCAGCGAGCCTGGTTCGGCCCTCGCGGCGGGCCGGAGCTCGCACGGCTTTGATCAGAGCAGGACGATGTCGTACTGCCCCTGCCCCATCGCCGGCTCCGCCTGCAGCGAGATCGGCTTGCCGATGAAGTCGCTGAGGCCTGCCAGGTGCTGGCTTTCCTCGTCCAGGAACAGCTCGATCACCTGCGGCGAGGACACGATGCGGAACTCGCGCGGCGTGAACTGGCGCGCCTCCCGCAGGATCTCGCGCAGCACGTCGTAGGCCACGCTGCGCGCAGTCTTCACGATGCCCTGCCCCCCGCAGGCCAGGCAGGGCTCGCACAGCATGTGCGCCAGCGACTCGCGGGTGCGCTTGCGCGTCATCTCGACCAGGCCCAGCTGCGAAAACCCGCCGGCAGTGGTCTTGACGCGGTCGCGCGCCAGCTGCTTGCGGAACTCGGCCAGCACCTGCTCGCGGTGGTCGTCCCGCACCATGTCGATGAAGTCGACGATGATGATCCCGCCCAGGTTGCGCAGGCGCAGCTGCCGCGCAATGGCCTGCGCGGCCTCCAGGTTGGTCTTGAAGATGGTGTCGTCGAAGTTGCGCGCGCCCACATAGCCGCCGGTGTTGACGTCGATGGTCGTGAGGGCCTCGGTCTGGTCCACCACCAGGTAGCCGCCGGACTTGAGGTCCACGCGCCGGCCCAGGGCCTTGGCGATCTCCTCGTCGATCGAATAGAGGTCGAAGATCGGCCGCTCGCCCTTGTAGAGCTGCAGCTTGCCCGCCGCCTGCGGCATGAACTCGAGGCCGAACTTGAGCAGCGCATCGAACTGCTCGCGCGAGTCGATGCGGATGGTCTGCGTGTCCTCGATGGTCATGTCGCGCAGTACGCGTTGCAGCAGGCTCAGGTCCTGGTGCAGCAGCGACATCGGCGGCATGCGCGACGACAGCTCGCGGATGCGCGACCAGGTCTTGCGCAGGTAGGCAATGTCTTCCGCCAGCTCGGCATCGCTCGAATCCTCGCCGTTGGTGCGCAGGATGAAGCCGCCCGTGGCCTCGGGCACCACGCCGCCGCTGCCGGCAGCGGCGGCCGCCTCGATCAGCACCTGCATGCGGGCGCGCAGCGCATCGCGCAGGTCGGAAGGGATCTTCTGCGACACGCCCACATGGTTGTCCTGCGGCAGGAAGACCAGCAGCCGGCCCGCGATGCTGATCTGCGTCGACAGGCGCGCGCCCTTGGTGCCGATCGGGTCCTTGATCACCTGCACCAGCAGCGACTGGCCCTCGAACACCTGCCTCTCGATCGGCACCACGCCGCCGCCGTTGCGCGGATCGCGATCGGCCGCCGCGGCGCTCGGCCGCGAGCCGGGGGTGAAAGGCGCCACGATGTCGGCCACGTGCAGGAAGGCCGTGCGGTCCAGGCCGATGTCGATGAAGGCCGACTGCATGCCGGGCAGCACGCGCGAGACCTTGCCCAGGTAGATGTTGCCGACCAGCCCGCGCTCCAGCGTGCGCTCCACGTGGAGCTCCTGCACGGCGCCGTGCTCGACCACCGCAACGCGGGTCTCCTGGGGAGACCAGTTGATCAGGATGTCTTGCATGTTTTTTCTACAGCGCGAAGCCGGCCTGGCGCAGCAGCTTGGCAGTCTCGAACATCGGGAGCCCCATGATGCCCGAATGCGAGCCGCTGATGTGCTCGACGAAGGCCGCCGCCCGCCCCTGGATCGCATAGGCCCCCGCCTTGCCCTCGGCCTCGCCGCTGGCGACGTAGGCGGCGATGCGGCGCTTCTCGACGGCGGCGAAGCGCACGCGCGACACGCTGAGCGCCGCCTGCCGGCGCTTGCCGTGCTGGAGCGCCACGGCCGTCAGCACCCGGTGCGTGCGGCCGGAGAGCATGGCCAGCATGCGCTGCGCGTCCTGCGCATCCGCAGGCTTGCCCAGGATGGCGCGGCCGAAGGCGACCGTGGTGTCGGCGCACAGCACCGGTGCCGGCGGCAGGCCCAGGCGGCGATGGCGCGCCACGGCCGCATCCAGCTTGAGCGCGGTGACGCGCTGCACGTAGGCGGTGGGCGATTCGCCCGGCTGCACGTGCTCCAGCGCCTCGGCGTCCTCCTCGGGGCCGGCCAGCAGCAGCTCGTGGCGAACGCCGAGCTGCCCCAACAGCTGCGCGCGGCGCGGGCTCTGCGATGCGAGGTAGATGAACGGGTCCTTCATTCGCGGTGGTAGGGATGGCCTGCGTTGACCGACCAGGCGCGGTAGAGCTGCTCGACCAGCAGCACGCGGGCCATCGCGTGGGGCAAGGTGAGGTCCGAGAGCCGGATGCGTTCGTGTGCGGCGGCCTTGAAGGCGGGGTCGAGCCCGTCGGGGCCGCCGATCACCAGGGCGACGTCGTCGCCCTCGCCCTGCCAGGCCGAAAGCCGGGCGGCGAGCGCCTTGGTGGTAAGCGCCGTGCCGCGCTCGTCCAGCGCCACGATGCGCATGCCCTTGGCAATGGCCGCCTCGATGCGCTCGCGCTCGGCAGCGTGGAGCGTCTCCAGGGTCTTGGAGCCGCGCGGCTCGGTCTTGACGGTGCGCAGCTCGAGCTTGAGCTCGGGCGGGAAGCGCTTGGCGTAGTCGTCCCAGGCGGTCTGTGCCCAGTCGGGCACACGCTGCCCGACCGCGACCACCAGCAGCTTCATGCGCGCGCCGTGGCGGTCTTGCGCGGCGCCTTCTTCGCCGGGGCCGCCTTCTTCGCCGGAGCCGCCTTCTTGACAGCGGCCTTCTTGGCAGTTGCCTTGTTCACGACCACGGTCTTGACCGGCGCCTTCTTCGCAGGCGTTTTTCCGGCCGCCGTCTTCCTGGCCGCCGGCTTCGGCTTGGCGGCCGCATCGGCCGCGCGCTGCGCGGTCTTCGCAGCACTGGAGCGCCTCAGCGAGGGGCTGGGGCTCTTCGCGGCCGGTGCCTTTTCCTCGGCCGAACGGGCCGAGACCGGCTTGGGAGCGCCCAGCTTGGCGCGCACCGGCTTGTCGCCCCAGATCTCCTCCAGGTGGTAGTACTGGCGGATGGCCGGCTGCATGATGTGCGCGACCGCGGCGCCGCAGTCGACGATGATCCACTCGCCGTTCTCCTCGCCCTCCACGCGCGGCTTGTTGAAGCCGGCATCGCGCACCGCGTCGCGCACGCTGGCGGCGAGCGCCTTGGTCTGGCGGTTGGAGGTGCCCGAGGCGACGATCACGCGCTCGAACAGCGGCGAGAGGTGCTCGGTGTCGAAGACCTGGATGTTCTGCGCCTTGACGTCCTCGAGGCCATCGATGATGGCTCTCTGGAGTTTCTGGGTGTCTTTCTTGGCGGCGGCTTCAGTACTCATCAGGTGGAACGGTAGAGGTTGTGTTGGTCAATATAGCGTGCAACCGCCGGCGGAACCAGTTGAAAGAGGTCCTGTGCCTGCGCGGCGCGCCTGCGGACCTCGGTCGCGCTGGTGTCCATGGGCGCGAGCGCGAGCGTCTCGAAACGCGCACCGGGCGGAAGGCCCGGCAGCGCCTGGGGATCGAAGGGTCCGGCGCCGGTGGCACCCGGACGCTGCGCGACCGCGATGACGGCAAGGCCGAGGATCTCGCGCCAGCCGTGCCACCGGGGCAGCGAGGCGGCCTGGTCGGCGCCCATGATCAGCACCCGTTCAGCCTCCGGCCGCTCCTGCTGCAACTCGCGCAGCGTGTCCAGAGTGTAGGTGGGTCCGGCGCGCCGAAGCTCCCGGGCATCGACGACGACGCCCGGCAGGCCCCCGAAGGCCAGCTGCGCCATCGCGAGGCGATGCTCGCCGCCGCTCAGCGCGCGCTGCTTGTGCCAGGCGTCGCCCGTCGGAAAGATGCGCAGCTCGGCCAGTCCCAGTTGCGCCAGTGCGGCCTGCACCAGGGCGACATGCGCGTTGTGCGGCGGGTCGAAGGCTCCGCCGAATACCCCGATCCGAGCTTTGTTCAGAGCCATTCGCGGCGCACGATGAAATCGCTGTAGAGCGCCGCTTCGGGCGAGCCCGGCTCCGGTTCGCGGCGGTAGGCCCAGCTGGCCTGCGGCGGCATCGACAGCAGGATGGATTCGGTGCGCCCGCCCGACTGCAGGCCGAAATGCGTGCCGCGGTCCCAGACCAGGTTGAACTCCACGTAGCGCCCGCGCCGATAGAGCTGGAAGGCGCGCTCGCGCTCGCCCCAGAGCATGGCGCGGCGGCGCTCGACGATGGGCAGGTAGGCCGGCAGGAAGGCGTCGCCGACCGACCGCAGCATCTCGAAGCTGCGCTCGAAGCCCAGCTCCGCGAAGTCGTCGAAGAAGATGCCGCCGATGCCGCGTTGCTCGTTGCGGTGCTTGAGGAAGAAATACTCGTCGCACCAGGTCTTGAAGCGCGGGTACTTGTCGTCGCCGAAGGTCGCCAGCGCATCGCGGCAGGCGCGGTGGAAATGCACCGCGTCTTCTTCGAAGCCGTAGTACGGCGTCAGGTCCATGCCGCCGCCAAACCAGCACACCGGCTCGCCCTGCGCCGGCAGCGCCGCCAGCATGCGCACGTTCATGTGGACCGTGGGCACGTAGGGATTGCGCGGATGAAACACCAGCGAAACGCCCATCGCCTCGAAGGGCACGCCGGCCAGCTCGGGCCGGTGCTGGGTGGCCGAGGGCGGCAGCTGCGGGCCGCGCACCTGCGAGAAGCCGCAGCCCGCACGCTCGAACAGGGCGCCGTCTTCCAGAATGCAGGTCAGGCCGCTGCCCTGCAGCGGCTCCCCGGGCGCCTTTTGCCAGGCGTCGCGCACGCAGGCCCGGCCTTCGGCCGCCTCGACCGCCGCGACGATGCGCTGCTGCAGCCCGCGCAGGTAATCGCCGACGGCTTGGGGATCGCCGGGCATCAGCCGTGGGGCGTGCGCGCCTGGACGGCGCGATACCCGATGTCCTTGCGGTACTGCGCCCCATCGAAATGGATGCGCGCCGCCACCGCGTAGGCGCGCTGCTGCGCCTGCTTGACGCTGTCGGCCAGCACGGTGACGCACAGCACGCGCCCCCCGCTGGTCTTCAGCTCGCCGTTTTCGAGCGTGGTGCCGGCGTGGAAGACGACGGCATCGGGCGTCTCGGGAGAGATCCCGTGGATGGCATCGCCCTTGCGCGGCGCCAAGGGGTAGCCGTGCGCCGCCATCACCACGCCGAGCGCGACGCGGCGGTCCCAGTCGAGCTCGATCTGGTCCAGCGTGCCGTCGGTGGCGTGCCAGAACACCTCGAACAGGTCGGACTTGAGCCGCATCATGATCGGCTGGGTCTCGGGATCGCCCATGCGGCAGTTGAATTCCAGCGTCTTCGGGTGGCCGGCGGCGTCGATCATCAGGCCGGCGTAGAGGAAGCCGGTGTAGGGGATACCGTCCTTCTCCATGCCGCGGATGGTGGGCAGGATGATTTCGCGCATGGCCCGTGCGTGCACCTCGGCCGTGACCACCGGTGCCGGCGAGTAGGCGCCCATGCCACCCGTGTTGGGGCCCTGGTCGCCGTCCTGCAGGCGCTTGTGGTCCTGGCTGGTGGCGAGCGCGGTCACGTTCACGCCGTCGCACAGCACGATGAAGCTGGCTTCCTCGCCCTGCAGGAACTCCTCGATCACCACGCGCGCGCCGCCCTCGTTGTGCGAGATGCCCAGCTTGTTGTCCAACAGCATGAAGTCGATGGCCTCGTGCGCTTCCTGCAGCGTCGTTGCCACCACCACGCCCTTGCCCGCCGCCAGGCCGTCGGCCTTGATGACGATGGGCACGCCCTTGGCGTCCACGTAGGCATGGGCAGCCCCGGGGTGGGTGAAGGCCTCGTATTCGGCCGTGGGGATGTTGTGGCGCTTCATGAAGGCCTTGGAGAAGGCCTTGGAGCTCTCCAGCTGCGCTGCCGCCTTGGTCGGGCCGAAGATGCGCAGGCCGTGCGCGCGGAACTCGTCCACCACGCCGGCAGCCAGCGGCGCCTCGGGGCCGACCACGGTGAGCGCGATCTTTTCCTTCAGGGCCCAGGCCCGCAGCGCGGCGGGCTCGGCGATGTCGATGCATTCGTAGCGCGAATCCGCGCGCGTGCCGCCGTTGCCCGGCGCCACATAGACGCGGCTCACGCGCGCGGCCTGGGCCAGGCGCCACGCCAGCGCGTGCTCGCGGCCCCCTCCCCCGATCACCAGTACCTTCATTCGCAGGCTTTCATGGGCGCCTTCATTCGGAGAGCGCGGCGTTGTGATAGACATCCTGCACGTCGTCCAGGTCCTCGAGCGCATCGAGCAGCTTCTGCATCCTGGCGGCGTCCTCGCCCGCCAGCTCGATGGTGTTCTCGGCCCGCATCGTGACCTCGGCCACCTCGGGCTTGAGGCCGGCGGCTTCCAGTGCATCGCGCACCGCCTCGAAGTCGCCGGGCGCGGTCAGCACCTCGATCGCGCCGTCCTCGTCGGTCACCACGTCCTCGGCGCCGGCCTCGAGCGCGGCCTCCATCACCTTGTCCTCGCTGGTGCCCGGCGCGAAAACCAACTGCCCGCAATGCTTGAACTGGAAGGCGACCGAGCCTTCGGTTCCCATGTTGCCGCCGTGCTTGCCGAAAGCGTGGCGCACCTCGGCCACGGTGCGCACGCGGTTGTCCGTCATGGTGTCGACGATGATGGCGGCACCGCCGATGCCGTAGCCCTCGTAGCGGATTTCCTCGTAGCTGACGCCTTCGAGATTGCCGGTGGCCTTGTCGATGTTGCGCTTGATGGTGTCGGCGGGCAGGTTGACCGCCTTGGCCTTGTCGACCGCCAGCCGCAACCGCGGGTTGGCGCTCAGGTCGCCGCCGCCTGCTTTGGCCGCGACCATGATTTCACGTATCGCACGGGTCCAGAGCTTGCCGCGCTTCTCGTCCTGCCGGCCCTTCCTGTGCTGAATATTTGCCCATTTGCTGTGTCCGGCCATGGCAGTCGTTCTCGCTCTCTCGTGTTTTCGAAGCAGGTGGGGAGTTTACTGTCCGTCGCGTACAACGGCCCCGCGTCCTACAGCGGGAGCGCAGATCCTTTTTGGGATAATCCGCCGCTGATGCGCCAGGCCAGCTCGGGCATCTCCGGTTTCCATCCCCCACAGCGCATGAATATTCCTCCAACAACGAATGCCGAAGCCGCAGTGCCTGCACCGGAGCACTGCGACGTGCTCGTGATCGGCGGCGGCCCGGCCGGCTCGACCGCCGCAGCGCTGCTGGCCCAGCAGGGCCGCAAGGTGGTGCTGCTCGAGAAGGCGCACCATCCGCGCTTCCACATCGGCGAGTCGCTGCTGCCCGCCAACGTGCAGCTGTTCGACCGCCTGGGCCTGCGCGAGGACATCGAGCGCATCGGCATGCCCAAGTTCGGCGTGGAATTCGTATCCCCCGACCACGACCACGTCGCCATGGTCGAATTCGCCGACGCCTGGGACAAGACCATGCCCTATGCCTGGCAGGTCCGGCGCTCCGAGATGGACGAGATCCTGTTCCGCAACGCCGCCGCGCGCGGCGCGCAGACCCTCGAAGGCTGCCGCGTGCGCGATGTCCGGTTCGACGCCGAGGGCGCCACGGTCAGCGCCCGCCTCGACGACGGCGCGGCACGCAGCTGGCGCGCCCGCTTCGTGCTCGACGCCTCCGGCCGCGACACCTTCCTGTCGAACAAGCTCAAGGCCAAGAAGAAAAACCCGAAGCACAACAGCTCCGCCCTCTTCGGCCATTTCCGCAATGCCGACCGGCTGCCGGGCAAGCTCGAGGGCAACATCACGATCTTCTGGTTCGCGCACGGCTGGTTCTGGTACATCCCGCTGGCCGACGGCACCACCAGCATCGGCGCCGTCTGCTGGCCCTACTACCTCAAGTCGCGCAGCAAGCCCCTGAAGGATTTCTTTGCCGACACCATCGCGCTGTGCCCGCAACTGGCCGCGCGCCTGTCGCAGGCCACGCTGGTGGACGATGCGGTCTACGCCACCGGCAATTATTCGTACACCAGCACGCACTGCAGCGGCGAGCGCTACCTGATGCTGGGCGATGCCTACACTTTCATCGACCCGGTGTTCTCCTCGGGCGTCTACCTCGCCATGTACAGCGCCTTCGAAGGCGCCGAGGTGGTGGCTGCCGCGCTCGACCGGCCGGCCGCCGCCGCAGCAGCAGCGCGGCAGCGCTTCGAGCGCGACATGCGCAGGGGCCCGCGCGAGTTCTCCTGGTTCATCTTCCGCGTGACCAATCCCACCATCCGCGAATTCTTCATGTACCCGCAAAACCCGTTCCGCGTGAAGGAAGCGCTGCTCTCGCTCCTGGCCGGCGACATCTACGGCAAGACGCCGATCTGGCGCTCGCTGCGCGTGCTCAAGGCCCTGTACTACCTGGTGTCGGCCGGCCATCCGCGCCGCACCTGGCAGTCCTGGCAGCGGCGGCGCCGGAACATCCGCGACCTCGGGCCGCTCGCCGGCGAAAACATCGTCGAGGCCCGGTGAGCGCCGCCCGGCCGCCCGAAGGCGCGAAGGCCCCCTCGGGGGGCAGCGCAGTACACGAAGTGACAAGCGTGGGGGCACTATCGAGCGCCGCCCGGCCGTCCGAAGGCGCGAAGGCCCCCTTGGGGGGCAGCGCAGCACACGAAGTGACAAGCCTGGGGGAGGTTGTCTTATGAGCGCGCGCGATTTCAACGGTGTACCGCCCTTGCGCGTCGAGCGGCTGTCGCTGTCCCAGAGCCTGGAGCTGTCCTCCGGGGGCCAGGCGCCCTTCGGCGCGCTGGGCTACGGCACCCCCGCACACCTGTCCTGGATGCCCACCGTCGACGCGCGCGTGCTGTCCGATGCCGGCGCCATGGCCGATGTGTGGCACGCCAGCGAGCACATCGAGTCCGGCACCACCGGCGTGGTGCGCTGGCGCTGCGACGGCCACTGGATGCTGGGCGCCATCGATCTCGACGAGGCGAGCGAAGGGGCCGACCTCGCCGCGCCGGCCCACCGCGCCTACCGCGATCTCTTCGAGTCGCTCGCGCAGACCGGATGCGCCCACCTGCTGCGCGTCTGGAACTACCTGCCGCGCATCAACGCCGACGGCGGCGGACTCGAGCGCTACCGCCAGTTCAACCTGGGCCGCCAGCAGGCCTTCGTCGAGGCCGGCCAGGCCGCTTTCGAGGGCGCACCGGCCGCCTGCGCCCTGGGCATCCACCGGGGCGCCCTGAGCATCCGCTTCCTGGCCGGGCGCGTCGCACCGCTGCCGGTGGAGAACCCGCGGCAGGTTTCGGCCTACCACTACCCGCCGGCCTACGGTCCACGCTCGCCCACCTTCTCGCGCGCGGCGCTGGCCGAGATCGGCGGCGGCGACGTGGCGCTGTTCATCTCGGGCACGGCCAGCATCGTCGGACACGAGACGGTGCACCTCGGCGATGTGCGGGCCCAGACCGGGGAGACGCTGCGCAACCTCGAGGCCGTGATCGCCGCCGCCAACGAGCGCACGTCCGCGCGTTTCGGCCTGGCGTCGATCGATGCCGTGGTCTACGTGCGCCATGTTGCCGACACGCCCATCGTGCGCCAGGTGCTCGAACAGCGGCTCGGCGCCCACTCCCACATGCTGCGCCACGCGGTCTACCTGGAGGCGGACATCTGCCGCCAGGACCTGCTGGTGGAGATCGAAGCCCATGCCGTCGCCGCCGGCTCGCTGGGCGACTGACGGTACGGGCTCGCCATGAAGCGCCTCTTGCGCTGGATCGTCTCCATCCCGCTCGCCTTGCTGCTCTACGCCCTGCTGGCGCTGCTGGGCGGCATTTCGCTGGCCTGGAACCTGGTCGCGATGCTGCTCTACCCCATGCTGCCGGCGCGCACCGGCCGTGCGCTCGGCCGCCGCGTGATCGCGCTGGCCTATCGCGCCTTCTGGGCCACCGCCTCGGCCGTCGGCATGATGCGCATCGATGCCGGCTGCCTGGACGCGCTGCGCGACGAGCGCAGCGTGATCTTCGTCGCCAACCACCCGACCATGCTCGACGCCCTGCTGCTCGTGGCGCGCCTGCCGCGCAGCGCCTGCATCATGAAGGCCGACCTGATGCGCAACATCTTTCTCGGCGCGGGCGCGCGGATGGCGCGCTACATCCGCAACGACTCGGCGCGCACCATGGTGAAGCTCGCGGTCGAGGACCTCAAGGCCGGCGGCCAGCTGGTGATCTTTCCCGAGGGCACGCGCACCGTGACGCCGCCGCTCAACGCCTTCCGGCCGGGCGTCACGCTCATCGCCAAGCTGGCGCAGGCGCCGATCCAGACCGTGTTCATCGACACCGCCTCGCCCTATCTCGCCAAGGGCTGGCCGCTGTGGCGGGTGCCGCCGCTGCCCATCGTTTTCACGCTGCGGCTGGGCCGGCGCTTCGCACCCCAGCCCGACAGCAACGCGCTGCTGCACGAGATCGAACAATATTTCCGACACCCCATGGAACAGCGCGCCACCGACGCGCAGCCCGCATGCCAGCAGTCTCGCGCACCCACCTTGTCCTGATCCCCAGCTACAACACGGGCGAGCGCCTGTTCTCCACCGTCAGCGCGGCGCGCGCGCAATGGAATCCGGTGTGGGTCGTGGTCGACGGCAGCACCGACGGCACCGGCGAGCGGCTGCAGCAGATGGCCGCCGCCGATCCCGGCCTGCGCGTCTGGCTGCTGCCGCACAACCAGGGCAAGGGCGCGGCCGTGCTGCACGGCCTGCGCGCGGCGCAGGAGGCCGGCTACACGCATGCGCTCACCATGGATTCGGACGGCCAGCATCCGGCCGACCTGATCCCCGCCTTCATGCAGGCCTCGCAGGCCCGGCCCGAAACCATGGTGCTGGGGCGCCCGGTTTTCGATGCCTCGGCACCGCTCTTGCGGGTGCGCGGCCGCAAGGTCTCCAATGGCTGGACCCAGCTCGAAACGCTGTTCGCCGGCGTCGGCGACTCGCTCTACGGCTTCCGCGTCTACCCGGTGGCGCCGCTCATCGCGACCATGGAACGCCAGCCGTGGATGCGCCGCTTCGACTTCGACACCGAGGCCGTCGTGCGCCTGGCGTGGCGCGGCGTCAAGCCGGTCAACATCGACGCGCCGGTCAAGTACCTCACGGCCGAGGAAGGCGGGGTCTCGCACTTCAACTACCTGCGCGACAACGCCTTGCTGACGTGGATGCACACGCGGCTGATGGTCGAGTTCGTGCTGCGCTTGCCGAGTCTGCTGCTGCGCCGGGTGCGGCGGGCGCCGCCATTCCAGCGCTGACACCCTCGCCCCGGCCCCTCTCCCGCCAGCCGGAGACGAAAGAGAGCCGGGGCCTGTTGACCACTAGATCATCCCGCCGTTGATCGAGATGATCTGCCCCGTGATGTAGGCCGCCTCTTCGCTCGCCAGGAATCCCGCCAGCGCCGCGACCTCCTCCGGCCTGCCGGCCCGCTTCGCCGGCACCAGCTGGTCGATCATCGCCTTGTCGAAGGCGCCGTCGGCCATGGGCGACGCGATGATGCCCGGGGCGATCGCGTTGACCGTCACGCCGCGCGCCGCGACTTCGAGCGACAGCGCCTTGGTCGCGCTGTTGAGCGCGCCCTTCGCCGCCGCGTAGTTGACCTGGCCACGGTTGCCGGTGAGGGAGGCCACGGACGACATGTTGATGATCCGCCCCCAGCGCGTGCGCAGCATGGGCAGCAGCAAGGGCTGCGTGACGCGGAAGAAGCCGTTGAGCGAGACGTCGATCACCTTGTGCCACTGCGCCGCGCTCATGCCGGGCAGCACTGCGTCGTCGTGCACGCCGGCGTTGTTGACCACGATCTGCACCGGCCCGCCGGCCAGCATGCGCTCGCAGGCAGCGCGCGAGGCTTCGTCGCCGGCGAGGTCGAAGACGTGGCACTCGGCCTGGCCGCCGGCAGCCGTGATGGCGGCGGCGAGCGCTTCGACGGCCTGCGGCCTGGAGTTGGCGTGCAACAGCACCGTGGCGCCGTCGCGTGCCAGGCGCTGGGCGACAGCCGCGCCGAGGGCGCCGCTGGCGCCGGTGATCAGTGCGCGTTTTCCGTTGAGGCTCATGAGGATCAGGCTTCCAGGGCGAGCGGCGTGTTGAGCACGACCACCGCGCGGCCTTCGGCCAGCGCGCGACCTGCTTCGTCCTTCACCGCGAATTCGTAGAGGATCTGGCTCGCATCGCCCGAGACGCGCTGCGCATGCACATGCAGCACGCCCTCGATGTCGTCGAGCCGCGGGACGGCCATCCGCACATTGCGTGCACTGGCCAGGAAGCCGGCCGAGGGCTCGCTGCCCTCCGGTGCGATCAGGCCGCCGTGCAGCGCCATCGCCTGCGCCGCGTACTCGATCGCATTGGGGGCCAGCAGGCCGCCGGCCGTGCGCAGCGGGTTGTCCGCGCGACGGTGCGTGCCGGTCGTGCAATGGATGGCGTGTGCATTCCAGGACTCCAGCCGCTCCAGCAGGCACATGCTGCCGCTGTGGGGAATCAGGCGTGCGATGCCGGCCTGGTCGAGCTGTTGCGTGGCGTTCATCGGAGTACCTTCGCCTTCGGCTGGGGCGCGAGCGCCTTCGGGCGGCCGGGCGGCGCTCATGGTGTCGAAAGCTCCTGGCCGCGATCGGCCACCAGCAGCACGTTGGCGAAGGGCGTGCCCGCGCTCATCGGAATGCTCTCCACCCTGGAAAAGCCCAGGCGCTGCAGCAGCGAGGTCCATTCGGACAGCGTGCGTCCCCAGGTCGGCGAGACGCGGTGCCCGCGGATGCGCGTGACGGTGCGGTCCACCCACTGGCTGATCGCGAAGCCGCGCCGGCTGGCCGCGTCGCCCACGCGCAGCAGCAGGCGGCCGCCCGGCTGCAGCGCGCCATGCACGCGGCGCAGCACGCCTTCCTGCGCGGCGTGGTCCACGTAGTGCAGCACGTCGAGGATCACGACCAGGTCGCAGGCCGGCATCGCGGCCTGGCACATGTCTTCGCAGACGAAGCGCGGCGCCGGCTTCAGGTGGCCGATGGAAGCCTCGGCGCGCGCCACGTCCTTGGGCATCAGCTCGATGCCGAAGTACTCGGCGGCGGCCGGCGTGGCAGCCCAGGCAGCGGGCCAGCGCCCGGGCTGCGCCTGCATGCCGGCCATGGCCGCGAGCAGGCTGGCGAACAGGCCTTGTCCGCAGCCGATGTCCACCACGCGGCGGCGGCTCTCGCCGATCAGGCCGCGCTCGATCAGGCCACGGAACACCGGGTCGCGCCCCAGCTTGCCGCGCGCGAAACGCCAGGCGAAGTTGCCGGCCTTCTGGTAGGGCCGGGTGGCGGCTTCATGCAATTGACGCCAGGCGGCGTCGGTGGAGGGACGTTCGTTCATGCAGGAGTGGTCAGGGCTTGCGGCAGCGTGACTGCGTGCAGGCCGTCGGTGCGAAGGCGTTCCAGCAAAGGCGGCAGGACCTCGAGCAGCACCGGGCGGCCTGCTGCCGTGCGCGCGGCATGCCCGTCGTGCAGCAATAGGATGTCGCCGGCCTTCAGGTTCTTCGTGAGGCGCGCCAGCACGACGGCCGCATCGCGCTCCCGCGTGTCGAAGCCGCGGCGCGTCCAGCTCACCAGCACCAGGCCCAGGCGATGCAGCACCGGCGCGAGAAAAGGGTTGCGCAGCCCGGCCGGCGCGCGAAAGCAGCTGGCACGCTGGCCCGTCACTTCCTGCAGCAGCCGCTGTGCGCGCTCGATTTCGGCATGGAAGCCGCGCGGCCCGAGCAAGGAGAAGTTGTGGCGATGCCGTGCCGTGTGGTTCTGGATGCTGTGGCCGCGCGCGACGATTTCGCGGGCCAGGGCCGGATGCTCGCGCACGCGCTCCGCGATGCAGAAGAAGGTGGCCCGCTGGCCATGCGCGTCGAGCAGGTCCAGCACCTGCGGCGTGACCTCGGGGTCGGGCCCGTCGTCGATGGTGATCGCGACCTCGCCGCGCGCCGCCGAGGCCGCCGGCAGCCGGGTGACGTTCGGCCCCAGCAGGCTGCTTCGCGGCGTCAGGCCGGCGGCGGTGATCAGCACATGGTTCAGCACCACCGCCCCGATGGCCCAGGGCAGCGCCCCCGGCACGAAGAGCGCCGCAGCCAGCGCCAGCAGATGCCAGCCGACGCTGGCGCGCACGACGGGCGGCCAGGGCCACGATTCGGGGGAAGGCAGGGCTTGGGACATCGGCGCCGATTCTCCCATCAGCCGCGCGGCGCGGAGACGCGTGCGGGCCCGCGCGCGAAGGCCGCCGAGAGCAGCAATGCCAGCAGCGCACCCGGCGCGACCACCCGGCCGATGGCCGACAGCGCCGGGATGTCGGAGATCGCGATCAGCGTGAAGGACACGACCGTCGTCAGGTTGGCCAGCATC
>DATFFA010000180.1:0-10662 GCA_035250605.1 Variovorax sp. | reverse complement strand
GGAGGCCGGCACCGCGCCGGGACCCGGGTCGGGCCCATCGCCCGCGGGACGGCGCAGCACCAGCGGGATCACCGGCGCCAGCGCGGCATCGGGCGGCTCGGCCACCACCACCGGCGGCGGGCCCTCCGGATGCAGGGAAACGACGTTGCCCTGCGCGGGCACCGTGTCCTCGCCGCGCGCCGGCGGCGATTCACGGAAGGCCTGCAAGGGATCCTCTGCCGCGATCGGCGCCTGCGGATCGTCGGCTGCGAGGTCAGCCGGCCGCCGGCCGGCGAGCGGAATGACCTGCGCCCCGTCCGTCACGCGGCCACCCGTCGGCACCAAGGTGCCGGTCGCCACCGTCTCCGGCTGCGCCGCCGCCATCTGCGGCTTGACCGCGTCGTGCACCCGCACATAGCCGCGCGCGAACACCGGCGAGGCGAAGCCGGCCGCGTTGAGGCCCAGCATGCCCAGCTGCTTCCGGCGCTCGCCGGGCGTCATGTGCTCCCAGTTGTCGATCATGTAGCGCGCGCCTTCCTCGAAGGCGTAGACGCTGCCCACGCCCAGCGGCTTGGCAGCCGCGGCGGCCGGCCGGCCCCATGCCTGCGCGCCCTGCGAATAGCGCGCGAAGTCCGCCAGGTGCTTGTCGGCCGCCACCATGTCCTTGGCGCCGCGCGCCGCCGCCGCGGCCTTGAGCGCATTGCCTGCGCGCATGGCCTGGATGGTGGCGCGGGTGGACGCGCCCACCACCGGCACGCTGACCGCCGACAGCCCGAGGTTGAGCCAGTCCAGCCGCGCCTGCGTGCTGCTGAAGGGATTGATGTCCTGCCCATGGCTGCCCTGCCGGTACAGGCTCTCGGCCGAGGTCGCGACGCCGTAGCCGGCCGCCAGCACCGCGGCCGAGCCCGCGATCAGCATCACACCCGGCGCGGACAGCGTGCCGAAGGAGCCCACCGTCAGCACCACGCCTGCGACCACGCCGACCACGCCGGCCACCACGTCGAGGTGCGTCGTGCGCCTGAAGCTCTCCCAGCCGGTCTCGGTGCGCGCATCGCCGGCGAAGAGCTTGACGTTGCCGCCGGCGTCGAGCGTGAAGTTGCCGTCTTCCGGCGTGACCAGGTCGACGCCTTCCACCGGCAGGCTGTTGTTGGCACGGTAGTCGTCGAGGTCGCCGTAGACCCAGCCCTGCTCGTCCACCAGCTTCGATTCGCCCGGCTTCGTCTCGACCTTGAACACGGCCGTCTTGACGATGCCGCCCTGCTCGCCCTCCAGCCCGTAGACCACCGGCAGCACCATCACGCGCGCCTTGTCGCCGCCCTCCTCGACGATCTTGTCGACCGTGCGGTCCAGCACCTCCTGCTGCTCCTTCGAGAGCTGGGTGAACAGGCTCTGCGTCTGCTGAAGGCGCTCGTTGTTGGCGGGCGTCGAAGGGTCCGGCGCGACGTCGGGTTTCCAGCCCAGCGCGGTCGCGACCGCATTCTCCAGCTGCGTGCGGCCCTGCATCTGCGTGAACTGCCCGCCGTACTGCACGTAGTGGCTGTTGATGATGGACTGCGCCATCAGCGTCGGGTCGCGCATGAAGAGCTTGTAGAGCTCGGCGCCGTTCTCGTGCTGGTCGGGCCGCAGGTTCTGCGCGATGAAGTCCTGCTCGCGCGCGCTCGCGCTCTCGGTGGCGCCGGCCACCTGGTAGCGCTTGGCGGTGTCGACCTGGGCCTGCGCGGCCTCCAGGGCCTGCCAGGTGGCGCTGCCGGTTTCGGCCAGGCCGGGATGCGCGCTCTTCCACTTGTCGTGCGCGGCCTGCGCAGCGCCCAGGTCACGCTGCGCCACGTCGGTGTAGAACTTGTTGTGCGAGTCCAGCCACGTGCTGCGCGCCGCAACCGCCTTGGCGCGCGCGTCGCTTTCCATTTCCGACGGCGGCTTGGCGTAGCAGGCGGTCTGCGCGCGGCCGGCGCGCTCGTTGGCCTCATAGAGCTGGCGGGTGCGGTGGGCCTCCTGCCACAGCAGCACCGCGTCCACCGCGGCCTGCTCGTTCTGCACGATGGAAAGGCGCGCGTTGGCATCGTCCAGCGCGTTCTTGAGCTGCGTGCGGTCGCCGGTGCCGGTGTCGTAAGCGCGCTGGGCCTCATCCCGCGCGGTGGTCGCGTCGGCGACGTCCTGGTCCACCTGTTTCTTGCGCGGACCGAGGTCGTCCCCGAGCCGCAGCGTGGGCACCGGCTTGCCGTCCGGCCCGAGCAGCGGCTGGGCATCCGGCGGCGGCGGCGTCTCGGCCGCGGCATCGCCCAGCAGCTTCTCGACACTGCCGCGCTCGCTGCGCGCCTGCGCCAGCCGGCCGTTGCCGAACTCGGAGGTGTCCCACAGCCGGGCCGTGGCCGGGTTCATCTTGTACTCGCCCTCGCGCACGGTGAAGTGGCGCAAGTCGCCATAGCGCTCGGACTTCTGCCAGCCCACGACCTCGGAGTCCTTCTTGACGATCACCGTGTAGCCGCCGCCGCACGCGTCCTGGCGCACCTCGATGTCGTCGGGCGAGAGCCCGCGCGGCAGGCCCTCGGCGCTGACCTTGCCGTCGGCGCCGGGCTTGAGGTTCCAGGTCGGGTCGTAGTTCTCGGGGTAGACATCGGCCGTGACCGACTCGCCGTCCTTCATGAACATGGACAGCTGCGGCTTGGCGAAGTGGGCCTGGCCATACTGGTACTGCGCCGCGTACCAGTCGCGCTCGGCATCGATCAGCTCCAGCTTCGTCTCGTAGTCGCGCACCGTGAGCTTGGCGGCATCGAGCGCGTCCATCGCCTTGTTGCGCTCGGCCTCGGTGGCGGTGCTGCCGGGGGCCGTGAGCTTGTCGACCGTGTCGCTCCTGGTCTTCGCATCGGTGCGCGCCTGCGGCAGCAGCGTGTCGCGCATCTTCTTCTCGTCCTGCGGCGCGAGCTTGGGTTGTGCCTCCTCGTGCTTGCGCTGCGCCTCGCGCGCGGCGTCGCGCAGGCCCTGCAGTCGGCCGGCGTCGACCGCCTTGCCCGCGGCCTGGTCGCGCTCGGCCCCGCGCAGGTCCTGCATGGCCTTCAGTGCATCGGCCTCGGCCTGCGCGACGCGCTGCGTCTCGAGCGCCTTGCCCAATTGCTGCGGCGTGCTGGGCGCCACCACGGGGCCGATGAACCCGGGCGGACGTTCGGCTGCGTTCTGGCCGGCCTGCGCCGTCTTCACTGCGGCATTGGCATCGGCCAGGCGCTGGTTGATGGCGTCGGCGTTGTCGAGGTACAGCGCCTCGTCGAGCTTGGGGCCGCTGCCGTCGGCGCCGCCGACCAGGTCTTCCTTGACCTGCGCCAGCGTCTTGCCGGTGCCCGACGCCTGCGTTTTCGCAGCTTCGCCCTTGTCGTGCGCGGCCCAGACGCCCGCAGTCGCCGGGTGCAGCTCGGTCTTCTTGTCGCCGTCCACGTAGTAGTACTTGCCGTCGATGGCCTGGACCTTCTTGCCTTCCTCGCTGCCGGGCCTGGCCCAGAAGGCGGGGTCGTAGCCCTCGGCCTTCTCGGTCTTCGTGCTGGTCTTGTCGCCGTCGCGCTCGGTCACGGTATAGGTGCCGGGCTGCTGCTGCGACTCGGCCTTCCACGCGGCCTCGGCGTCGGTGTATTCGACGCCGGCGTCGATCTGGTCCAGCTGGGCCGTTTCGTCATCCGAGAGTGCGTGGGCATAGCGCTGCGCATCCTGCGCATCGCGCAGCGCGGCATCGGCCTGTGCGATCTTCTTGGCGTCGCCGTCGGCCACCGCCTGCTGGTACTTGTCGCTGAAGTCCTTCACCTCCAGGTCGGCCACGCGTGCCTCGTAGCCGGCGTTGACCGCGCCCACCACGTTGGTCTTGGGGTTCTGCGGGTCGGAGGGATCGCGGCTGCCGTAGGCCTTGATCAGCCCGTTCAGCTTGGCATCGGCGCGGTTCGCGATGCCGCGCAGCCGGGCTGCCTCGTCCTTCGCGTTCTGCTTGGCGGTGATGAGGGTGTCGTTGCCGCCCGGCCCCTCGCCGAAGCTGGCCGCGTACTTCTCGGCCTCGACGGCCGCGGCCTCGGCATCGCCGGCCTCGGTGCGCGCGTCGGCGACCTGCTTCTTGCCGGACTGATTGACCTGGTACTGCTCGCTGCGCAACTGCCGGACGGCCGGGGTCTCGGCCTCGACGCCGTCCTGCGCCTTCTCGACGTAGCCGCTCATCCACTCGGGATCGAACACGCCGCCCGCGTCGACCGCCCGCTCGACCTTCGCGGCCTCCTGGTCGATGGCGGCCTTCGGGTCCTTGCCCTCGGCGCGAGCCTGGACGGCGGCGTTGCGCATGTCCTGCTGCGCGGCCTGCAGCCATTCGTCGACGGCGGCATCGACGGCAGCCTGCTGCGCCGCGGTGCCGTCGCCGCCGCGCGCCTGGGCCTCGAAGATCGGCTTGGCGGCCTTCTGCGCCTTGTCGAGCAGGGCCTGGGTGTTGGCGCTCGGCAGCGCCGGCCGCTGCTGGCCGGCCGGCGGCGGCTCGTAGAGGGTCACCGTCTTTTTCGCCGCATCGACTTCCGTCTTCGCGGCCCGCGTCGCTTCCGAGGGATCGTTGGCCGGGCGGCGCTGCCGCACGTCGTCGAGCTTGGACTCCGCGAGCGTGGCCTCCTTCTCGCGCAGGTTGGCAATGGCCTCCTTCTTCAGCGCATCGATCGCATCGGCTTTCTTGCGCGCGGCCTCGGCCTGCCGCCGTGCTTCCTCGGCCAGGCGCCTGGCTTCTTCCGCCGCGCGCCGCGCCGCCTCTTCCGCTCGTCGCCGAGCTTCCTCGGCGGCCCGCAACGCGGCCGCGTGGTCGATGGCCGCCTGGCTGGAACCGGAAGAGGATGCGGGTGCGACCATGAAGACTCCTGGGGTGTTTTTCTCGGGACGATGCCCTCCCGAGGGTAGCCCGCCCCGCGTGACACGCCCATGGCCGCGTACCACGAAAACTCGTAGTGCGCCGATGCGACAGGGTCCGCTCCGGCGCCGTCCGGTGCTCGCTCCCAGGCCCCTTACCGGCGCGGAAGCGAAGCCTCGCGCGGAGTGCCGGTGCGCAGCAGGCGCATGCTGCTTTTCAGGATCTCGAACACATCCCGCGTCACCGGGTTCACGACGTGGCTGCGCACGTACAGGTGGTAGGTGAGGTCGGGCAGGCGCGGCATGCCGTCGTTCATTCCCAGCACGCGCAGGCCCGCGTCGAGCTGTTCCACGCCGCGCGCCGTCACGCCCAGGCCGGCGCGCAGCGCAGCCTTGATGCCGATCAGGCTGCTCGAGGTGTAGCGCGGCGTCCAGGCGAGGCCCGCGGCGTCGAGCGCCTCGCGCCCCAGGCGCCGGAAGATGCTCGGCCCGTCGGCCTCGATCAGCGGGATCGGCTTGGTTTCGTCGTGCAGGTAGCTCGCGCTGCACAGCCACACGGTCGGCGAGGTGCGCAGCACGACCCCTTCGAGTTCGGGATCGACGCGGTTGGAGATGGCCATGTCGATCTCACCGCGCTTGAGCGACTCCATCAGGAAGGGACTGCGCCCCACGTGGATGTCGAGCTGCAGCAGCGGTGAACTGCGCGCTACCTCCGTCAGCAGCGGCGGCAGCATGGTGTCCGCAACGTCGTGCGGTGCGCCGATGCGCAGCACGCCCTCGAGCCGCCCCTGCTGGAAGTTGCGAATCGCCTCGTCGTTGACGGCCAGCAGGTGGCGCGCATAGGTCAGCAGCCGCTGCCCATGGTCGGTCAGCTTCTTCTGCCGGCCCTGCTTCTCGAAGAGCGGGTGGCCGATCTGTTCTTCCAGGCGCTGCATCTGCTGCGTCACCGCCGACTGCGTGCGTTCGAGGTGGACCGCCGCGGCGGCAAAGCTTTCGTGCGAGACGATGGCGTCGAGCGAACGCAGCAGTTCGAGGTCGAGGGTTTTCATTCCATTAATGTTATTGATGAATTCGATGCCCGCGCTGGATTGTTCGCAATCCTCGTCCTGCCTACAGTGGCAGCCTACACGTCAACGCAGGAGCCCTCTTGAGCAAGCCATCCCCCCAACGAGACGAAGCCGTGGCCGCAGCGATCGGCCGCATGAAGCAGGCCACGCGCGCGGGCGAGCCGACGCGCGAGAAGCTCGCCGGCGTGCTGGACACGCTCATGGCGCTGGCCGCGCGGCGGGAGCTCTGGTCGGAGGCCGACTTCCCCGCGCCCGAGGCAGGCGAGCACCAGGCCCGCTACCTGATCGCCGAGGATCCCGACCGGCGCTATGCGCTCTACCTGAACGTGATGCGCCCCGGCAAGCGCATCGTGCCGCACAACCACACCACCTGGGCCTGCATCGCCGCCGTGGAGGGCACCGAGCACAACCGCGTCTATGAGCGCCTCGACGACGGCAGCGTGCCGGGCGTCGCACGACTCGCCGAGACGGACTGCGTGGTCGTCGCCCCCGGCACCGGGATTGCGCTCATGCCCGAGGACATCCATTCGGTCGAGATCCGGGGCGAGCAGGTGATCCGCCACCTGCACATGTACGGCCGCGCACTCGAGACCCTCGACCGGCGCACCGGCTACGACCTCGAGAAGGGCACCTGCCAAACCATGGGCATCGGCGTACAGACCCGGCGCTGAGCCTCCCGAAACGCAGCGAGTCGTGCACGGCCGGTCCCGGTCGCGCACGGCACGGCTGCGGCCGTGTCACTTCCATCTTCAAGCACCCTTCGTTCCATGCACCCACAGATCGACGCCCGAACCCTCAAGACCTGCCTGCATGACGGCGCCGAGCTGGCGCTGCTCGATGTCCGCGAGCACGGCCAGTACGGCGAATCCCACCTGTTCCATGCCACGCCGCTGCCCTACAGCCTGCTCGAGACCGAGGTGGCGCGACTGGTGCCGCGACGCTCGACGCGCACCGTGGTGTACGACGACGCAGGCGAAGCCGCCGGCGTCGCGCAGCGCGCGGCCGCGCGGCTGGCCGCCCTGGGCTATGCCGACGTGTCGGTTCTTCGCGGTGGCACGCAGGGCTGGACAGCCGCCGGCTACCCGCTGTTCGCGGGCGTCAACCTGCCTTCGAAGACCTTCGGAGAGCTGGCCGAACAGGTCTACCACACGCCGCGCCTGAGCGCCGACCGGCTGGCGGCCATGATCGCGCGCGGCGAGCCGGTGGTCGTCATCGACGGGCGTCCGGTGAACGAGTTCCGCAAGATGAACATCCCGTCGGCGATCTGCTGTCCAAACGGGGAGTTGCCCTACCGCATCCGGCATCTCGTGCCCGACGACGCCACACCCATCGTGGTCAACTGCGCGGGGCGCACGCGCAGCATCATCGGCGCGCAGACCCTCATCAACCTCGGCCTGCCCAATCCGGTCTATGCCCTGGAGAACGGCACCCAGGGCTGGTACCTGGCGGACCACGCCCTCGAACACGGCGGCGTGCGCCGATACGACGACGCGAGCGGCAGCGGCGCGCTGAAGGAGCAGGCGCAGGCCCTGGCACGGCGCTTCGAGGTGCCCTTCGTCGACGCCGGCACGGTGGCGCGCTGGATCGACGATCCGCAGCGCACGCTGTTCCTCTGCGACGTCCGTACGCCGGAAGAATTTGCGCGCGGCAGCCTGCCGGGCGCGCAGCACACGCCCGGCGGGCAGCTGATGCAGGCCACCGACCAGTTCGTCGGCGTGCGCGGCGCACGGCTGGTGCTGCTGGACGACGACGGCGTGCGCGCACCCGCGGTGGCGAGCTGGTTGCGGCAGATGGGCCACGACGCCTCGGTGCTCACCGGCGGCATTCGAAGCGGCCTGGCGATGGCCCCCGCCCCCGTTCCCGAGCCGCCGGCGCTCGCGACGATTGGCGTGCAGGCGCTGGCGCAGCGTCTTCGCGACGGCGATGCCGCGGTGCTCGACCTGCGCTCGAGCATGCAGTTCCGCGCCGCGCACATCGCGGGCGCGCGCTGGTCGATCCGTCCGCGCCTGGCCGACGCGCTGGCCGGGGAGACCCGTCCGGTGGTGCTGGTCGCCGATCAGCCGCAGGCGGCGCGGTGGGCCGCCGCCTCGGACTGGCCCTCGACCCTGGCCGCACCCGTGCTGCTCGAAGGCGGCATGAAGGCCTGGGAAGACGCCGGCCTGCCGATCGAGCAGAGCCCCGCGCTTCCCACCGATGCCGAATGCATCGACTTCCTGTTCTTCGTGCACGACCGGCACGACGGCAACAAGGAGGCCGCGCGCCGCTACCTGGCCTGGGAAACCGGACTGGTCGCGCAACTCGACGCGCAGGAGCTGGCGGCCTTCCGCCTGCCTGCGACCGCCATGTCCTGATTCACCGGAGTTCATGATGACCCTTGCTGCCCTGCCCCGCGCCTTTTCCGTGTCGCCGCCCCTGCGCCGGCTCGCCGCCTTCGCCGCCTTCACGGGCGCCCTCGCGATGTGCGCATCCTCCGCCTTCGCCGAAGTGCTCCCCGCGCGCGACGGCTTTCCGGCCCAGCCGATCCGCTTCATCTCGCCGTTCCCTGCCGGCGGCGGCAACGATGCCACCACCCGCTTCGTCACCACGCGCCTGCCCGAGGTGACCGGCCAGCCGGCGCTGGTGGAGAACCGAGGCGGCGCCGGGGGCAACATCGGGGCCAAGGCGGCCGCCGACGCGCGCCCCGACGGCTACACCCTGCTGACCGCACAGGTCTCGCTGATGGCGGTGAACCCCACGCTCTACGCGTCGGCGGGCTTCGATCCGCTGAAAAACTTCGTGCCGGTGACGCAGATCAACGCAGCGCCGCTCGCGATCGTGGTGCCGGCCGACTCGCCGCTCAAGGACTTCGACGAACTGGTCCGGCGCAGCAAGGCTCAGCCGGGCCGCGTGACCTACGCCTCGCCCGGCAACGGCACCCTGTCGCACCTGGTCGGCGTGGTGCTGCAGAAGGAAGCCGGTGCGCAGATGACGCACGTGCCCTACAAGGGCGCGGCGCCCGCCATCACGGACCTGTTGGGACACCAGGTGGACGTGCTGGTGACTTCCACCGCGTCCGTGGCCGGCATGGTCCAGAACGGCAAGCTGCGCGTGCTGGCGGTGACCAGCCCGCGCCGCGTCGGCGTGTTCGCCAAGGTGCCGACGCTCGAGGAGCTCGGCTACAAGAACGCGCGCTTCGAGGACTGGTACGGCGTCTTCGCGCCCGCCGGCACGCCGCGCGAACGCGTGGCCTACCTCCACGAGGCGATCGTGCGGACCCTGCGCGTGCCGGAGGTCGCGCGGCTGATCACCGACGGCGGCAGCGAAGTGGTCGGCAATTCGCCCGCGGAGTTCGCGGCGCAGCTGCGCCAGGACATCGACCGCTGGTCCAGCGTGGTGAAGCTCTCGGGTGCCCGCGTGGACTGAAGGACCCGGCACAGAATCGTCTCCCATGCCCATTCCCCACCCCGCCCCGCAGAACCTGCAATGGCAGACCCGCCTGCTGCACGCCGGACACGCGCCGGCCTTCGATGGAGGCCGGGCGGTCAACCCGCCGCTGGTCCGCGCCAGCACCGTGCTGTTCGACAACGTCGCGCAGCAGCGCGAGATGCGCGCGCGCCGCGGCGGCGAGCGCCTTTTTACGTACGGCGCGCGCGGCACGCCCACCACCTTCGCCCTGGAGGACGCGGTGAGCGAGCTCGAAGGCGGCTATCGCACCCGGCTCTTCCCGACCGGCCTGGCCGCGATCGGCATGAGCCTGCTGGCCTGCCTGAAGCCCGGCGACCACGTGCTGATGTCCGACAGCGTCTACGAGCCCACGCGGCATCTCGCGCGCAGCTTTCTCGCGCCGTACGGCATCCGCTGCACCTTCTTCAAGGCGGACGGCAGCGATGCGGAATCGCTGATGGAGCCGGCGACGCGGCTGGTCTATGCGGAGGCGCCGGGTTCGCTGGTCTACGAGATGTGCGATCTGCCGCGCCTGGCCGAGATGGCGCATGCGCACGGAGCGCTGCTCGCGGCCGACAACACCTGGGGGTCGGGCTGCCAGTACCGTCCGCTGGCGCTCGGTGCCGACATCTCGATCATGGCCGCCACCAAGTACCTGTCCGGGCACTCCGACGTGATGATGGGGACCGTCTGCACCACGCAGGCGGCGTGGCAGCCGCTGTCCGAGCGCGCCGATGCCTTCGGCATGACGGTGAGCCCCGACGATGCCTGGCTGGTGATGCGCGGCCTGCGCACGCTGTCCGCGCGCCTGCAGATGCACGAGCGGCACGCGCTTCGCATCGCCGGCTGGCTCGGGGGCAGGCCCGAGGTCGCCACCGTCTTCTGCCCCGCGCTGCCCGAGGACCCGGGCCATGCGCTCTGGCTGCGCGATTGCAGCGGCACCAACGGCCTGCTGTCCTTCGAGCTGCGGCGGGACTTCGACACGGCGATGGCGGAGCGCCTGATCGACGGCCTCTCGCTGTTCGGCCTCGGGGCATCGTGGGGCGGCTTCGAGAGCCTCGTCACGCTGGCCGACATGACGCGTGCGCGCAGCGCGACGGACTGGCGCGGACGCGGTCCGGTGATCCGGCTGCACATCGGCCTGGAATCGCCGGATGATCTGGTGGACGACCTCGAGCGCGCGTTTGCCTTGCTTCGGCGCTGAGCCCGCAGCGGTCATGAGACCGGAACGCCGCGCTTCCTGCCGCACTTCTACTGCCGCGGGCGCCCTTCGTCGATCCAGGCCTGGGTTTCCTTGACGCCAAGCCGGTAACGCGCACAGTTGAAAGTCGCAAGTGCGTTC
>DATFFA010000179.1:0-25836 GCA_035250605.1 Variovorax sp. | reverse complement strand
GCTGGTCGATGGGGTCTTGCGCTTCGCTGCGCTGGCCGCGGCGCTCGGACCGCGCCTGGGCACGCTCGAGATCAACCCGCTGATGGTCACCGCCGATGGCATCGCGGCCGCCGATGCGGTGGTGAGCTTCGTCGATCCGAGCTGAAGCGAAACCCATCCAATCGGACAAGGACATCACCATGAGCACATTCCTCCGCCGCCGCGCGCTGCTGCTGCACGCCAGCGCCACCCTGCTGGCGACTATGCAATGGCCGCTGGCCCGCGCCGCACTGGGCAACAAGCCGATCCGTCTGGTCGTCCCCTTTCCGGCCGGCGGCGGCACCGACGTGATGGGACGCCTGCTGGCCCAGGCGCTCGGGCAGGAGCTGGGCGCCACGGTCATCGTCGACAACGTGCCCGGCGCCACCGGCACCCTGGGCACCGCCCAAGTGGCGCGCGCCGCACCGGACGGCCACACGCTGGTGCTGGGCATCAGCGCCACGCACGCCATCGCGCCGGCACTGTTCAAGGACCTGAAATACCGTCCCGACGACTTCAGCGCGATCGCCCGCGTGGCGCACGGCGGCAATGTGCTGGTGGCGAACCCCGCCTACGCGGCGAACAGCGCGCCCGAGATGGTGGCCCTGGTCCAGCGCAGGCGCGAGCCGCTCCTGTACGGTTCCTGGGGCAATGGCTCGGGGGGGCACCTGGCGATGGAAAGCCTGCGCCTCGCCACCGGCATCCAGACGGTCCATGTGCCTTACAAGGGCGTGGCGCCGCTGTTGCAGGACCTGGTCGGTGGGCAGATCCAGGTGGCCATGGCCGATGTGGCGGGCGCGCTGCCGCTGCTGCGCGCCGGCCGCATCAAGGCACTCGCGGTGACCGGGGCCCGGCGTTCCTCGGCCCGCCCGGACGTGCCGACGCTGGTCGAGGGCGGTTTCGCCTTCGACACCGAAAGCTGGTTCGCCCTGTTCGCGCCGGCGCGCATGCCGGCCGACACCATGCAGCAACTGGCGCAAGCCGCGGGCCGTGCGCTGCGGCGCCCCGAGGTGATCGAGAAGGTGAAGAGCCTCGGCATGGAGGCCGATCCGATCTCGCGTGAGGCCTTCGAGCAGCAATGGCACCGGGACATCGCCACATGGGCCCGCGCGGTACAGGCGAGCGGCCTGAAAGCCGAGTAGTTCCGACATCCACTCATTCATTCCGGAGACAAGACCGATGAGCCATGCATTCCTGAACAGCGCATTCACCACGCCCCAGGCGGCCTGGGTCGCGCACTGCGCGGTGCCCGCGGTGGTGGCCGGCTATCCGCTGCTCGAATCCGTGCGCACCTGCCATGTGCAGACCACGCCCGGCACCGCAGCCTACGGCCGCGCGCCCTTCAACCACTTCGGCCACAGTGCCGAGCGCTGGACCGACCGCGACCGCGACATCGTGACGCCGGCCAACGACCTGCTCTACAGCAACGCCTGGATCGACCTGCGCCGCGGACCGGTGGTGATCACGGTGCCGCCGCAGACCGGGCGCTACTTCGTTTTGGAACTGCTCGACACCTACACCAACAACTTCCATAACATCGGCACGCGCAACGTGCCGGCGCAAGGCGGCCGCTTCGCGCTCCTGGGCCCGGACGGCACGCATGCCGCGCCGCAGGGCACCACGCCGATCCAGTGCCCGACTGCGCTGGTGTGGGTGCTGGGGCGGGTGCTGGTGGACGGGGACGCCGATGTCGTGGCCGCACGCGGCGTCCAGGCCGGCTTCGCCATCGACGCACCGGCGGCCGCCGATGCGCCCGCGAGCGTGGCGCAATGGCAAACGAGCGGCGACGATCCCGCACTCGCCTTCTTCGCCAACCTGGCGCGCGCGCTGCGCGACTTCCCGCCCCCGGCGTCGCAGCAAGGCGCCTTCGACCTGCTGCGCGGGGCGCACGTGAAGCTCGATGCCGACGGCGGACTGGGCGACCTGCGTCCGGCGACGCTCGAGGGGCTGCGCACGGCCTACGCCTCGGCGATGAAGATCATCGACGGCGCATCGCGCCCTGCGTCGAAGGCCCCCTGGCGCTACTCGACGCGGCTGGGCCGCTATGGCGACGACCTGCTGCTGCGCGCAGCCACGGCCTGGAAGGGCCTGGGCGCGCTGGCCGGTGACGAGGCGATCTACGCGACCACCGACTACGACGACCACGGCGAAGAGCTCGACGGCGACCGGCTTTACCGCCTCCATTTCGAGGATGGCGGCCGGATCCCGGCAGGCGCGTTCTGGTCGATCTCGCTCTATGGCGCGGACCGCTACTTCGCGGCCAACGCGATCGGCCGCCACGCGCTGGGCAATCGCAGCCCGCTCGAACGCCATCCCGACGGCAGCCTGACCCTGTATGTGTCGCGCCGGCGCCCGCCGGGACCCGAGGAGAACTGGCTGCCTGCACCGAGCGGCGCCTTCTACCTGATCCTGCGTGTGTATCACCCGCAGCCCGCATTCCTGAGCGGCGCGTACCGCATGCCGAAGCTGGAGCGCGTGGCATGAAGCGCGAGGCCCTGCCGGTGACGCACGAGGCCGTGCTGCGCACCCTGCCGCTCTTCGAGATGGCGCGCATGCGTGCCGCCACCGCGCCTCGCCGGCATCCGCTGCACGGCTTTGCCGGTCCGGACGCCGCATCGACGCTGCGCTGGCTCAACACGTTCACGCACTCGAAGCGCCTCCTCACGCCCCAGGATCGCGAGGTGGTCACGCCCAACAACGACACGCTCTACACCAACGCCTGGCTGGATCTCTCCGAGGGACCCCTGGTGATCGACGTGCCCGACATGGGCGAGCGCTACTGGACGCTGGGCTTCCTCGACATGTGGACCAACCCTTTCGCCTATGCGGGACGCCGAACGACGGGGAATCGCGCGCAACGCCTGTTCGTTCATGGGCCGCGATGGACCGGCACGCTGCCCGAGGGCGTGGTCGAGGTGGCCGCACCGGGCGATGACGTGTGGATCATCGGCCGCATCCTGGTGGACGACGACGCGGCCGACCTGGCACGCGTCGCCCGGTTGCAGCAGCAGTTCTCGATCCTGCGAGCCACCGACCTGCAACCCGCCGCACACGTGGCCGACACGGGGATGGACGGACGCAAGACCGACACGCCCGAAGCGCAGACGTACCGCACCGTGGTCGACGCCGTCCGGGCGCGCAACCCCGCGCCGCCGGCGGACCATGACACGCACTCGCTGTGGCATCAGGCGCTGGGCCAGCCCGAATCGCACCTGCAGCGGGCGCTGGCCGAGGTCTGCCAGGCCCTTCGCGAGGATGCGCAGCCCTCCGACGTCGGCGGCGGATGGAACATGCCGATCGCCATCCGCACCGACTGGGGCACGCAGTTCGCACTGCGCGCCCGGGTCGCGCGCAACATGATCGGCGCGCTGGGCATCGAGGAGGCGATGTACCCGGTGGCCGAAGTGGACGACCAAGGCCGGCCGCTCGACGGGGCGCACCGCTACACGCTCACCTTCCCGCCGGGACATGCACCGCAGGTGGATGCCTTCTGGTCGCTCACCCTGTACCGCAAATCCGATTGCCTGCTGGCGGACAACCCGATCGACCGCTACTCGATCGGCGACCGCACGCACGGCCTGCAGTGGGACGCGGACGGCGGCCTGCGCATCGCCATCCAGCATGCCGCGCCATCCGAGCCGCGCGAGCGGGCCAACTGGCTTCCCGCGCCGGACGAGCCCTTCTATCTCACGCTGCGCCTCTACCAGCCGCGCCCCGCGCACCTGGCATTCCACTACGCCTATCCGCCCATCGTGCGGCTGGCCGACTGAAGGTAACGACACACAAGGAGACAGAGCCATGAACGACAGCACACGCCGCAGCTTTTTCTTTCACGCAGGCGCCCTGGCCTCGGCCGTGTGGGCCGGAGGCGGCATCGCGCATGCGCAGCCGGGACGCGTCTGGCCCGACAAGCCGGTGCGCGTGATCTCGCCCTATGGCGCAGGCGGGTCCAACGACATCTCGGCACGCATCCTCACCGAGGAACTGGGCAAGCGCCTGGGGCAGCCCTTCGTGGTCGAGAACAAGCCCGGCGCCGGCACCCGCGTGGGCAATGAGTTGGTGGCGCGTGCCGCGCCCGACGGCTACACCCTGCTGTACGTGGCAGCGCCCTATGCGGTGGTCGAGAGCCTCTATGGCAAGCTGAGCTATGACCCCCGCAAGGACCTGCGCGCAGTGAGCCTGGCCGCGGTGGCGCCGGTCTTCCTGATCGTCAATGCCGACTCACCGTTCAAGACACCCGCCGATCTCGTGGCCTATGGAAAAGCCAACAAGGAACGCGGCCTCACCTTTGCATCGCCCGGGAGCGGCTCGGGCCCGCACCTGGCGGCCGAGCTGTTCTTCAAGGAGGCGGGCGTCAAGGGACTGAATGTGCACTTCCGCGGCGACGCAACCTCGTACACCGAGCTGCTGGCCGGCCGGGTCGACGCCACCCTCACCGCCATCACTTCGGCGCTGCCGCACATTCAGAGCGGCAAGCTGCGCGTGCTGGGCGTCGCCTCGGAGCAACGCTCGCCCGTCTATCCGTCTGCGCCCACCTTGCGAGAGCAGGGCTTCCCCAACGTGGTCGGCTATGGCTGGTTCGGCTTCATGGTGCCGGCGGCGACGCCGCAGCCGATCGTGGAGCGGCTGTCGAGCGAAGTGAAGGCGATCCTCGCGGAGCCGGCCGTGAGCCAGAAGCTGGCCGGCCTGGGCCTCCAGGCGATGGGCACCGCCCCGGCCGAGTTTGCCGCCTTCATCGACAAGGAAATGACGCGCTGGGACGCCGTGGTCAAGCAGGTCGGCATCAAGGGTGAGTAGCACGATGCACGCGGCGCACGGCCTTCTGCGGGCCGCGTCCCTGTTCGAGACACCTCGGCAGACAGCCTCTTCATTCTGCCGCCACGGCGCGGGCAGCACGCTGAAAGAAGGAGTCCGAAGCTGCGTAGCCGCCGCCCGATGAGCGAACCCGCGATTTGCGCGTCGTGCTGCCGTGCATGAGGCCTACAACCTGAACGACCGCGCAATCTCGACCACCGCTTGCTTGTCGAACGCATTGATCTCGTCGATCAGCTCGTTGCTGAACAGGCGGTTCGGATCGCCCAGCTCCTCGGCCAGCTTGGGGTTCTTGCTGCTCTCGGCAGCCATTTCAATGTTGGACTTCCACTCGGCCAGCGAGGAAGCCCCCATGCGCTGGTCCGAATCGTCCGGCCGGCGCAGCCAGCTGTTCTTGCGATCCTTCAGGATGAAGGCCAGCTCCTTGCGCGCCTCTGCCTCGCTGCGGCCCTTGGGCCGGCTCTCGGGGTACACGGCCCAGTGCAGGTCGATGCCGGCGTCGAGGTTGGCGTGCGCGAAGATGGTGGACTTGGCGATGCCGCGGAACAGCGCCACCAGGTTCTTGCGCTCCTCCTTCAGCAGCTTGCGCGGCACGCAGATCCAGCCCGATCCGAGCTGCGCGAACTTCGGCGTGAGCGGCACATAGCGCAGTGGAGTGCCGACAAGCTCGATGCGGGCGGCCGCGGTGTCGAAGCTCACCATTGCATCGACGCGGTCGTTGTCGATCGCCGCGCCGGCCGGTGCGCCGTCGCCGATGGCGATGTATTCGCACTTGTCGTCCTTCATCCCCAGTTCGGCGAGCATGGTCTTGGTGACCACGATCCCGCTGTCTCCCTGGCTGCGCACGCCGACGCGCTTGCCCGCCAGGTCCGCCGCAGATCTGATCGGGCTGCCTGGCTTCACCACGATGACGTTGGCGTTGCGCGGCAGCCATTTGTAGACGCTCACCAGGTCCAGCGTCGGGTCCTTGGCCATCGCCGGCAGCAGGATGCCGGGCACGGCGGGCCCGAAGTCCACGTGGCCCGCGCGCAGGCTTTGCAGCGCCTGCGTCATGCTCGACATGTTGACGTACTCCACGTCTACGCCGCCGGGCTTGTAGAAGTTCAGCTTGGGATGCTGACCCGAGGTCACGAAGCACTGCTGCGGGTCATTGACCGCCGCGGTGTTCGCCACCTTCATCATGCGCAGGTTCTGCGCCAGTGCCGGCAGCCCGCCGGCGAGTCCGAGGGCACCCAGGCCCAGGCCGAAATCACGTCGAGTCAACATGGTCCACTCCTTGCCGGCACCCGCCGGCCGCGTTGAAAGAAAACAGCTCGTGCGGATCTAGACGTTCACGGTGCGCTGCGACGCGTCGGCCGGCATCCAGTGCAGCACCCGCCGCTGCACGCGGCGCAGCAGCGCGGTCAGCGCAATGCCGATCACCGAGAGAACGACGCACACCGCGAAGCTGCCGCCGGTATCCGCTTGCGCCTCCATCTGCAGGATCAGCACGCCCAGGCCGGCCTGGGCCCCGACGAATTCCCCCACCACCGCACCCACCACACTGAAGGCCGCGGCCATGTTCAAGCCCGCGAAGATGTAGGGCAGGGCGCTCGGGAACTTGGCCTTGCGGAAGATCTGCCAGGGCGTGGCGGACAAGGAGCGAAGCAGGTCGACGCGATCCGGGTCCACTGCCTTGAAGCCCGCGATGCTGGTCACCAGCACCGGGAAGAAGGTCAGCAAGCAGATGATCATCACCTTGGAGCTGATCCCGAAGCCGAGCCAGACCACGATGATCGGGGCCACCGCTACCTTGGGCACGCTTTGCAGCGCAGCCACATAGGGTTCCAGCAGCGCCTCCAGCTTCGGCATCTGCGAGACCACGATGCCGATCGCCAGGCCGATGCCACCGCCGATGAGAAAGCCCAGGAGAATCTCGGCCAGCGTGATGCCGCCGTGGTACCAGAAGCCGTCCTTCGCCAACGGCCCGGTGGCCAGTCCGCGCCAGAGCGCGACCCCGATGTCGCTGACCGGCGGGACCAGGTGCCTGGGCACCTTGAACAGCCGCACGGCCGCCTCCCATGAGCCGAGCAGCGTGATCAAAAGTAGGATCGATTGCACGCGGGTGGATGCCAGCGGGTTGGCGCGGCGAACTCGCGGGGCCTTTGCCGGCTCGGCGGCGGAGTCATCGTGCTGCGCAGCATCTGTGGCGAACATGGCCGTGGTCATGGCAGCACCCTTTCAGTCGAACGAAGCGGCATGCGAGAAGCGCTCGCGGATGGAGGCGGTGGCGGACGCGAACGCCGGGGCCGACATCACTTCCATCGTTCGCGGCCGCGCCAGGTCGATGGGCAGCACACGCTCCAGCGTGCCCGGGCGAGGCGACATCACCAACACCTTGTCACCCAGGAACACAGCCTCGGGAATGGAGTGCGTGATCAGCACCACCGTCTTGCCGCTTTCCATCCAGATGCGCTGCAGCTCGAGGTTCATGCGCTCCCGCGTCATCGCGTCCAGCGCACCGAAGGGCTCGTCCATCAGCAGGATCTTGGGGTCGTGCAGCAGTGCCCGCGCGATCGAGGCGCGCTGCTGCATGCCGCCGCTCAGCTGGCGCGGCAGCTTGTGCTCGAAACCGTCGAGGCGGACCATGTGCAGCAACTGCAGGGCCCGTTCGCGCGCCTGACGCATGTCCAGGCCGATCACCTCGGCCGGCAGCATGACGTTCTCGAGGATGGTGCGCCAGGGCAGCAGTATGGAATTCTGAAACACGACCCCCACGTCTCGCCGTGTGCCATGGATCGGCTGTCCGTCGAGCAGCACGCTGCCGACCTCGTAGCCGAGCAGGCCTGCCAGGATGCGCAGCAGGGTGCTCTTGCCGCAGCCGCTCGGGCCGACGATGGTGACGAAGCTGCCCTGCTCGATGCTGCAGTCGATCTGATCGAGCGCGAGCACGCCATCATGGCCTCCGCCGAAGCGCTTGGACAGGCCTTCGATGCGGATGTAGTCGGATGATCTTGCGGGTGCAGTCTGCAGCATCGTGTTCATGGCTTGACTCCAGCGGGATTCAGGAAGCGAAGGATGTGGTGGGCGAGCACTTCCGGCGCCTGTATTGCCGTCACATGCCCGATGGCCGGCAGCAGCACGGCATCCGCACCGCGGATGCGGCCCGCCATGGACAGCGTCACCGTCGGCGGCACCACGCGGTCCAGTTCGCCCGCCAGCACGAGCGTCGGCGCCACGATGTCCGCGACCCCGTTGTCCAGCGTCGTCGTCACGGTGGCCGCTCGCCGCTCGAACCGAGCCGACGCCGGCCGGCCGTTCGCAAAAACGCGCCGCAGCTCCGGGCGCTGGCGCAGGAAGTCCTCGGGAAAGAACCACGTGGCCAGTTCCTCGGCCGTTTCCGGCAGGCCCTGCCGCAGCTCGGCCAGGCGGCGTGCGTCGGGAACGAGCTCCTCATACGGCCGCGGCAGCGGCCAGGTACTGGCGAGGACCAGGCGATCGATCGAGCGCGGATGCAGCAGTGCCAGGGCTTGCGCCACTCTGCCGCCGAAGGACGAGCCGAACACGTGCGCGCGCTTGAATCCGAGCGCCCTGATCAACTGGTGCGCGTCGTTGGCAAGGTCGGCCAGCGTCGCCGCGCGTTCCGGCCCCTCGGTGTCGCCGCAATCGCGCTGATCGTAGGAGATCACGCTGAAGTGCTTCGCGAGGTGCGGCACCAGCGCGGCGAACATCTGCCGCGAGGCTTCCGCGCCATGCATCAGCACCAGGGCCGGGCCGTGGCCTGCGCGTTCGAAGGCGACACGCACCTCGCCGGCCTGCACGAAGTCGGTCATGCCGCGGCTCCCTTTTCCTGATCCATCCAGAAGGTCATCTCGATCTTCAGGCCCCGGGGATCACGCAGGAACAGCTGATGGATCTGCCAGCCGGGGATGGGAGCCTCGGTGAAAGGCACGCCCAGCGTATCGAGGTGTTCGCGCATCTCCATCAATCCGTGCGAACGAAACGAGATGTGATCGATGTGGCCGGTGACCGGCTCCACCGCCGTGTCCGGTTTCGACAAATGCGCATACAGGTGCACGATGGGCTGGTCCTCCGCATAGAGCCAAGCACCGGGCGCCGGGATCTCCGGCCGCGCCCCGGCCTGCAAGCGCATCACACGCGTGTAGAAGTCCACCAGTGGCGGCAGCTCGTCCGGCGTGCAGCGGATCGTGTAGTGGTGCAGTGCGGTGACGGGCATGGCGTCAGTCCAGCAGCTTGGCGAGAGCGGCAGCCAACTCGGCCGCGGGATCCGGCGGCGTCCACGGCATCCGGAAGGCCACATGCCCGTCCGGCCGCACGAGCACCGCGCCGCGCAGGCCGAGCAGCAGGCCGTCCTTCTCGTGCGAGTCATTCAATTGGTGCGCCTGCACGGTGCGCCGCGTCCTGCCGGAAACGGCACGCGCCGCCTCCATCCAGTCATCGGCCTTCGGGCCGGCGACCAGCACGAACTCCTGGTCGAACCAGTCCAGCGTGGTGTGCCGCCGTGCCAAGTCCAGCCACAAATGCGGGAACCGTGCGCCAGGGCGGTCGGTGGGCTCGTACCAGCGCGGCCGCATCAGGTGCCTGCCGGTGCCGTCGGGGATCACCGCACCGTCCTCGTAGCAAAATCCCAGCGATTGGCCGATGCTGTGGATGTGGTTGTCGCTGTCGCGAATCCAGAAGCCGATGCGCTCCGGATTGCCGGAACGCAAGGCCTCGTCGCACTGGGCGAAGCGCGCGGCGTTGTGCAGGCTGAAGTCGGCATTCGATTCAGCGACGGGGCGGCGCTCGCGCTCGTAGCTGTCCAGCAGGCGTGCGCTGGCGCGTCCACTGAGCACGAAGGCCAGCTTCCACGCCAGGTTGTGCGCGTCCTGAATGCCGGAGTTCATGCCGTAGCCCCCGTTCGGCGGGAAGCGGTGCGCCGAGTCGCCCACCAGGAGCACGCGCCCCTTGCGGAAGCTCGCCGCCACCTGGCGGCTCATGCGCCACACCGAGCGGTTGATCACCTTCACGTCCAGGTCGGGGACGCCGGCGACGGTGCGGGCGAGCCGCACCACTTCGTCGTCGGAACGCTCGCCGATGCGCTCGTCCACCTCGCGTCCCACCGGCAGCAGGCTCAGCCACCGGTCCTTGCCGTTGGTGTTGAGCACCGTCGTGATCGGGTAGGGCGAATCCTTCGCATACACGCGCCAGCCGGCGCAGATGGCGGCGTCGCGCACGTGCGAGAGGTCGGCCTGCCAGAACTCGTTGGCCATCACGGCCAGCGCGGCCGGGCCGCGCATCTCGATGTCGGCCTGCCGGCGCACCGAACTGGCGGCGCCGTCCGCGGCGATCAGGTACTGGGCTTGCCAGGTGGCGGTCTCGCCGGTATCCACCTTGCGGCCGGTCACCGCAATGCCGCCGGCGCCCTCGTCGTAGTGCAGGAACTCGTGGCCGAACAGGAAGCGGCCCACCTCGCTCTTGCGCGCGTGGTCCAGCAGTTCCATCTCCACCGTGTCCTGCGACTGGATGATCTTCCAGCACGGCGAGTGGCCCACGTTCGGCTCGGGGTTGGTGCGGCCCCACTCGTGGCCGGTCATGGATTCGCAGAAGGTGAAGAAATCGGAGCCGTCCGGCAGCGCGTGGCGCTTCATCTGCCCGTCGATGCCCCACTGGCGGAAGATCTCCATCGTGCGCGTGTAGGTGCCTCGGGCCTTCGGATGGTCCGTGGTCGTCGCGCTGCGTTCGAGCAGCACGAAGTCGACACCGAAGCGCTGCAGCAGGATCGCCATCGACAGGCCCACCGGGCCGCCGCCGACGATCACGACAGGAATTTTGCTTTGCATGGTCAAGCCTCCATGGGTGAGCTGAGGCGCGCGCCCCTGAAGCGGTACGCCAGGCCGGGCGCGGCGGGCACCCAGCGCGCCGCGGCCAGGGCCAGCAGGCGGATGCCCAGGACTTCCTCCGGCAGCCACCGGGGTCGGGTGCCGAAGACGTTGAAGGTGGCGTAGCAGAGATCGCCCTGGAGCAGGGGCACGTTGATCACGCTCTGGAGGCCGTGCATGCGCATCTGCTCGAAATCATCGAAATGGCGCGCCAGCGCCTCTTCCCCCTCGCCGACGAACACGCGACCCTGCAGGAACAGGCACTCGGTCCACGGCCCGGGCGTCTTGCGCTTGACGCCGTCCACCGGGTAGTGCTGCGCCTCGGACGAATAGAAGCGGCGTAGCCGGATCTCGTCGACCGGGTCGCTCTCCGTCGTCACGTTCTGCTGGATGCTGAAGATGCTGTCGCCGGCAATCCGGCCCCGATACAGATCGACCTGGCGCAGAGCGGCGCTGGCGCTGCGCGCCTCGTCGAGCACGTCCAGGAGGCCGGCCGCAAGGGCCGTGAGCTTCGATGCGATGGCTGCGTCCATGAAGAAAGTCTAGGCGGCGCAGTTCACTGAAGTGCATTAAATTCTGATGGCCCGATAACCCAGGAGTTATGGCTTGCCGACTGCCCGCGACCCCGCCGCCGAGCTGCAGCACGCGCTGCTCTCCCGCCTGAAGCTGCGCCAGCTCTCGCTGCTGCAGGCCATCGACCGCCACCGCACGCTGGGCCGCGTGGCTGCCGAGATGCGTTTGAGCCAGCCCGCCATCACCAAGGCACTGCGCGAGGCGGAAGACATCTTCGGCAGCACCCTCTTCGAGCGGACCAGCCGTGGGCTGGTCCCCACGCCGTCGGGCGAGGCGGTGCTGCACTACGCGCGGCGCTGGCTCGCGGAACTGGAGTCCACCACGCGCGTGCTCACCTCACTGGAGGCAGGCCGCAGCGGACGCCTGCGGCTGGGCCTGACGCAGCAGGTGCCGCAGCAGTTGCTGTCCGCCGCGCTCACTCACTTGCTGGATCGCACCCCGCGCATGGCGGTGATGACGCGCGAGGGCACGACGGACGAGCTCGTCGCGGGCCTGGTCGCGCGCGAGCTCGATTGCGCGATCGGCCGCTCCTACGACGGAGATGCGACGGGCCTGGTGCAGGAGGCGATCTACCAGCAGGAGCCGTGCCTGGTGGTGGCCGCGAAGAGCGTCAAGCGGCTGTCGCGCGGGCCGCTGGACTGGTCGCGGCTGGCGCAGCTCGACTGGATCCTGCCGCCGCCGAACACGCCCATGCGCAGAACCTACAACGCGATCTTCGTGGGCGCCGGCGTGCAGCCCCCCGTGCCGATGCTGGAGACGACGTCGATGCGCAGCATGGAGACGGTGCTGCGTACCGAGCCGAACGCCATCGCCATCCTGGCTCGTGACGTGGTGATGGAGATGGAGCAGGCGGGCCACCTGGCGGCGCTCCCCCATCGCTTGAGCTGGAGCCTGCCGCCCGTCAGCTTCTTCACTCTGAAGGAGCTGGCGGGGCATCCGATGGTGCAATCGTTGAGGGCGGCCGTGGGAGAGACTGCGCGGGGAATGCAGCGCAAAGGCGAGGGGCGGGCAATGGACTGAGGATGAGCCCAGGAACCATCGAGCCAGGCCGTCGTGAGCGGGAACGGTTCAGCGCTGCGTCGTTGTAATGGCACTGACACCGCGACACTCTCCAATGCAGGGCACCCCACACACAACAGGAGTTTTCATGTCGTTCAGATCCCGCCGCGGCTTCCTGCGCGGCTCGACATCGGTCGCGGCCCTCTCGTTCATCGGCACCATGCAGGCGCTGCAGGCCCGCAACGCCAATGCCGCCACCGGCAGTACCGGCCTCGTCGCCAGCCCCTATGGCCCGGTCGCACCGGCGCTCGACGAAGCCACGGGCCTGCCGCTGCTGCAGTTGCCCGAAGGCTTCGCCTACCGCTCTTACGGCTGGACCGGCGACCAGATGAACGACGGCCAACCGTGCCCGAGCAACCACGACGGCATGGCGGTGGTCGCCTCCTACGGCCGCGGCAGCAGTGTCGACGTGGTGCTGGTGCGCAACCACGAGCGCGGCCAGTCGGCAGCCCCGATCCGGGCGCCGGCCATGTACGACACTGCCGCCAGCAGCGTGAATGGCCGGTTTGCCGGCGGCGGAACCACCAACCTGCGCTTCAAGGGCCGCCAGTGGGTCGGCATGGAGGCAAGCTTGGGCGGGACCCTCACCAACTGCGCCGGCGGTCCGACGCCCTGGGGCACCTGGCTCACCTGCGAAGAGACCGGCAGCAACCTCGAGCCGCAAGGCGGCAAGAAGCACGGCTACGTGTTCGAGGTGCGGGTCAACGCAGCCGAGACCACGGGCAAGCCGATCGTCGCCATGGGCCGCTTCAGCCACGAGGCCGTCGCCGTCGATCCGAAGACGCGCTTCGCCTACCTCACGGAGGACAGCCGCAACAAGTCGGGCTTTTATCGTTTCATCCCCAACGATCCGAGCGGCCGCCCGGGCAGCTACGAAGCGGGCGGCAAGCTGCAGATGGCCAAGGTGGTCGGCCGGGCCAACGCCGACCTCAATGTCGCCTCGACCGGCGACACGCACAAGCTCGAATGGGTGGACATCGCCGATCCCGATGCGAACCCGGCCTCGACGGTGCTCCCGGGCTTTGCGGGCACCACAACGGTGGCCGGCCCGTTTGCGCAGGGCTGGGCGCAAGGCGGCCTGCGCATGGCACGCGGCGAAGGCATCTGGTATCACGACGGCAAGCTCTTCATCGTCGATACCGCCACCGGCGTCAATGCCGCGGGGGAGGGCGGCAACGGTGAAGGCGCGGTGTGGGAGTACGACCTCGCCACCGGCATGCTCAAGGCGGTCTTCGTGTCGCTCCATGCGCTGGCCGCCAACAATCCGGACAACATCACGATCAGCCCGCGCGGCGGGGTGCTGCTTTGCGAGGACGGCGGCGGCGTCGACGACCAAGGTCAGGGCCGCATCGAGCGCATGGTTGGCCTGACCTCGGACGGCGGGAGCTTCGTGTTCGCGCGCCACAACGTGAATCTCGGCGCGGACCAGATCACTGCGGCCGGCAAGATGGTTGCGCCGGGCGACTACCGCAACAGCGAGTTCTGCGGCGCCTGCTTCGATCCGGCCGGCAAGGTGCTGTTCGTGAACGTGCAGCAACCCGGCATCACCTTCGCGATCTGGGGACCTTGGGCACGCGGGCCGCTTTGATGTCGCCGGGCGCAATGGCGCCTGCGCCGGCCCTCACCGCTTCCGCCGCGCGATCTCCCCAGCCTGGGCCCCGATCAAGGCCGCGCGTTCCTGCATCTGCTTCACCACGCCGGGCACCCGCTCGTCCGGCAAGCGCTCGGTAATGGTGGCCATCGCCAGTCCGGCCACCGTGCGACCGTCCGGCAGGCGCACCGGCACCGCGATGGCGCGGGAACCCGGCACCACGCCCGCAGGCGCATACGCATAACCCAGCGCACGCGTGCCGGCAGCTCGCTCCAGCAGCTCCGCCGGATCGACGTGAAGCGCGTGCAGCCGCCGCGCATTGCGCCGAACGATCTCGGCAGCCTCCGCTTCCGGCAGCGACGCCAGCAGTACCAGGCCGCTGACGCCGACGCCCAGCGGCCGGCGCGCACCGATCTCGATCGACAGCACCTTCACCGGAAAGCTCCCGGGGCGCCGGTCGATGCAGACCGAGTCGGCACCATGACGGATCGTGATGAAGGTGGTGTCGCCCAGGGACTCGGCGAGGTAGCGCAGGTGCGGCTCGGCGATGGCCCGGATCGGGAAGCGTGCCGAGCGCGCCAGCCCCAGCAGCGAGACATCCCCGCCAATGAGGTAGCGGCGCGTCGCCGGGTCCTGCTCGACCGCGCCTTCCTCGACCAGCACCCGCAGCAGGCGATGCACGGTCGGACGGTTGAGGCCCGTATGGCTCACCACGTCGGTCAGGCGAACGCCGCGCTCCTGACCGGTCGCGACCACGCGCAACACGGCCAGCGCCCGGCGCACGCTCTGCGCGCCGGCGGTGGCGGCCACGTCATCGGCTTGCGTCATCTCCATTCATCACCGACTTGGGCGTCTGCTGCATGCCGCGCAGAGTGACGATTTCGCCCAGCGTCGCATAGTTCGGCCCGCCGATGCGGCAGACCGGATCGAGCGCCTTCGTGTCGACCTTGCCGTCATGCACCAGGCCCTCGCGGAAGTGGAACATCATGACCTCGCCCACCATGAACTCCGCGCCGGTGTTGCCGAATTCGATCACGCGCTCGAGCCGGCACTCCATGCTGACCGGCGCGTCGGCGAGCCGGGGCACGCGCACGGTGTTGCAGGGCAGGGTGCGCAGGCCGAGCAGCTCGGTCTCGCTCACGTCGGGCGCATGCTCGGCGCTGCTCTCGTGGATCGCGACCATCTGTGAAGCGTCGCCGATGTTGACGACGAACTCCTTCAGCGCATGGATGTTGGCGCCGGTGTCCTTGCGCCGGCCCGCCTTGCGGCCCACGTTCACGCCCAGCAGCGGCGGCTTGTTGGACACGAAGGTGAAGCAGGAGAAGGGCGCCAGGTTGATCACGCCGCGCTCGGACAGCGAGGTGATCCAGGCGATGGGGCGTGGCACGACGATGCCGCTCATCAGTCGGTAGGTGGCTTCGGGCGACAGCGCGCCGGCTTCGATGAACATGGCGGGGCCTCTCGGGTTGGGACTGAGGCGATTGTCGGCAGTGGCGCGGATACGCGCTTCTGCGATCTTCACATAACGTCCACCATGTGGAACAAAGCGCAGCTATTGCATTGCAGCATCGTGCTTGCGCTTCCTACAGTAGAGGCAAGCCGAAACGGGGTCCTCACCCGCGATCCCACGGCGCTTTCGGAGACATCATCTTGAGACTAGCAACCGCTTTCCTCGCCGCCAGTGCCGCGCTGACCCTGCTGCCCGCCGTGGCCCAGAGCACCTGGCCCGACAAACCCGTCAAGCTCGTGCTGCCCTATCCGCCCGGCGGCAACGTCGATGGTGCCGCACGCATCATCAGCGAACAGCTGCAGGCCGTTCTCAAGCAGCCTTTCGTCGTCGAGAACCGCCCCGGCGCGGGCGGCATGATCGCCGGAGAGGCCGTCGCCAAGGCGCAGCCCGACGGCTACACCTTCTTCATGGGGGCGAACGGCCCCATCCTGTTCTCCCCGACGATCTTCAAGCGCAACGCCTACGACTGGAAGAAGGACTTCGCGCCGGTCAGCTCCGTGTCGTTCACGCCCCTGGTGCTGCAGGTGCATCCGTCCACGCCCTACAAGACCGTGGCCGAGCTGGTGGCCGCAGGCAAGAAGCCGGGCAATGCACTGACGATGGCCTCCCCCGGCGCCGGCACCACGAACCACCTGCTCAGCGAGTACCTGCAGCGCGAGAGCGGCGCGCGCTGGACCACGGTGCACTACAAGGGCAATGCCCCGGCCACGACCGACCTGCTGGGCGGCCAAGTGCAGTTCAACTTCGACCAGGTGTCGGTGGCCGGCCCCTTCATTCAGCAGGGCCGCACGCGCGCACTGGCTGTGAGTTCGCCCCAGCGCCTGCCGCAGCTGCCCGATGTGCCGACCTTGCAGGAAGCCGGCTTCAAGGACTTCAGCACCGAGACCTTCACGGGCATCCTGGCGCCGCGCGACACGCCGAAGGAGATCGTGGTTCGGCTGTCGGATGCGCTGCAGACGATCCTTGCGGACAAGGCAGTGCAAGCGCGCTTCCAGGCCCTGGGCTCCGAAGCCCGCGGCAGCACGCCGGATCAGTTCACGGCGTTCCTCGCCAAGGAAGACGCCCGGTGGATGCCCATCATCAAGCAAGCCAACATCACCGCGGAATGAGCAGCCACACCCACTCGCCGCTCGGCCGCGCCGCGCCGGCCGCGCGCACCAGCATCTACGTCGAGGGCTTCTCCCACAGGAACCCCATCCCCGCGGCATGCCGCGTCGGGCCGCTGCTGGAGAGCGGCAGCATCCAGGGCAACGACCCGGCGACCGGCAAGCCCGCCGCGACCGTCGAGGAACAGTGCCGCTTCATGCTCGACAACGTGCGTCGCATCGTCGAGGCCGCGGGCGGCAGCACCGCGGACATCGTCAAGCTCACGGTCTGGATGAAGGATCGCAGCCAACGCCCCGCGCTCAACGTGCCCTGGCTCGAGATGTTTCCCGATGCCGCCTCGCGGCCGGCGCGCCACGCGATCGTCGCGCCGGAGCTCGACATGGGGAAGCTGATCGAGTGCAGCTTCACTGCCTGGATCGCCTGAACGTCCGACCGCCTAACAAAATATGCCCGACTACCTCCCTTTCGATCCGCATCCGCGCGCGCCGGTGCCCCTGCCGCCGCCGCTCGCCTGCGACAGCCAGTTCCACGTCTTCGGCGCGCGCGAGCGATACCCGGTGCGCCCCGGCGCGGCCTATGAAATGCCCACGGCCACATGGCAGGTCGCCCAGGCCCTGCATGCCACCTTGGGCATCGAGCGCGGCGTGATCGTCCAGGCCACCACCTACGGCGCCGACCACACGGTGGTGCTCGATGCGCTGGAAGGCCTGAACGGCAGTGGACCGCGCCGCTACCTGGCTTGCGCCAATGCCGCGGTGCTGGTCGAGCGCGACGATGCCTACCTGCAGAAGCTGCACGACGCCGGCGTGCGCGGCGCGCGCTTCACCCGCGGCGGCCTCGGCATCCGCCTGAGCGCGGACGAGCAGGCGCGCGCCTTCGCCCGGATCAAGGAGCTGGGCTGGTACGTCAAGGTGCAGCCCGAGGCGAACGGCATTGCGGAGCAACTCGCCGCCTTCGAAGCCCTCGACGTGCCGGTGCTGCTGGACCACATGGGCCGCGCCGATCCTTCGCGGGGCGAGGCCGATCCCAGCCTCGCGCGCATGCTGGAGCTGTTCGAGCGTGGCAACTTCTGGGTGATGCTGTCCTTGTCCGAGAAGCTCTCGAAGACCGGTGCGCCCTGGAACGACGTGGTGCCGCTCGCGCAACGGCTGATCGAGGCCGCGCCCGAGCGCTGCGTATGGGGCAGCGACTGGCCGCATCCCGTGTCGGTCAAGCAGCCGCCGAACGAGGGAGAGCTGCTCGAACTGCTCTACCGCTTCGCGCCCGACCCCGCCACGCTGCACAAGATCCTCGTCGACAACCCCGCCCGCTTCTTCGGATTCCAGACCCCATGAAACTCATCAGCTATCTGCACGACGGCGCCCCGCACTGGGGCTGCGTCACCGGCGACGGCGTCGTCGACCTGGGCCGGCGCCTGCCCGGCATCGCCTCGGTGGCCGCACTGCTCGAAGGAGGCGAGGCGGCGATGGCGCAGGCGCGCGCTGCGGCCGAAGGCGCAGCGCCGGACCATGCGCTGGCCGATGTCGAGGTCGCGCTGCCCATCGCCCGGCCGCGCCGCATCTTCTGCATCGGCGTGAACTACGCCAACCGAAACGCCGAGTACAAGGACGGCAGCGAGCTGCCCAAATACCCCAGCCTCTTCATGCGCGTGTCCGAGTCCTTCGTCGGCCACGGGCAGCCGCTGCTGCAACCGCTCGAATCGAAGCAGCTCGACTACGAGGGCGAGATCGCCATCGTCATCGGCCGCCGCGCACGTCGCGTGTCGGGCGACGCGGCCCTGGCCTGCATCGCGGGCCTGACCTGCATGAACGAAGGAACGATCCGCGACTGGGTCCACCATGCCAAGTTCAACGTGACGCAGGGCAAGAACTTCAACGCCTCCGGCGCCATCGGCCCCTGGATCGCCACGGCCGACGAGTTCCCGCAGGGCTACGGCGGGCTGCGCGTGCAGACGCGCGTCAACGGCGAGACGCGGCAGGACGACACGACCGCGAGCCTGATGTTCGACTTCGCCTACCTGATCCGTTACCTGTCGACCTTCACCACCCTGCAGCCGGGCGACATCGTCGCGACGGGCACGCCGACCGGCGCCGGCATCCGCTTCGAGCCGCCGCGCTTCCTGCAGCCGGGCGACGTCGTGGAAATCGAGGTCGAGGGCGTAGGCGTGCTGCGCAACGTGGTTCAGGCCGAGGAGGCCCTCTCATGACGCTGGCCGACGCAGCCCTCGCGCAGGCCGCGCAACGCCTGGAGGACGCAGAGCGCACCCGCGTCGCCTGCCGCCAGTTCTCGCTGGACCACCCCGACATGACGATCGCGGATGCCTATGCGATCCAGCACGCCTGGATGCAGCTGAAGATTCGCAACGGCCGCACCGTGAAGGGGCACAAGATCGGGCTCACCTCCAAGGCCATGCAGCGCGCCGTGAACATCGCCGAGCCCGACTACGGCACCTTGCTCGACGACATGTTCCATCGCGATGGCGCGGTCATTCCGTCCGAGCGCTTCCTGCAACTGAAGATCGAGGCCGAGCTTGCCTTCGTGCTCGCCAAGCCGCTGTCGGGCCCGGACTGCACGCTGTTCGACGTGCTCGACGCCACCGCGTACGTGACGCCGGCGCTGGAGATCCTCGACGCGCGCATCCAGCGCGTGGACCCGCAGACGAAGCGCACGCGCACCGTGCTCGACACCATTTCCGACAACGCCGCGAACGCAGCGCTGGTGCTCGGCGGACGCCCGTTCAAGCCGGCGATCGTCGACGCGGATATCCGGCGCATCGGCGCCATCGTGAGCCGCAACGGGGAGGTCGAGGAGACCGGCCTGGCGGCGGGCGTGCTCAATCATCCGGGCTACGGCGTGGCCTGGCTGGCCAACCGGCTGCACCGTTACGGCATTTCGCTGGAGGCCGGACAGGTCGTGTTGGCCGGGTCTTTCATCCGGCCCATCGATGTGGCCAAGGGCGACACGGTGGTGGCCGACTACGGCGAGTTCGGCACCGTGTCCTGTCACTTCGGATGATGCCCGAAGCACGCGGTCAAAGGTCCGGACAAGCCGATGGCCGGTTTTGAGGCCGGCCGCCGGAACGTCCCCGCGGTCGCTTTGCGCACCTTGAGGCTGACCAGCGCTTCGGCCTGCTTCACCGCAGCCGCAATCTGGTCGACAACGGGAACCGGGATGCGATCTTTCACCTTGTCGGCCAGCCCCGCAAGCGGCGCCCCGGCGAGAATGACCACATCGGCCTCGTCCTCGGTGACTGCCTGGTTCGCCAAGTCGACCAGCAGCTGTTCCTTCTCGTCCTGCACATCGGACACGGAGTTGAACCGGCCGTCGAGCATGCGGATGCCGGCGAGCCGGCCGGCGAGGCCGTGCGACTCGACGCACTCCTGATACCAGGGCCCCAGCGCCTGGGCGAAGGTCACGATGGCGAAGCGCCTGCCGAGCATGCAGGCAGTGAGCATCGCGGCCTCCGCCATGCCGACCACCGGAAGGTCGAACAGCTCGCGCGCGCCGAACAAGCCCGGGTCGCCGAAGGCCGCGATGATGGCCGCATCGAATGCGCCGTGCTGCTCGGCCAGCATCTCGAGTGCGACGGCACCGCCGATCTGGGCCTCGGCGCGGGTGGCGATGTAGGGGAAGCCGCGCGGTGCCGTCAATGCGACGAGTTCGGTGCCGGCTGCGGCGGCCGGACGGGCGGCGGCCATCAGGCGGTCGGTGATGCCTTGGCTGGTATTCGGGTTGAGGACGAGGATTCGCATGATTCAGTTCCCTGCGGTTGCGAGCGCGGCTTCGATGGCTTTCGCGGCTTCGAGGAGTTGACGATCGTTGCCGCGTGCCGCAATGACTTGCATGCCGACCGGCAGGGCGTCGCGTCCCCGGCCGCAAGGGACCGAGATCGCGGCCGCCATCGCATGGTTGACGAAAGGCGTGAAGACGGCATGGCCGCGCGGCTCGACCGCGACGCCGCCGATGCGATCGGGGCCGAGGCGGTCACTGGGCCAGGACACGCAAGGCGTGGTGGGGCAGATCAGCAGGTCGTGGCGAGTGAAGAACTCGCCGAGCGTGAGCGCGATCTGCAGCCCTGCTTCGCGCGCCCGCGCCACGTCCGCGCCGCTCCATTGAAGCCCGCGCTCGATCTGGCGCGCCACATCGGCGTCGAAGCGAGAGGGATCGCGCTTCCACGCTTCGCCGAACAGGTGGGCGAGGCCCACATGCTGCAGCGGCATCAGCGCGTTCTCGTCGGCGCCCGCGGGCCACACGGGGTCGTCGCGCAGGATCTTCATGCCGGCGCCTCGAAGCGTCTCGATGGCCTGCACCATGCAGGCCTCGACGTCGGCATCGACCGGCACCTCCAGGCCGAGGCGCGGGCTGAAGGCGATGCGCAATTCAGCGGCCCGGCGCAGCGGCCGCACGGGCAGGTCGATCGATTGCGGGTCGCGCGCGTCCGCACCGGCCATTGCCTCGAACATCAGCGCAGCATCGCGCACCGTGCGGGCGATCGGCGCCACCGTCTGCAGGCCAACGAAGGCATGCGGGAAGCCGATGGGATCGGGAATCGCGCCGAACGAGGGCTTGAAGCCCACCACACCGACGTGGGCGGGCGGCCTCCGGCTGGAGCCGCCGCCGTCGGTGCCGAGCGCCAAGGGCGCCAGGCCCGCGGCCACTGCGACCGCGCAACCGCCGGACGAACCGCCGGGCGTCAGCGAGAGGTCCATCGGATGCCGCGTCAGGCCATAGACCTTGTTGGTCGTGAGCCCCTTGCAGGCGAACTCGGAGCTGTTGCCCATGCCGATCACCAGCGCGCCGGCGCGCCGCAGCCGTTCGACCGCGACCGCGTCCTGCGCCGCCACGAAGTCCTCGAACAAGAGCGAGCCCTGCGTCACGCGCTGGCCCTGCACCCAGATCACATCCTTCACCACCACCGGAACGCCGGCCAGCGGCGGCCGCTCGCCGCGCGCGATGCGCTGGCGCAGCGCGGCGACCTCGGCATTCAGGTTGGTTGGCAAGTCGCCCACCACGGCGTTGAGTGCCGGATTGCGTTCAGCGATGCGCTGCTGGAACGCAGCAAGCAATTCGCCCGGGTCGACCTCCCCCCGTCCGATGCGGGCCGCGATCTGCGATGCGTCGAGTTCAAGCACGTTTCGATTGCGCCAGCTTGCCCAGCGCGTCGGGAAGGTTGGCCACATAGTGCCCGCCGGCGGCCGGGTCCACAACCTTCGGACGCGCCATGTCCGGCTTGCCGCAGGGCAGAAAACGGCCATGCCCCCGCGGCGCACAGACTCTGTCGCCATCCCACACGCGTTCGCCTCGCACCAGCGTGGTCACCGGCCAACCCGTCACGCGCATGCCCTCGTACGGCGTGTAGTCCACGTCGTGATGCAGCCTGCGGTTCTCGATGATGACTTCCTTGTGCGGATCCCAGATCGCGATGTCGGCATCGGACCCGATCGCGATCGTGCCCTTGCGCGGATTCAGCCCATACAGCTTCGCAGGGTTGGTGGCCGTCAGCGCGACGAACTGGTTCAGCGTGATGCGCCCTGTGCGCACACCTTCCGAGAACAGCAGCGGCAGTCGCGTCTCGAGCCCCGGGATGCCGTTCGGGATGTAGGGGAACGGAACTTCCTTGCCACCCGGCTTCTTGCCCTGCGGATCGTCGAAGCGGAAGGGCGCATGGTCCGACGAGAAGATGGTGAACAGTCCGTCCGACAACCCGTCCCACACGACACGTTGGTTCGCTTTGTCGCGCGGCGGCGGGCTGCAGACGCACTTGGCGCCTTCGTAGCCCTCGTCCAGGCTCGAGGCCGTGAGGAACAGGTATTGCGGGCAGGTCTCGGCGTAGATGCGCAGCCCGTGCGCATGGGCCCAGCGGATCTGGTCGATGGCCTCGCGACCCGACACGTGCACGATGAGGATCGGCACGTCGACCAGTTCGGACAGCGCAATCGCGCGGTGCGTGGCCTCGCGCTCCACCACCATCGGCCGCGAATCGGCGTGGTACTTCGGCGCCGTTTGCCCGGCGGCTTCGAGCGCCTCGCTGAGCCAGGCGATGCAGTCGGCGTTCTCCGCATGGACCATGGCCAACGCCCCGTGCTGGCGCGCGACCGCCAGCAGCCGCAGGATCTGGCGGTCGTCCAGCTTCATGTCCTCGTAGGTCATGTAGATCTTGAAGGAGGTGTAGCCCTCGGCAATGAGCGCCGGAAGCTCTTCCTTCAGCACCGCCTCGGTCGGGTCGGTCACGATCATGTGGAAGGCATAGTCGACCAGCGCCTTCTCGCCCGCGCGCCGGTGGTAGTCATCCACCGCCGCGCGCAGTGACTGCCCCTTGATCTGCGCGGCGAACGGGATCACGGTGGTGGTGCCGCCGCAGGCCGCGGAGCGCGTGCCGGAGAGAAAGTCGTCGGCCATTTTCAGACCCTCTTCCATCGGCTGGTCAAGGTGGCAGTGGGCGTCGACGCCGCCCGGCAGCACGAGCATGCCGCTGGCATCGATGTCATGGGTGCCGCGTGCCAGCCCCTGCCCGAGCGCGACCACTCGGCCATCGCGAATGCCGATGTCGGCGGCCATCGTGTCGCAGGCGGTGGCGATGAGTCCGTTGCGAACGACGGTATCGAATGGTTCCACGGAGCTTCCTTTTTCCTGGGCGGCACTCATCGGCCCGCGTCCTTGAGGTCGATGTGCGCGGTCTCGCGCGCGGCGAAGGCGGCCACCGCGATCAGGGCACACACGACGGCGAGATAGATGGCGACCGGCGTGGTCGAGCCGAAACTCGCGATCAGCCCGGTGGCGATCAGCGGGGCCAGGGCGCCGCCGAACACGCCGGCAAACTGGAAGCCGAGCGAGGCGCCGGTCACGCGCACCTTCGTGGCGAACAGCTCGGGCAGGAAGGAGGCGAGCGGAGAGAACATGAAAGACACCAGCACCATGCCGACGAAGGAAGCCAGCATGATGGCCGCGGGGCTGCCGGTCTGCACGAGCTGCATGAAGACGAAGGCCCAGAGCGCGCCGCCGATGCCGCCCATGATGAGCACCGGGCGCCGGCCGATGCGGTCCGACAGCCAGCCTGCCACCGGGATGAAGATCATCTGCGCGACGGCGCCGAGCAGCACCGCATTGAGCGCGATGCTCTTGGGCAGCCCGAGCTTGGTCGGCACGTAGTACAGCAAGAACAGCGTGAACACGTAGAAGGCGATGTCGCCGCCCAGGCGCGCGAAGAAGGCGATGGCCAGCTGCGGCCTGTAGTGGCGCAGCACCTCCATGATGGGCGCATGCTCTTCCTTGCCCTTGGCTTCCTTCTCGAACACCTTGGACTCCTGCACGTTCAGGCGGATATAGATCCCGACGCCGACCAGGAGGGCGCTCATCAGGAACGGTACGCGCCAGCCCCATGACAGGAAGGCCTCTTCGGACACCTGCCAGGTCACGAGCGCGAACGCCCCGTTGGCCAGCAGCAGGCCGATGGGCGCGGCGATCTGCACCACGGCGCCGAGCAGGCCGCGCCGCTTTCCTTCGGGGTCGAGCTCATTGACCATGATGGCCGCGCCGCCCCACTCGCCGCCGAGCGCGAGCCCTTGAATGATGCGCAGCACGACGAGCAGGATCGGCGCCATCACCCCAATCTGTGCGAAAGAGGGCAGGCAGCCGATCAGGAATGTGGCCAAGCCCATCATCAGCAAAGTGATGAACAGGATCGACTTGCGGCCCAGCTTGTCGCCGAAGTGGCCGAAGATCGCCGCGCCCAAGGGGCGCGCAGCGAAGGCCACGCCATAGCTCGCGAACGAGAGCAGGGTGGCGACCAGCGGTTCGCTCTGCGGGAAAAACAGCTTCGGAAAGACCAGCGCCGCGGCCGAGCCGTAGATGAAGTGGTCGTAGAACTCCAGCGTGGTGCCGACAAGGCTGGCGGCGGCGACGCGCCGGGTCGACGAGCCGCCGGCGGCGCGGTCGGCGCTGGCGGGAAGGGGCAAGGTGGCGTGCATTCGGAAATCTCCAGTGATTGATCGGGCGCGGGTTGGAAGCACGGGCGAACAATAGGTCAATACCGATGTGCAATCAAGTAGTATTTTGTACGTCGGTTGGTTTTGCTTTGTACTTAGGCAATCTTAGGGGTAAACACCGATGAGCGCGTTGCTCTCCGAGGGGTGCGCTGATATCAGGAACAATTTCAGCATGAGATTGGCCGCATAACCGCTATACAATTTGCCGGAACGCGAAATGCAAAAGAGGCAAGATATGACCAAGACCATCGCCGGCGCGAACGAAGAACCGGCAGGGGCTGCCTCGGTCGACGAGATCGGCGACAAGATCCTCGGCGCCATCTGGGAGCACCGGCTGCCGCCCGGCACCAAGCTGGTGGAAGAAAAGCTGGCCGGCGTGTTCGGGGTCAGTCGCACCAAGATCCGCCTCGCGCTCGCCAAGCTCTCGCACGACGGCATCCTGACGGTGGAACCGAACCGCGGCACCTTCGTCTCCAGCCCCAGCGTGGCCGAGGCGCGGCAGGTGTTCAACGCGCGGCGGGTGCTCGAGCCGGCCCTGATGCGCGAGCTCTGCGCCGTGCCGCTGCGGCGCGAACAGCTTGCGCGGCTGCGCAAGAACATCGCGCTCGAATCCGAGGCGCGCACGCGCAATGACCGCCGCGCCATCATCCGGCTGTCGGGCGAGTTCCACACGCTGATCGCCGAAGTCGCCCAGAACCCCTATCTCGGCAAGTACATGCGTGAGCTGTGCTCGCTGACCTGCCTCGTCATTGCGCTCTACGATGCGCCCGGCATGCCCGCATGTCCGCACCACGAGCACACCGCGATCGTCGATGCGCTCGAGGCGCGCGATGCCGACAAGGCCTGCGCGCTGATGATCGAGCACCTGACGCACGTCGAGAACACGCTGCGGCTGGAGATGCCTGCGGACGAGGACATCGACTTCGAGGCGGTGTTCTCCTGAAGCGAGGCGCCTGCCAGTCCATTGAATCATTGAAATGGCCGGTGAGGGCCGCCCGAGACGGGATGCGATGCAAGGCGCAAAGCGCAGCGATACCCGCAGGTATCGCGAGCATTTGCAACGCCGCAGCGCGCCCGTATCGGGCGGACAGCACCGATCCGATTTCAGTGATTCAGATGCTATGTGGGACTACCCGAGCAATACCCGCTTAGCTAAAAACGGGATTTCCTCAACCTCTTGGCAAAGGAGATGGTATGGACGCCTCCCTCCCGCTAAACGACTGCGAAGGTTGAGGATTGCCGCTGGTGACGGGTGGGGGCCTCGCAATCGACGGCATCGAGTGCCAAAGTGGAAGTTCGATGTAGCAACCACTTGCAGAT